>JBFWOK010000258.1:0-7085 GCA_050250555.1 Limisphaerales bacterium
CATCTCCGGATTCGCCGCGGGCGAATGCGGATCGTACAGGATGGCCTGCGGCGAAGGCAGATCGCGGCCGCCCGGCCCCCGCCCCGCCCGCATGTGCTCGGTGAAATCGCCGGGAATCAGGTCCCATCGGACCCGGACGCCTCCCGGATCGAACGTCACCGAGCCGTGTTCCACGAGTTCGCGGCACCACCGTTCCAGCCCACCGAAGTACCCCAGGGCGTCGGCGTGCCTCAGCGCGAAATCCAACGGTTCCACCCCCCAGTCGAAGCTCACGATACGAAGGGAACACCCGGACCCCGCGGCGGCGTGGATGACCGCCGTCGCGTTCGCGGCCCCTCCGAGTCCGACGTCCCAGACCACGAATTCCCCCCGCTCGGCCGCCCACCGACGGCGCAGGTCCAGTCCCTGGATGTACACCCGCTCGGCTTCCTCCCGCGGACCCACGCCGGGGTGGCAGATCTCCCGATACCGCGTCGAACGGATTCCCACGCCGCCCCGCCGGAGCGGCACAATCTCGAATGCGTCGTTCACCCGGCCCGTCCCTGGAGCAGCGCCTCCGCATGCCGGCGCGCGGCGTCCCCGCCCCCCAGCATTCTCGCGAGCTCCTCCGCGCGGGCTTCCCCCTCGACCGCCTCGATCTCGGTGACGGTTCGTCCATCGCGCCCCGTCTTCGTGACCACGCAATGTCGGTCCGCCCACGCCGCCACGGGCGCCAGGTGCGTGATGCAGAGCACCTGCCGACGCCGCCCGATCTCCCGCATCTTCTGACCCACGGCGTGCGCGGTCTCGCCGCCCACATTCGCGTCGACCTCGTCGAACACGACGACCGGAATGTCGTCCTGGGCCGCCAACACCGTCTTCAGCGCCAGCATCACACGCGCCATCTCGCCGGACGACGCGATGGCCCGCAAGGGGCGCGGCGGCTCGCCAGGGTTGGGCGCGAAAAGGAACTCGACGACGTCGTATCCACTCCTTTGGCCCTCCCCACCCGCGACCTCGTGAAGTCCCACGTCAAACTCGCTCCGCTTGAATCCCAGGTCCCGCAGCTGGGACACCACCGCCCGACCAAGCTTCGGAATCGCCCGGCGCCGCGCCGCGGTCAGTTCGGTCCCGAGACGCCGCAACTCAACATCCAACCCCGCGAGCTCACGGTCGAGGCGCTCCAGCTCGGCGTCCCGCCCTTCCCACTGCCGCAGCTTTTCCCGGGCTTCCTCACCGAATTCCAGCACCGCCTCCACGGTTCCGCCGTACTTGCGTCGAAGTCCCTGGATCAGGTCCAGCCGTTCCTCCATCTCCCGGAGGCGGCCCGGGTCCAGGTCCACGCGGTCCGCGTACTGGCCCAGCGCTCCCTGGAGATCCCGCAGGAGTTCGCTCGCCTGCCCATGCGTTTCCAGCAGTCCGGCCGCGCCCGGATCGAGGCGTTCCAGTTCATGCAGCAGGCGGCCCACCTGCCCGAGCCGGGCCGCGATCGGATCGTCGCCCTCCGCGAGAATCGAGAGCGCGCCGTGCGCCTGTTCGAGGCGCCGCTCCGCGTTCTGCGCCCGTCGGTGTTCCTCCGTCAGGTTCCCTTCCTCACCCGCCACCAGGCGGGCCGCCTCGATCTCCAGGACCTGGTGGCGGAGAAGGTCCAGTTGCAGCGCGCGCGTCCGATCATCCGCGCCCAGGGCGTTCCGCGCCGCCTCCAGTTCCGCCCGTCGATCAAACACCTTCGCGTACGCCTCGCGGGCTTCCCACAGGCCGGCGTGGGCATCGAGCAGGTCCAATTGTCTCGCCGTCTGGAACAAGGACTGGTGGTCGTGCGGACCGTGGATGTCGACGAGCCAATCCCCCAGTTCGGACAGGATCTGGAGCGTGGTCGGGGATCCATTGACGAACTGGCGATTGGTTCCCGCAGCGGTGAACACGCGCTTCAGGAGCAGTTCCCCGCCCTCGCAGGGTTCCAGGCCGTTCGTCGCGAGAAACGCGGCCAGCGGCGCCTTCAACCGGGTCGTGTCCACGACCCCTTCCACGGAACAATTGTCCGCTCCGGCACGCAGCAGCGTCCGGTCCGCCCGTCGACCCAGAAGCAGGTTGAGCGCGCCAATCAGGATCGATTTGCCCGCGCCGGTCTCGCCCGTGATGGCATGGAATCCATCGCCCAGTTCCAGGCTCAGGTCCGCGACCAGGGCGAGATTCTTGATGCGCAAATGCGTCAGCATGCGGGCAACGACCCACCCACTCTTACGGGCGGGCGCCCCCCCGGGAAACGGCAAAATCAGCGGGCGCCGCGGCTGCCTTCGCGGTGGCCCCCAAAACCCCGCGTAAAAAACCACGAAGCGCACGAAGAGCACGAAGGGAAAGGCGGAAGCGAGTCCCTGATCGGGATTGACCTGTAGCGGATTGCCGAGGCCGCAACGAATCATGCTTCCTTCGTGTCCTTCGTGCCTTCTTGGTGGGATCGCTTTCTCCCAGGCGCCCCTATCCGGAGATCAGGGTGGCCTTCGCGGCGTGGACGTTGCCGACTGGAACTGGCACCCTGCCGCCGATGTCGTTCGAGTTCACGTTCCTGGGTTCCGGCACTTCTGTGGGCGTCCCGGTCATCGGGATCGATCATCCTCCGGAGTTCCTGGCGAACCCCAGGAACCATCGGACCCGGTCATCCATCTATGTCGCGACGTCCGACGTCCGACTCGTCGTCGACACGGGCCCGGAATTCCGGCTCCAGGCGCTTCGCGAGAACATCCGGTGGCTCGACGCCGTGATCATCACGCACCCCCACGCCGATCACATCATGGGGATGGACGACCTCCGACGGTACAGCGACATGCGCTCCGCCAAGATCCCGATCTATGCCACCCCCGACACGATGCGGTCCATCCGGCGGGTCTTCGCCTACGCCTTCGAGGGTCCGACTCCCAAGGGCTACTTCGCACCGGACCCCCGCGAGGTGACCGGATCGTTCCGACTCGGTGACCTGACCATTGTTCCGCTCGACCTGCCCCACGGCCGGATCCGAACCACCGGCCTCCTGTTCCAACAAGGTGAACGGCGCCGGCTCGCCTACCTCAGCGATTGCAGCGAAATCCCCGAGGAACACATGCCGCGCCTCCGTGGCGTCGAAGTTGCCGTCCTCGACGCCCTTCGCCGCTCGCCACATCCCACCCACATGTGTTTCGACGAGGCCATGACCGCGGCGCGACGGATCGGCGCCGGGCGAACCTTCTTCACCCACCTGACCCACGACTACGATCACGATCGCGACGACGCCGAATTGCCGGAAGGCGTCCGCTTCGCCTATGACGGTTTGAAGGTCGAGTTCACTTCATGAAGATTGCCCCGATGTTCAGTCAGACTCAGCCTCACGGGCGGGCCCAAAGTCCGCGCCCCCAGGATTCGCAAGACCCCCGCGTCGACGACGGCCATTCGGCAGGAGGCGCGCCAGCCGGACGCGCCCGCCGAACCGGTCGGACCGGCCCACGGCCCGGAGCCCTTCTCGCGTTCGCCGCGTGGAGTCTGGCGGCATTCCTCCAGATCCCCGTCCCGGTCCAAGCCGCGGAGAGCGACTCGGCCGCCCCGGCCAACCTGACCGAGGCCATCGAAGCCATCCAAGCTGCTGAAGCAACCCAAGGGGTTGAATCGACCGATCTGCCCGAGCCGACCGACACCGCCGGAGACGACCGCGGCCGATCCGTCGTGGTGATCTACAACACGTCTTTCAAGGGTTCCAAGTCGGTGGCGGAGCACTACGCCAAGCAGCGGAACGTGCCCGATTCGCAGGTGATCGGATTCAAGCTTCCCACCTCCGAATCCATCCCGCGCTCCGTGTACGAATCGAAGCTCGAGCGCCCCCTCGTCGAAGCCCTGATCGAGAGAAAGCTGATCCGGGTCAGGGACCAGATCCGGCCCGCGACCGCCAGCGCGCCCGGAAGGGTTCTGCAGATCGTGTCGCACGCGAACGTCCGCAACCTCGTCGTGTGCTACGGCGTTCCGGTCCGCACGACGAACGACATTTCGGAAATCGAACCCGAGGCCCTGCAGCTTCCGGAACCCCTCCGAAGGGCCGAGGCTTCGATCGACGCCGAACTGACCGCCCTGCCGCTCCTGCTGGCTGGCCAACCCAGAACGGGTCCCCTCGCGAACCCCGCCTACGGCACCACCAACCGGGCCAGGCTCCAGCCCGCCGCCGGACTGTTCGTCGTCGGGCGAATCGACGGACCGACCCCGGAACTGGCCCGCGCGCTCGTCGACCGCGCGCTCGAAGCTGAGGAGTTCGGATTGTGGGGCCGCGGTTACTTCGACATCCGTTCGATCACCACACCCGCCTACCGGCCCGGGGACCAATGGATCTCCAACGCCTGGGTCGCCGTCAGCCGATACGGCTACGACACCCAGCTCGACACGCAGCCGGCCACGCTGCCCGAAGGATTCCCCCTCAGCCACGTCGCGTTCTACGCGGGATGGTACGAAGGCAACATCAACGGCCCCTTCACACTGCCCGCGGTGGAGTTCATGCCCGGCGCCATCGCCTACCACCTCCACTCGTTCAGCGCGGCCGCCCTTCGCTCCACCAACCGCACGTGGGCCGGCCCCCTCATCGCCAAGGGGGTCACCGCGACGATGGGCTGCGTCGCCGAACCGTACCTGGACGGCACCCCCGACATCGGCCTCTGCTTCGCGCGCCTGCTTTTCTCGGGGTTCACCTGGGGCGAGGCCACCCTCGCCTCCCATCGCATGCTCTCCTGGCAGACCACCGTCCTGGGCGACCCCCTCTATCGGCCCTTCCGCATGAACGCCCTCGATCGGCTCAAGGACTTGGCGGCACGCAACCAGGGGCGCGTCGATTGGGCGATGGCGGTCCTCTACAACCGCCGCCGCGAGTTCACCGGAAACCTCGACGAAACCCTCCAGGCCATCGAAAGCGAACCCAGGACCCGGTTCTCGGCGGTGCTCCGTGAGAAGCTTGGCGATTTTCAACGGGAAGCCGGCCAGCACGAGGCGGCCGCGATCTCCTACCGCACCGCCGCGGGCCTGCGCGCGAGTCCCCAGCAACGCCGCCGCCTGCTCTGGAACTGCGGCCAGGCCTTCGAGGCGGCTCGCCGCCCCAGCGACGCGTACGACGCGTATCTCGAATTCCGCCGCGAATCCCCGAAGCCCCCGAATCCGGTCCTCCTCCTCGAACGCCTCCAGACACTCGCGAGCGCGCTCCACAAGGAAAACGAAGCCTCGATGTGGCGGGAGGAAATCGAGAAGCTGACCCGCGTTCCCGTGGACACATCCACCTCCTCCCGTTCCCCCGCGACGGCAACATCGCCCCGGGGCGTCGGAGACGCGGCACCATCCTCCCCCCGCCCACCCTCCCGACGGTGAAACCGAAACATCGACGCCTCCTCCTCGCCTCCGCGTCGCCTCGGCGCCGCGAACTGCTGCGACAGCTCGACATCCCGTTCCGCACGGCGACCGCCGAGATCCGCGAGTACTCCGACAAAGACGACCACCTGGCCCCCCGCGAGATCTGCCTCGCGAACGCCACCGCCAAGGCCCGCACCGTCGGCCGCAGATATCCACGGGACCTCATCCTCGGAGCCGACACGGAGGTCGTACTGGGCAGCCGCGTCCTTGGGAAACCCGAGTCCCGACGCGAAGCCGCACGGTTCCTCGCTTCCCTCTCCGGACGGACCCACGAGGTCATCACCGCGGTCTGCCTCCTGTGCCACGAAGCGGGATGGCGCCTCAGCTTCACCGAAGCCACCGACGTCACTTTCCACACCCTTTCCCCACGGCGGATCGCCCGCTACCTCGCCGCGGTCAATCCCCTCGACAAGGCCGGCGCCTACGCGATCCAGGAGAACGGCGAGTGGATCATCGAAAGGATCGAAGGTTCCCTGACCAACGTCGTGGGACTGCCCCTGGCGGCCCTGCGCAGGGCCCTCGCCCAGGTTCCTCCCGCGATTTGGCCGGGCGGCGGCGTCGCGCGCTATCGGGCCAGCCGATAAAACCTCGCCGGATGCGCCTCGGATACGGTGAACGGGTTCACCGCGGGAGTGACGGCCTGCCAGTTCGGAGCGCCCAGATTGTCTGTGGTCTGCAGAACGTAACCCGTCGCCGCAGAGGGCCATGAAATCGTCAGTTCCGATCCGTTGCGGGTGATGGACAACTCGGGCGGCAAAATGGCAACGCCATCCGTCAGAGCCGCCAGCGTCAACAGGCCGGAGCCGTTCGGCGCGAATTGGTATTGGAAGCCGGGCTCGAGGCCGACCACCTCGATCTCGAGGAATTGCCCCGTCACCTGGCCTTGAAAGTCGAACAGGTTGAATCGTTGCCCGGCCACCGGAGCAGCCCCCCCTGAGAATCGGACCACGAGTTTGCCGCCCAGAAGGACGTCCCCTGTCACCCGCAAGGCCGGCTCAAGGGACTTTCCATTCGTGGGATCAATTTCGACAGTCGTTGTTCCACCGCCCGCCATCGAAACGGACCCTTCGATCGTCGCGATGACGGATGTGGCGGCGGGGGCGGCGGCCGGCTGCGATGAAAGTCGCGCCTTCGTGCTCCCGATGCCGAGTGACTGAAGCGACAGCGCGGTTGGGGTTGGTGCCTGAGGAAGCCGGGTCGTGATGTCCCCGCCCGCGAAGATCACCGTACCGCCCGGGGTGAAGAGATTGGCGCCGGGTTCGAACAGCAGCCGCCCCCCGGTCCCCAGCACAAAATTCCCGGGAGGATGGTTCTCGGCCAATCCAACGATGATGCTGCCCTGGTTCAGACGCACGATTCCCTTGGGGGTGATGCGAACCGTCTCGCCAACGTAAAGCAACCCGAGGTCCGTCACGTCCAAGGTCGCCGGCGCCAACTCGTCGGGGCTCCCTCCAATCCAAAGCTTCTTCTCGACTCGCACAGTGCTTCGATAGCCCGCGCCGGTCTGACCCGTCACCAGGCCCTCGGCGGAGGACGACGCCCGGTAGCCCAGGTAGAGATCCCGCATGCTGAGGGAGCCGCCGCCTGTCACCGTCAATATCCCGTTGGCGCCAAGCCCAATCACCAGCTCCCGGCCCGACAAATCCGCCTCGTTGGAGACGCCGACGGAGGTCGTCCAGCAGGATCCGCCATCGACG
>JBFWOK010000259.1:0-6887 GCA_050250555.1 Limisphaerales bacterium
GGCAACGGGTTTCGAAGGGTAGAGCATCGGAACCCGCAGGATCGGGTCATGACAATGAGGCCGCTTTTGACCAGCGGCGGGTCGGCCCCCGGTGACAACCGCCCGACCGAGGCGAGGTCCCTCGCCGACGGGATGGCCATTCCGTCCTCGCATTGGGGTCCCGCCTAATGGGGCCCCAGCAGGTCTGCCCTCGATTATTCCTGTTCGGAAGTCCCGTCCGCCGCGACTGCGATGCGTGGAAAGCGCCGGTGTCCCCTCAGGACCGACGCACTCCGCGCCGCCATGAAAGACGAACAACGCCAGTTTCTCTCCCTGCTGACGCGCCCTCCGGTCCGCCTGACCGCCGAGCAAACGGCGTGGGTCCTGAACTGCCAACCGCACGACATCCCCATCCTGGTGGCGGCGAGGCTGATCCGGCCCCTCGGGAACCCTCCAGCCAACGGCATCAAGTACTTCGCCACGGCGGAGATCCTGGAGTTGGCCGAGGAACGGAACTGGCTCGCCCGGATGACCAACGCCCTGCACGAGCATTGGCAGGTCCGGAATGCCGCTCGCAACCATCCCGCCGGACGGAGGAATGGCACTGCGATTCTCCCCAACCCACCGGGGCTTCCAAACCAGAGAACCTGAGTGCACCTGAGCCATGCCCAAGCGTGAATCGCCAGACCTTTTCCAGCCACCGACCACCATCACGTTCCGTTTCGACAACGAGAACGCGGCGTTGCTGGCCGAGCGCGCGGCCCGACTGAAGGTCAGTCCGCACGAACTCGCCCGCGAATACGTCTTGCAGGCGCTCCACGAAGCGGAAGAGCGGGCAGCGTTGCACGCGGCGGTGATCGCCCTGCGTCAGGATGTCGGCACAGCCGCGGGTGCCTTGCTGACTTCCGCGGGGAAGATGACCCGGGAAGATGCGCTCGCTTGGGTGAAGGAGAACATCCCGTAGCCATGCTCTCGATCTCGAACCCCATGAAGTCCGCTGGTGGGGCGGTGGCCTATTACCTCGATGAGGCCAAGGAGGACTACTACCTCAACGGCATCGACAAGCAGGGTCGATGGTTCGGCGGGGCTGCCCGAGCGTTCGGCCTGAGCGGCACGGTGGACCGAGAGTCATTCCACAACCTCCTCGACGGCTTCGCTCCGGACCGATCGAAACCCCTGGTCCAGAACGCCGGTGAAGAGGGTCGCACGGCGTGCTGGGACATGACATTCAATGCCCCCAAGGCCGTGTCGGTGCTCTGGGCGATGTCGGAGGCCGATCTTCGCCGGAGGATCGAGGCCATCCACCGGCAGGCCGTCGAGACGGCGCTCGACAAGGCCGAACAGGTAGGCGGGATCACCCGGCGAGGCCCCGGAGGGAGAATCCACGACCGGGCGAGCTTGCTCTGGGCAACGTTTCAGGAGGGCACCTCGCGCGCGCAGGACCCGCATCTTCACACGCACGCGGTCTTGCCGAACCTCGCCCTGCGGACGGACGGAACGACCGGCTCGCTCCACACGACAAACCTCTTCCGCTGGAAGATGGCCTTGGGCGCCGTCTTCCAGGCCGAACTGGCGTTCCAGCTCCACGCCCAGTTGGGCCTCGAAATCGAACCGGCGACGTCCGGTTTCGGCATTCGTGGAGTGCCCGCAACCCTCTGCCACGAATTCTCCAAACGCCGCCAGGCCATCGATCAGAATCTCGAAGAACGGGGCGTCTCCGGCGCCGTGGAGGCCAAGACCGCCGCCAAGAACACTCGGCCCCGGAAGTTGGAGGTCCCTCCCGCCCTGCTGCTTCCCCAGTGGCATGCGATCGGTGAGGCCTTCGGATGGGGCCCGAAGCAGGCGCGATCCCTGATCCGTCACGGACACCGGAAGACCGTGACGGCGGAGCAGTTGGAATCACGGGTCCACGAGGCCATCGCCGCGGTGCCTGCCAACGGGCAACACCGCTCCCCCCTCGTGCGGGAGGCCGCACGCCTCGCCCTCGCGCACGGAGCGGACGGTTCCACCCTCTTTGAAAGCCTCACCCGACTTGAATTCGAGGACGGTAGACGGGTCTTGTGGCAGCCCCGCGAGCGGGGTGCGCACCAGGTCGAATCCGAGGCGCGCGCAGGCCCTCGTCAGGGGCAGGCGGCCTACGAGTCGCCGGATCACCAGACCAACCTTGGGATGCCCGCAACTCCCACAGCCCCAGGCGAAAAGGCCCATCGGGAACAAGGCCGCGACAGGACCGGACCGACGAACACTCCGCGCCAGATCGGCAGGGAGGATCACCTCGGAGAAGGGCATCAGGCGGGTCCGTCCACCGGCCCCGCAGGCCAAGACACCGAACGACGTGGACAGCAGCGCGAGCGGGACGCCGGGACCGCCGGATCCTCAGCGGGGAAACGTCAGGACCGTTCCAACCAGCACGGGCACTCAGACTCTCGGCAAGGGCAGGCCGGCCGCGAGCAATCCCGCGCTCACGGCGCCGGATCGTGGCGACGGCCGGCCGGCAGCGAGACGCAGGGACGGTCCGAGAAGACCCGGACCCATTTCATTTGGACCATGGACCAACTGGCGGGACTTGACCCGCGCAAGGCCCGCTCGCCGATGGAACGTAGGGCCCTTATCCGGAAATGGCTGAATGTGGCCTATTCCGGGGCGATCAAGGTTCCCATGCCGGAGAAGCGGACCTTGACCTCGCCCACGCAGGCCCGGGCGAATCGTCGCTTTGCCCGGTTTCTCTCCCGCCGGATGGTGATGCTCCCCGCTCGCCGTCAGACGCTGAAGAGAATGACACGACTTGCAGTGCGAATGGCCTGTCGGCGAGGCGTCGATCCTCAGACGCTGCACGCCGCGCTTCAGAAAGTGTCCTACGAAGTCGAGCGACTCCGTACCCATCTCCCCCGGCGGAAGCCGATCGTCCGAATCGAACGCAAGGGGCTGTTCCGACACCGCCCTCCGCAGAAACCGTGCCCGATCCAACTGCCCGTCGTCCGCATTGGAGCCCGCGATCCCAAGTGGTGGCGTATCAAATGGCGGTTGAAGCTCCTTCGCAACGTGGAACTCCGCCTGCAACAGCGCGTGCTCTTCCCGAAGGTCGCCCGATGGAATCCGCTGCAAGGGGCCACGGTCCCGGCCCTGCGCCTGGTAGTCAGGAAACCCAAGGCCAGGCGGGCCCAGAGACCGAAAGCGCCATCGAGGACGGCCAACACAAGCCCCGATTCGCGAGAGCAAAACTCCTCGAAATCCGACCGCCAATCGCATACCTACTCGCACTGAACCGCGCGCATGGAATTTCTGTGCCCCAAGTGCGAGCGCCCCACCGGCCTGATGCGGAGCACCTGCCGGAATTGCGGCTTTTCCCTCACGATCGGGTCCGTTCTCGGCCATTACTGGGACCGGCTCAGGTCACTCGCCGCGTTGCGGTGCCCGCAATGCCAAAACGCGGTGCCCGTCGGTCAACCGGCCTGCGGAAGCTGCGGCAAGGCAATGACCCTAGGGGCGGCCATCCAATACGCCACCGACCCGCCGAAGAAGTGGTGGCATCGCTTTCTCCGGGGGGCGACCCGCGGCCAGAAGCGCCTTGTTCAGTGGATCTACCTCTTCCTCAGCGGGCTTCTCCTGCTGGGAACGGTGGCCCACATCGAGAAGAACGTGGGCGGCGAGTGGTACGGTTACGCCGCTCTGTCAGCGGTGTACCTGGCCGTGTTCGGGCTGTTGCTGCTCGTGCTGGTGCCTCGACGCGTGTTCTGGATGGTCTACTTCCGCTCCTCCGCGCTCACCAAACTCTCCCTTCTGTGCAACGCCGTGGTGGCCACGTTCGCACTCCAATTGTTCATCGGGGCGTGGTGGGCCCGGGCGGTCATCCTCGCCACATTGTTTGGAGTGCTGTGGTTCGCCGCCTATCTCTTCCACGTGTTCATCCTGCCCATGGCCGCCGAGACGGAGCGGGTCTTCGTGGGTCAACCCCAACAGAACTTTGACCCGCGAACACCGCAGGGTCGCAACGTGAGGTTGGATTGAGCGACACTCCTTCCTTCTGGAGCCTCTTCGCGGCGCAGGACTCCCCGCCGGCTCAGGGTCCTTCCGTCACTGACCTGTTTTGCGACGCGGATGCTGCGGGACTCACGCAGGACCAGCAGCAATCGCCGAGCGCTGTCTACTTCAACGAGGACCTCGTCTTCTGGGCGCTCCGGAATCTCCCGGCCCGGGAAGCCGTCCACAACTTCCTCATCTGCGGCACCCCAGGCTCCGGCAAGACCAAGGCGATCGAACTCTTTCTCCAGTCCATCGCACCCCGATTCCGCTCTGATTGGAGGCGCCCCGAACAACTGATCCTCTTCGACGCCAAAGGCGAAGTGGTTTCCCTGCTGGCGGGCCTTGGCCTGCACCCCGAGGATGAAAACGTCCACATCCTCAATCCCGACGATGTTCGGGGAGCGGTCTGGGACGTCGGTGAAGCCGTTCGCACGCCCGCCTTGGCGCGGCACTTCGCAACCCTGCTGATTCCCGAGGAACCCGGCACCACGGCTCCCTACTTCCCGAACAGCGCCCGGTTGCTGGTGTACGCCGTCATTCTCGCCCTGAACCGCATCGCTGGCGCGAGTTGGACCCTGCGCGATCTGCTCTGCGCCCTCGACTCGCGCGAACATATCCAGGCCATCACTGCGCAGCACGCGCCGTCGCAACGCGTCGTGGAGCCCTTTCTCAGGGACGAGAAGCACTTCGACGCCATCCTGTCGAGCATCACGTCCAAGGTCGGGGCTTTCGACCAGGTGGCGGCCCTTTGGCACAGCAGCACCAGCAGACGCAAGTTCTCGATTCCCAAATTCCTCTCCCGCCCCGGCGTCCTCGTCCTCAGCAATGACCCCGTGCTCCGGGACAGCTTCTGGCCCATCAACGCCATCCTCCTCAAGGCCCTCACCCACGAGATCCTGCGGGGCAAGGAGACGCGCGAACCCCGTCATTGGTTCGTCCTCGACGAGTTCCCGGCGATGAAGACCGTGGACTGCATCAAGGACCTGCTCACCCGGGGTCGCTCGAAGGGCGCTTCGGTGATGCTCGGCATCCAGGGAGTCGAACAATTGGTGGAACTCTACGGAAACGAGGGCATGGAATCCATTATAGGCCAGTGTGCCTACAAGACCTTTCTTCGCGCGGGCGGACCCATGACCGCGGAGTGGGCCCAGCGGTACTTCGGCACCCTTCGGCGCGAGGAAGCCAGTTACTCCGAGTCGTGGGGACAGCAAGGGCACTCCTCGTCGGTCGCCTACAAGACCGAGGAACGCACCATCTTCACCTCCGGCTTTTTCATGGACCTGCCGTTCCCGAGGCCGGGCGGCCTCTATGTCAGCGTCAGCGATGTGCCGTGCCTTGGCAGCACCCTCATTGGGCGCCGCCCCTTCGACCAGATGCTCGGTTGGTGCAAACCCCCGGCCGACGTCGCGAACACCATCTCCCGGCCGAACATCGAGGAGCAGACTCTCTGGCCGTGGACACCCGAGGAAGAAGCCGCCTTCTGCCGTGTGACGAATGCGGCCGAGCCGTCCAAGTCCGCGAACACCGGCACGCCACCGGCTTCCCAGTCGTCTCCTCCCTCCCGCCGCGACCATTACGGGAGGTAACCCCGGGGGCTCCGCGGGACCAACCACCGAGAAGCTGAGCCACCGCGAGGCCGCTCGGGTCGGCGGTCGACACTGGGTATCGCCTCCAGTCGGAAAGGCCCATGCCTTCTCTGCTCTGTGCCCCGGTGTCTCCGTGGTATAACCCCCAGACCTTTCTTGTATCCGACTTGGCGAACCGATTCCCACCTTGCCTCTGGACGTCCGCCGCGCGGCCGGCAAACTACGCCCGAACTTGCCCATAGGCCCATGAAAGAGTCCCTGCCTCAATCACCGGCCCCCAAGCCTCGCGGCATCCCCATTGGTGTGGCCCTCGTCGCCCTGGTCCTCCTGGTCTTGCTCGGAGGAGCGGTCCTCGCCGGCATTCTCTACTACACGCGCAACGAGGAGCGAAAAGCCCAGGTCGCCAAAGCCGCTCTCGAAGCTCAAAAGCAGCAGGCCGAAGTCGCCCGGCAAAAGGTCGCCGAGGAATCCAACCTGACCGCCGCCAGGAACCGGCAGGAAGAGTCCCTCCGCGAAACCCGCTCCGCGACCAACGTCCTCCAGCGCCTCCTGGTGGCCGCCGAAGGAGTTCGGTCCGATGCCGAAGCGCTGAAGGGCAACGACGAAGGTCGCCGGATCGCCCTCCACCCCGGACTCGTCCGCCTCGCCCGGCAACTGTACGAGGTCAATCTTCCCGTCCTCCCTCCCACCGCTGACATCGTGAGCCGGTTGGAAGCCGTCCGTCGTATCGAGCAGCAGATTGCGAATGCGGACGGCACCACGTTCGTTCCCGGCCCCGATTTGACGAGCGAAGTCCAGCAGGCCACCGCATGGGCGGGCGATCAAACCCGCAAGGCCGACGAGATCCGAACTCTTCTGCGGACGCTTTCCCAGGAATCGAAGGTGCGGGTCACCACGGCCACTCTGACGGCGGATTCGCCGACGCTGGACGCCGCCATCCAGCGCCTGACTGCGGCCGAACTCTCGGCGCAACAGCAGGTCGCCGCTGCCAAGACGGATGAGGCTCGCAGGACGGCGACAGAGACCGTCGCCAATGCCGAGATCGTCAAGATTCGCGAGACCGCCGAGGCCGAAGCCGCGCGCATCGTGGCCAGCGCCAAAGCGGAAGCGGAAGCGAAACTGGCTGCGGTCGACCGGGAATTGGCGATGAAGAAGGCCCAGCAGGTGAAGGCTGTGCGCAGCGGTGAGGACACCAGGTAAAACGAGCGGTTTGAAAACCGGGTGACGGGTGCGCGAACAAGGGGTGTTTGATGGGAGGAGGTGGCGAGGGTGGATGGCTCAGGGCACCGGCTCGATTTG
>JBFWOK010000260.1:0-6883 GCA_050250555.1 Limisphaerales bacterium
ACCCGCACATGCGTCTCCCCGGGGCTCCGCCCCACTTGCGGCAGAGTCGACGCCCGCGGAAGAGCCGCCACGCTGGCGGCGATCAACCCCGCCCCAAGACCGTAGGCCCTCCACGAACCCCATCGTCCGACGGCCGACGAACCCGCGACCCACGCGAAGACCCCGTACACCATCGCGATGACGTTCATCGAACACCACAATCCCAGCGAGGGAAGCACGCGTCCTGGCAACACCTCGGCACCCATCCAGCCGCCCAATCCGTTCAGCGCCAGGATCGCGGCCACACCTTTCGCACCCCGCGCTTCACCCAGGATCCACGGAAACGCCATTCCCACCGCCACCATCAAAACCACCACCGTGGCCGTTCCCAGGATCGCGAGTCGCGCGAAGTACGCCAGCGGGGGCAGTTCATACGGAAGCACCGCCAAGCCCGGCTGCATCGACGCGAAGATCCATGGTTCCAGCAGACAGACCATCCCCGCCCAGACGAGAGCCCCCCTCGACCCGAGACCCAGCCGACTCAGCGACGCCGCGATCGCCAGGCCGCACAACACCAGGACCAGGACCGTCGCCGACGAGAAATGCAAGTTGATCGCCACCTGGGCGAACTGGAGTTGCAACACCACCTCGGATCCGATCACCGCGAACCCCGAGCCGAACGCGAGCACCCCGAGGCGCCAACCGGCGATCGACCCGGGTAGGGAAGGAAACGCCCCGAGCGAATCCCTCGGGGAATCGCCCCTCGTATCGCCGCGGGTTCCGCTTCGCGCTTCCTTCGGGCTGAAGATCACCGCGGACTGACGGCGCGACGCGCACCAGGCCACTCCCAGATTCAGCGCGCAAGCTCCCAGACCGGTTCCCCGCAGTCCCAGCCAGGGCAGGCCCACGAAGAAGACCAACGCCACTCCGGCCATGCCTCCCACCGTGTTGCAGGCATACAGCCACCGGCGCCTGGCTTTCAGATCTCCACCGCCCGTGCCCACACCCACGCACGCCTCGCTCACCGCGGGAAAGACAACCCCCATCGCCATCGACGCCGGGCCGATCAACCCGAAGGTGATCGCCCATTTCCACCCACCAAGGCCGCCCACGCCCGCCGCGGCCAACCACTCGACGCCAAGCAGCGGAACCAGGGAAGCCATCGCCACGAGAACTTCCATCACCACCACCCGCCGCCAGCCCTGCCCGGGCCCGGCCGGATACAGCGCGGCCCAGGCCGATCCCAAGGAAAGCCCGAGGAAAAAGGCGCCGACGACCGCGGAGAAGGTCTCGGAACTCGCGCCCAGAAGGTCGACGAGCCGGCGCGTCCACAACATCTGATGGGCCAGCGCGGCCAACCCGCTGAAGAACAGGATACCGGCCCCCCGGGCGTTCACCCCCGTCCCCATGGATTCCTTCATGGTCAGCCGGCCGAGCGTCGCAATCGAAAGAACGCCCCGTCCACCACGCGCGGCAGCCGGACCTCGCGCACATGATCGTCGCCTCGCACCGCATCCCCCACGCCTGTCCACACGGCTTCCGGCCCGAGTCGCGGACTGGCTTCAACCTGGTAGGTGAATCCCGCCGCCGCGCCGAAGAACACACGCACCTCCTCCGCTTCGACCTTGATCCCCGCCAGCGAAACCCCCGCCTGAAACTGCAGCCGAAACAAATCCGATTCGCGATGCAACGGCCCGCCGTCGGGTCCGTTCGCCGAGGTGTCCAACAATCGTAGTCCCGCCGTGTACAATCCCGCCGTGGTCGCCGTGAACACCCGCCCATGCACGTGGCCGTACGGATCCACCCCCGCCGAACCGTCCGTTTCACTCAACGCAATCCGAAAGGTTCCTTCTCGAATTCCGACCGGAACTTCGAAGGTCTGTTCCGTTCCCTCACCTTCCCCGCTCCCCTCCCAGAACCCCAGGCTTCCCCCGGCGGGCCCCTCCAACTCCTCGATCGTCACCTCCAAATGGGATCCCAACGCCGCGTGATCGAAGGTCGGTCCCCCGTAGTCCAGCGTCGCGGCGAGAGCCGTGAGAGTGATCGAACCGCGATGCAATCCCGCATGGGTGCCCGTTTCCGCCTTTTCGAGCGGGACCACGTACCCCGACGAGTCGACATAGCGGTCGCCATTGACGAAATAGAGCGCCGCGCCCGGCTGGGATCCGAAGGCTCCGGCGTTCAGGTGCTGGTGCGCTGCCGCCGTCGCGTCGCCTGTCAGAAGTCTCGCGGCGACCACCAGCCACGACCAGGACCACCTTGCGAGTCCACCGAACGCCCGACTCCGGAGCGCGCGGCGCAACTCGATCATTCCCGGGTTCCCGCAAGATGAACGTGTCATTCTGATTTCTTTTGCTTCCCGTGGAAGCGGCGGACGGCTTCCACCGTCCGCCGCCGTGATTCTCGAGCCCGGTCAGGGCCGCCGACGAGCCATCAGCCACGCGCCCACGGCGCCCACTCCCAGAAGGGCGAGCACCGAGGGTTCGGGTACGGCATGAAACGTGATCATGAGTTCCTCGGAAGGCGTATGAATTGGTCCGCCTCCCGCCCCATTGATCGAGGTGTCGAACAGTTTGAATTCGACTGTGTACACTCCAGGTTCGGTCGCGGTGAACCGCCGCCCGTGCAAATGGCCATACGGATCCCCGCCGGCCGTGCCCGCCCCGGTCGAAGCGTCGCTCAACGCCCAAAGGGCTGTCGGCGTCGGGACATCGTAGCCCACCGAGTAGGAGTACGTCGGCGTTGTCGCGCCGTCCTCCCAAAGGGCGAAACTCCCGCCAGCGGGACCGCTCACGGAGGTGAACCCCGCCATGAGGAAGCTTCCGGCGGCCGCGGCTCCGGCGGCGGGGCCGCCGTTGTCCACGGTGCCGGGAAGCGACGTCAGGGTGATCCCGCCCTCGTAGTAGCCCGCGTACGTGCCGCTGTCCGCCAGCGGGAGCTCCTTCACGTAGCCGGAACTTGAGGCGAAAAGGTCGCCGTTCACGAACGCCAGGCGATCCCCCTGGTTCTGTCCGACCGCCCCCGCGTTGAGGTGGCCGTGTTGCGCCTGGGCGCTGAACCCCGCGCCCGCGAGGATCAGCGCGATCCAGGCGGATTTCATCAGTCTTTTGAGTTTCATGTGGTTGCGTCTCTCTCTCTCTCAGTTCCTTCCTGTGGTTGGGGTCTCCGAATGGCCGTCCGGCCGCACAAATCGCGACCCGGGCTGGCCAAGCTTTGGCCTGACGCTCTTCCACCGAAGCCGTTCGACGTGGGCATCCGCGAACAGATAGTTCGCCGAGTCGATGTGCCTGGCCACCGCCACCTGGCTCTCGAACGCGTTCGTCGAATAACCGCCTCCCGCCGAATCCGCGAAATGGAAGTGATCGCTCCCCTCGAAATCCTCCTTCGCCTCGGCGAGGTGGTGGGTCTCGGATGGCGACGGAATCGCGGTCACCCGCGAAAAATCGAGGTCGCCCGCCCCGAAGGGATGCGGCGTCAGAAAATCATTGATCGCGTGGCTCGTGAATCGAACCCGCTGTTTGTCGACCGGACACCGGTAGACATTGGTCAGACCGTAGGCCGCCAGCTTTCCGATCCAGGAGGCGCCCTGGTGCGACGACTGGGGAAAGGCGTCGCGGTTGTCGTCCGCGTAAAGCGCGCAACCGATTCCGATCTGTCGGAGGTTGGACCCGCATTGGACCGCCCGGGCCCGCGCCTTCGCCTGGGACAGCGCGGGCAGCAGCATCGAGGCCAGGATCGCGATGATCGCGATCACGACCAGCAACTCGATCAGCGTGAAACCCCTCTCGCGATCGGACGATCCCGGCCTGCCCGGGCGAAATTCTGGAATTCTCGGAAGCACGTCGCACCACCGTCGGTCGGTTTGGGGGAAAGCCCCAGGGGTCACTCCTCTTCCTTCGTCGTGGGATCCCGGCAAGCCGCTCATCCCCGACTCCTGAACCGCGAATCCGGGCACAAACCCAGGGAACACGCGGGTCAACACCCTCGAAGGACTAGGCCCGACGGGGCGGTGGACTCTCGGGAGCCTGACTCCTCGGGTCGCGACGCTCCTCCCCCGCACGCGTCAGCGGGCAACCCGCGGGATCGACTCGCAGCCATCCGGTCTCGGCGTCCGCGGGAAACACATCCGGTTTCGCCAGCTTCCATTGCGGAAGATTCTGGTTTTCGTCCGACTCGGCTTTTCCCGCCTTCACCGCCAAACAGAGGCGGCACGGGGAGCTTCCGTCGAACGTGGATTGGACCGCATCCCACACCGACCCCGCCTGAACCCGCTTCGCCAGCATCGTGGTCCACGCGACCGACTGAAGCACGGCCCAGTGCAATCCCAGGGAAAGGGAGAGCAGGACAACGGCGACGTATCGAAGCAGGCTCGGCACAACGACAAGGCAAGTTGGTACTGCCAACCCAGCGCCACAGTCAACCTTCCTCGGGCCACGACATGAGCTCATTTGATTTCCCGACGCACTCGCGCTGAACGCCTGCCCGCGACTTGTGCTATAGACCGGCCGGTCCTACGGACCTTGATTCTGGGGCGCGGAGCGGTCTGTGGCTGCGCGTCGTTCGCCCCGTGGTGATGACGTCAAAACCCATGGTTCCGGGTATCCGGGTCAAGAAACAGCCAATCTCCAAGGCCCGTAGGGCCGGCCTGTCTATAGCGTCGCGGCCCGCTGAGAATCTTAAGCTCCGATAGGAGCGACCCAACCCCCCGGCGTGAATCGCCGGGGCTTCTTATTCGGGGCCTTCGCGCCTTCGTGGTGGGAGCCTCCGCGGTTCCCAAACCAGGCAGCCCCAAAAAGAGTTCCGTGGGCTCGGTGTGTTCCGTGGTTCATCGGGCTCGACCCATGCAGATGCACCTTCGACCGCGATCCCGACTCAGCGGCTGAACACATGCACGTGGGTGAGCACGTTGATGGGAAACGTGACGTTGACCGTGGCCTCAGCCGGGTTGGCGCTCCCGTTGTCGATCTGGGCTTCCACGCTCGATGAAGGCCCGTTGTCCGGCGTGAGCACCACGCGGATGGGAACCACGTCCCCGAAATCGCGGGCCCGGATGCGGAGGGTCTGCGCGGCCGGACTTCCCGTGGGAAGGAGCACCTGGGCCGGCGCGTCCCCAGCGATGGCGCGCCCCGCGACCTCGATGATGTCGAGGCGCGGCAGCGGATCCGGAAAGACCACCATCAGCCCGCCGACCGAGGCCACCTCCGGCGGTATGAAGCCCACGTTGAGCTGGGAACGATCCGTTGTGTCGATCCGGATGCGTCCGTCACCGTTCCCGTTGCCGCCATTGTTCCCCCGGACATCGATGTTGCCCAATCCCGACACCACGGGGGCGATGATTCGAATCCCGCCTCCGCTGCCGGTGTTGAGAACCACGGAGTTGAGCGACGATCCGCCCTGCGACCGGAGGGTCGCTCCCGCGGAAAACTCCACCCGTGTGTCCGACGCGATGACGAGGCCTCCTCCCCCTCCTCCGCCGCCCCAACCGGTGGTCCCTTCGGCGCCGCCCCCGCCGGATCCGCCGATCATCGGAAACAGCAAAGGACTGCCATAGGTCGATCCCCGCTTGGCCACCGGACCCTGCGTCGTCGTCGTTCCGTACCCGGCGCCGGCAGCTTCCGAATCCCCATCCACCGTCGTGCCCGCCTTGCCTCCTCCAGGTCCCTGCCCGTCTCCGGCGGAGATTCCAATCGAACCTGGCGCGCCCCCGTCAAATCCCCCAGGACCCGCGAGACCCGGCGCCGCAACGCTCCCCCGGCCGCCCGAGACATCGATCACGCCGATGAGCGTGACATCCCCGGTTGCCAGGAGGTGGACCGGCGTGTTCATCGCGTTGCGATTGAACCGGAGGGTTCCCACCACCCGAATCGTCGTGCAATGAAAGATCCCGTCCGCGGGCAGGTCGAGAACCCGGGTCGTGCCCGAAGGAACATCAATGGCGCCGTAGGCGCCCGTGCTCCCGGAGCGAAAGACCTGGGCGCCCACGAACATGGGATTCGCGGTCCAAATCGCGACGATGAGAAGCCAAGACAGTTGTGTTTTCATGAGCGGAACGTTGGTGGGAACGGTTCGGGATGAATGCCATCGCCCGGCCCCCGGCGGGTCGGCGACAGGACGCCGGGAGGAATAGGGCGACGGATGCGTGCCTCCAGCGACGGTCTCCCCCGGACACCCCGGGGATCATTCGCGCGATTCGGATTCGGATTAGGTTCGTTCATGGCTCGATTCGCACATCGACCGGGGGACGGCCCACCACGGTGCCGGCTTGGTCGTTCCCCGCGGGGAATCCGGGTCGAAGAACCGTGACGGGAGGGCGACCGACAAATCGGCCGAGGATTCCCGTCCCGCGGCTCGACGGCACGAGGACATCGACGCGGGGAACACTCGCGAATGTGCCGAGGCCCAGTCCGATCCTGGCCCCGCCCGCGCCCAATCGGGGTGACAGCGCCAATCCGCTCACCGGGGACGAACCCGCTATGGCGAACCTGGGCTTGGACGCGGGATTCAAGGGATCGCTGCCCGAGGCGACCTCGGTCTCGTCATTCCAACCGTCATGGTCGGTGTCGGCTTCGCGCGGCTGCGTGCCTGCCCGATACTCCCTCGCGTTGTTCAGTCCTTCCCCGTCGAAATCTTCGTCCCCGTCCAAGACACCGTTTCCGTCCGAATCCCGCGATCGGGGATCCGTTCCGGCGAGGGCTTCGCCGCCGTTGGGCAACCGATCGTTGTCGGGATCCTCCAACCCATCCGGGATCCCGTCGCCGTCCGTATCCGATCGCGTCGGATCCAGTCCCAGCGCGGGTTCCAATTCGTCGGGCATGCCGTCGAAATCGACATCAATGAAACTGAAGACCCTGAACCCGGTGACCACCCTTTCGGCGAGGATATTGCCCGCCAGATCGGCGACGGG
>JBFWOK010000261.1:0-6871 GCA_050250555.1 Limisphaerales bacterium
CGGTGCGGAAGAGATCCCGAGGCGTCATCAGGACCGTGTCGAGGGTTCCGATGCCCGCGAGTTGGAAACCGGTGGCCCGTCGTCGGGTGGTGAGGTGGATGGCGCACAGGCATTCCACGTCCGGATTGTACCAAGACGCGGTGGCGATGTTCGCCATCCAGAATTCGTAGATGCGGTCCGGCGAGTCACAGCAGGCGATGGGCAGCGGCAGTTCGCGCAAGCGGACGACACCGAACTCGTGGTTGTCCTTCGACCGACGACGGCGGGGATTTGTCTCGCTCATAGTCAGCCCAGGGGAATGAAGCCGCCGTTGTGCTCTTCGATGGCCCTGTCATAGGTCTCTTCGATGACCGACTGGAGCATGTCGCAGTACACGTCGAGGACGCAGGCCAGCACCATGGATTCCGCCTTGCGCCGGGCATGCCCCTCCACGAGCCAGACCGTGTAGGTGTCATTGGGCTCGTAGACGATGATGAGGGTCCAAGCCCGGCCGGGCTTCCCGTTCACCCGGGCTGACAGGCCCACGTCGAATTCAACCCGGGGCAGTCCCCCCTCGGAGGTAAGCCGGGAACGATAGGCGGAGCGGTATTCGCCATCCGCCCGCGCGCACCGGTACCGGAACTGGCTGGCGCCTATGTAAGTGAAGGCTCCTCGGAGACCCATGCCTCCGGCTTGGTCGATGATGGTGCGGATGGTTTCAGGGATCGATGCGGGTTCCATACGGCTACGCCTCGTAAGCGGCGCAGCGGCCGGTGGTCCATTGCGAAGCGGGTCCGCTATGAATCCGCCCGGGGGTGGCGACCCGTCACCGGCGCCTGGCTGTAACGCGCACTCGCCCGCCGTCCTCGTCCTCGATGGTCATGGGCAGCCGGTTGTGAAGGGCTGCCCAGGCAATTTGAGCAATCTCACAGTCCAGGAGGTGATCCGGCCACCGGCTGGAGCGCTTGGTCCATTCCCAAACGACACGGCGTCGCACCGCCCTCGGCTCATACCGCTTCGCATCGAGGTGACGGCGGTAGGTTTCCTCGTTCACCCGTTGGGCTCCCTCGACATTCGGCCCGCAGGGGAACTCGACCAATTCCCACCGAAGCCCGCCGGCCTTGGCGGGCCCTGTTCGCAACCGTGCCAGCAGGGACAGGAAGAAGTCCCCGGCGTACATGAGGGAGTGAAGGTTGTAGCCGACCCGTCGGGTCAAAGGCACCCCGTACTTCGAGAGGCCCACGGGACTTTGGATTCCGGTCTTCTCGTCGACCTTGCGCCAATCGGATCTCTGACCGTCCCACGGAGTCCACCCGACGTGCATGTAGGTCTGCGCGAAGAGGCGGTGAACCTGGCCGTAACGCAGGCACATCTCGCGGACTTCGTCGGGATTGTGGCGGCTGTCGATCGTGACACCGCTATCCTTGATGCCGAAGGCGAGCTGAATGCGCCGGATGGTGTCCCAGTCGTCGCAGGTGTAGCAGCCTCGGAGGCGCGAGTTCCCGGTCTTGTCCCATTCCCGGACGACCACCCAGAAGTACGGAGCCAGGGCTTGGTGATCGGCCGTCAGCAGGATCATGGAGTCCTCCAGACCCGGTGCGTCTGGCGCGCTGACCAGTTCGACCTTGGCGGCGGCGCCTTCCTGGTTTTCCCACGGCTCGGCCAGGGCGCCGTTGATGAATCCCTGGAGCCCGACGAAAGAATCCTTGGCCTTCAGGA
Source organism: Limisphaerales bacterium (assembly GCA_050250555.1). Taxonomy (GTDB): domain Bacteria; phylum Verrucomicrobiota; class Verrucomicrobiia; order Limisphaerales; family CAIMTB01; genus CAIMTB01. The sequence goes on from JBFWOK010000261.1 coordinate 1,699, forward strand.
ACTTCACCGCCAACTGGCCCCAGGTGCATTTGCGGTCCGGACTGTAGAGGCTCGACAAGTGGTAGCTGCGGACTCCCGGCAGGGCTCCCTGACTTTCAGGGCGCCATTCGCCGTGACGGAGGGCCGTGACCTTTTGGGCGTCGGTGATGTGGGCGTTGCAAAGCTGGCATTCGTAACGCGCGCTTGTTCGGACCTTCGGATAGTCCCATTCCCCGCCGTCGAGCTTGTCTTGGTCCCAGCGAACCTGCTTCCAAAGGAGCTGGATAAACTGCGAACAGTGCGGGCACGGGATCCAATACCGGCGCTGATCCCCGGCGAGGAAGCGCTGCCAGATTCGCCCCTCGGACAGGGTCGGGGTGGACGTCAGGAACTCCTTCGAACTGGAGAACCCTTTCAGCCGATCCTCGGCGAGTTCGAGGGCGTCAGCTTCCTTGTCCGTGGAACTGGCAAACTTGTCGACCTCATCGGCGACCATGATTCGGATGGGACGGCTGGACAGGTCGGCGGGTGAGTTGGACCCGATGAAGGTCAGGGTGCAACCCCGGAACTGCTGTTCGAGATGGGTGATGTCGTCGAGGCACGTGGGGAAGTGCGAAACCAACGTGGGTGACTCATCAAGCAGAGGGCGCCAGCGCGACTTGCTGAAGGAACGGGCCAAGGACTTGGTCGGCATGATCCACAGGGCGGGGCTCCCGTCATTGGCGATGAGCCAGGCCAGGCCGGCCATGAGCATCGTCGTCTTGGCGGTCTGCGATCCCCAGCACAGGGTGACTTCCGAGACGCTGGAGTCCTTCCAACATTCCAAGGGCTCGCGGATGTACGGGCGGACAGCGATCGAGAACGGCCCTGGATACTCCGTCTGGCGGGCGGACAGACGCAGGTTGTCCTCGCACCATTCGGTGACGGTCTGCTTCGGCGGTGGCCGGTAGAGCTGACGCCGGTGTTCGAGGATATCGATCTGCTGGCGGGTCAGGACTTCCATGGGTGCGTGTTGAACAACGTCTTGAGGAAGGATTCCTCGACCCAGCGGGAGAGCTCGCGTTCGGCGTGCTCGGGGTCGTGGGGAGCAATGCGTCCGGCCAACTGACGAGGCATCGACTTGGCCAAGGCGGCGATGACGCCGTCGTGTTCGCTCATCACTTTCTTGACCCACTCGCCGGAAACGAGGGAGCGCTCTTCCTCGGCGAGTTTGACGACGTCGGCCCGGGCCAGGGTCAGGTTGCGGGCAGCGCGGGCGTGGAGATCGACGAGGCGAGGGGCGTCCGGTTCGCGGTCGCGCATGGCTTTGATCGCGAGTCCGTAGGCGGCGCGTTCGATCTGGCGCTGACGTTCGAAGGCACCCTCGGGGCTGTCGGAGGCGAGCTTGTCCCGATCGACGGGCTGAACAGCGTCCGGTGGGCGGTTCGGCTGGGTGTCGGGTGTGATGGTCCGCGGTGGCGGTTTGCGGGCACGCAACCCTCGCCAACGGTCGGCTTCTTCGACCGACGTCAGCGGCATGCCGGCGGCGACCAGTTTGGACACTTGCCCTTTGGAAAGTCCGCTGTGCCCGACGTATTGGGACTGCGTGATCATGACGAACGACGTGACAGTCAGGTCTCCGGGGACTCGATGATCCAGCCGGTGAACTCGCCGACCTGGAAGAACGTGCGTGCTGACTTGGGCAACACCCGGGTATCGAGTGGGCGCTGATACCCGGCGAGGGAGAGTTCCTTGCGAAGTATCGCCGCCGGCTCCGCGCCCGCTGCGAGCTTCTGCTGAAGGGTCAGCCTGCTGAAAGCGGTCCCCACGTACCCAGGGGGCATCTGGACCTTGTCGACAATCACGAGCGCACCGCCGGGCTTGGTCACTCCCTGCAAGCGCCGCAGGAATGAGCCACGGTTGGCGATCGGCAAGAACATGAAGACCAGGAACGCCACGGCGAAGTCGAAGGGCTCGTAGGGGTAGGAGACCGCATCAGCGACAACGAGTTGCGGTGGGCCCTCGTATCGGTCTGCCATTTCCTGACTCTCCTCTATCGCGGTGAACTTCGCCTTCCGTTGAATCAGAGTGTCGTGTAGCGCGAGGCCGATGTTCCCGGTGGATGCGCCGATGTCGTAGACTTGGCCCCCTTTGGGGATGAAGTGCCGGCCGAAGTTGGCGACCGCCTGGGTGGCGATGTCATACCACGGAAGTTGTTCGCGCACGTGCCGGTCAAAGTGCCGGGCGACATCGCGATTTCGAAAGGTCCAGTGCTTTGGGATCTCAAGTGAGGATTTCATCGCGAATGGTCCTGGCGATTTGGAACATCATGAGGGGAGGGACCGATCGTCCGAGCCGTTCCCATTGCTGGCTGTAAGTGCCGGTCAATTGGAAGTCGTCGGGGAAGGCGCAGATGCGTTTTAACTCGGTGATGGTGAACTTTCGCTTTTCGGTCGGGTGCGTGACCCCGGCCACCCCTGGATGCCCGTGCGAGGCGCAGATCGTTGGGCAAGGTTCCCCAGCGTTCGGTCGAACGAGGTTGAAGTATTTGTCGGAGGCCTCACCGGGTTTGAGGCGGTCCCACTCCTTGCCGATCGCGTACTTGGTCATGTCGAGCCCCTCGACCTCGAACTGATTGGGCTTGGTGCCCAAGATGGTTGGGCAAGGACGCTCGGAGTCTACCACCTGACCCTTCTGCGCGAATGGAGCGCCGGTACCGCCACGGACCTCGACCTTGAACTGGTTCCGACCCATCACTGTGATCGCTGGGCTGGGGCGATCGGTGATGTCGCCGGCCGAGGGGAATTGCCCCCTGGTGTCGTGGATCGCAGCCTCGCTACGCGGGTCAGCGTGTTCACCGGAGCCCGCAGTACGTAATGACTGCCACGCGTCGCGGACCGAATAGCGGAAGGGCATCGGCTTCGGGAACACCGGGACCTGACCCAGGTCCTCGCGCACACCAATGAAGATCGTTCGCTGCCGGGCCTGTGGGACACCGAGCCATTGTGAGTCGAGCACCTTGCAGCCGACCCGGTAGCCGCAGGACTTGAGCTTCGCGAGGATTTCGAGGAAGTAACCTTTCGCGACGCCCTTGACCAAGCCGCTGACGTTCTCCGCCACGAACACGCGGGGCTTGAGGCCTTCCAAGAGGCGGGCGTATTCGAAGAACAGGTCGTCGGTGCGCTGTCGGGTGTCGGAATAGTTTTTGACCTTTCCCCAATCACGAGAGCGTTTGCCGGCGGTCGAGAAGGAGGCGCAGGGGGGGGAGCCTTCGAACACGTCGAGTTCGCCGACCGTCAGCCCGGTAGCCTCCAGGATCTCTGCCGGTTGAACCGCCCGGATATCACGCGTGTCCAGGATCGTGTTGGGATGGTTGAGCCTGTAGGCCGCCGCCGCCGCCGGGACGAACTCGTTCGCCCACAGGACGCGGTAGCCAGCCATCTCGAACCCGAGACACGATCCGCCGCAGCCGCTGAACGTGGACACCATCTTAAGACCGTTGGCTGGGAGGGCCGCGATCTCAGTCATCAAGGGGACCCGGTAGGGAGGTTTGCTCGCGCTCATGGGAGTGGTGGGGAGTCCGCTGTCTTCAATCCAGTATTGGGAAGCATTCCCGCCGGCGACGCCCCCGGCCATGACCGTCGGGCAGGGTTCGAGGTCGAAGTTGATCCGGGGAGTTGAGACAAACCCAGCGGTCGGTGAGCGATGAAACCAGAGGGACATGAGGTTGTGGGTTCATGAGGTCTTTCCGCTCCAGGCGTAGCCGCACTTGGGACACCGGTGTTCGACCGGGATGGACTCGTCCACCTCGGTGAAGTCCTCGGGCGGGGCCGGGTCGGTCAAAAGGTCGGCGATCTGCGTCGGAGCGAATCCGGTCAGATCGAGGTCAACGTCCACCGCCTGGAGTTCGCGCAAGATGTCGACAAGCCGGGAGTCGTCCCATTCGCCGGAGGAGACGTTGAGGGTCAGGTTGGCGGCCTTCTCCTGCTCGGGACTGAGGTCGACGCACCACACGTCGGTTTCCTCCGTTCCCATGGCGGCGAGGCATTTTAGACGCTGGTGTCCGCCCACGACGGTACCGCTCCGAACGTTGTATGTGACGGGTTGGAGGTTCCCGAGTTCGGCGAGCGACTTGGTCAACCGACCCAGGGCCTCGGGGCTGATGGTCCTGGGGTTGTAGTCGGCGGGTCGAAGGGTCGATAGCGGCATGCGCCGCAGGCACGGATACTGCCCCTGATCGCCGGGGTGATTGGATTCTTTGTGTTTGGTCATAAGCAAGTTACGTGGTCATGGGTGAGCAAGTTGCCTGGGGGCGAAAACTGGTTTCCCAGCGAAACCGAAGGAAACTCGCGAAGGATCACGGGGTGCCCCAGGTCCCCGGAGGGTTCACCGCACCGTAGGAGACTCCTTAAGCGGCTCAGGACCAACGTGATAGCCGCCTGAGCCCGCGCGAGGCTGCCCTGAGGCAGGCGATCGCGGGTCAGGCAGGACCCAACCGACCCCGATGGGTGCGGCAGCGCTACGGGCAGCGAGACAGGTTCCACCGCCAACCACCCCGACACCGGTAGGACCGGGCATTCCCGGGTCCGCAGGTCGGTTGGGCTGGACGGTTCGTGGCATGGACCCTTGCTGCCTGGGTGGGCAGCGCGAGATCCAGATGAGGGTCGGCAGGTAGGGTTCATCGTCAGTCGGGGATGCCGGGTTTCGAGGGTTCCTCGGGCAGACCCAGGTGGCCTTGCCCAGGTCCGGGGATAGGGGATTCCGCGCCTTGCGCCTTGTGCGCCCTGAACCTACAACTTCCTGGAAAATACCCCCCTTTCTCTCTAAGTTCTAAGCTCAGGGCGCACAGGGCGCAGGGCGCAAATCGGTAGCTTCGGCGGGTTCGATCCTTGCGATTCACCGAATCGAACTCAGTGAACTCGTTTTTCTCGACTTCGACCGCGTCGACCGTGAGGCGGTTCTTGTCCTTGAAACACTTTGCGAGTAGGCGTCCGGTGTACTTGATGCCTTGTTCGGCTTCGTTGGTCCGCAGTCCTGGCAGCTCAATCTGTTCATCCAGGCACAGGTCGTAAATCTCGTTGGCCCGGAGAGTCGCCCCATCCGGGTGGGATTGGACAACCGCCAGGGCCACGGACCGCAGCCAGGAGAGTGCTGGGTTGCCGATCCGCTCCTGGGCATCCGAGTGACCATCCATCAGGGGAGCCGCACCGAAGAG
>JBFWOK010000262.1:0-6835 GCA_050250555.1 Limisphaerales bacterium
CCACCGGGGATGGGGTGGGTGCGGGGGGTGGGCGGAGGTCGGCGGGTTGGCTGCCCGAGTCAGGTAGGGAACTTCTGGCGCTGAACGATGCCATAATCCAGGCGGTGGCGGATTCCCTGAAGGCCGCCGGGGCGACCTCGGAGGATCTCGAGACCGGGTTGCAGAGCGTCTACGGGCACGTGCTTCGCCTGGCGTCGTTCACGACCATCGCTCGGTTGGAGGTCGAAGGAGGGCCGGGGTTTGAAGCGGAGACGGCGAATCCGGGTTCGGATGAGCGTTCGCGGATGCCGTCGCTGCAATGGCGATCGGAGGTCTGGGCGCGGCGTTCCCGGGAGTACCAGTCCTATCTCCGACGGGACTTGGAGATGCGATTGGGGATCCGGGACGAGGCGTTGGTGGAGCGGTTGCTCGAAATCGCGGAAGCGATGGCGGCGCGGGATGGTGGGACGGGGTCGGGTGGGGTCCGACCGGGTGGTCCGGCGAGCCCGAACACGCCGTGATGGGGTGCCACGGAACGGGGATGGCGGTCACGAAGTCGTTCCGGTCGAGAGTCCCGGAGGGACGAAGGAGATAGGCCGGTGGCGAGGCGGCCGGGACGCCGCAGCCACCGGTCGCCAGTCTGAACGCGAATCCGCCCTGGGAGAGGCGGGGGAATCGGGCATCCAAGGTTGGAGAGATTTGCCACGGTGGGCTTGTCCGGCGCCCCTGCCGGGGTGCGATGGCGCGATGGCGCGGGGTCGGGGACCGGCGGCCGCGCCCGCCAGAGCGGGCTTGCCGCCGGCTATTGTCCGGTGGCCCTCCGGGCCCAGAAAAATGGCCAATCTCCAGGGTCCTACGGACCTTGATTCGGGGACGCGGACTAGGGGATCGCAGCGAGAGAACGATTCGTCTCCGCCGGATCCCGCGCCGACTTACTTCGTGAGCACGACCTCGATGGTCTCGGAACGCGGACGCTCGGCATCCTCGGAGTCGGCGACGTCGGGGCCGCTGGCGGGAGGGACGAGGGGGGACGCGGATCCGGAGCCCTGCGGTTTCTCATCCGCCTTGTGGAAACGGACGCTGACGATGCGGCTGATGCCCTGTTCCTGCATCGTGACGCCGTAGAGGACGTCGGCGGTGCCGATGGTGCGTTTGTTGTGGGTGATGATGATGAACTGGGAGTTCTCGACGAACCGCTGAAGGATCCGGATGAACCGGTTGATGTTGGATTCGTCGAGCGGGGCATCGAGCTCGTCGAGGACCGCGAAGGGGGAGGGTTTGACCTGGTAGATCGCGAAGAGGAGGGCGACGGCGGTCATGGTCTGTTCGCCGCCGGAAAGAAGCGAGATCGAGCGAAGCTGTTTCCCCGGGGGACGGGCCATGATGTCGATGCCGCTTTCGAGGACGTCGGTGGTGTCGGCGAGTTGGAGGTCGGCCTGGCCACCGCCGAAGATCTCGACGAAGAGCGCGCGGAAATTCGTCCGGATCTTCTCGAACGTGTCGGCGAACAGGGTGCGGGTTTCGGTGTTGATCCGCTGGATCACTTCGAGCAGTTGATCCTTGGCTTTGACGAGATCGTCGTGCTGGGCGGTGAGGAAGTTGAACCGCTGTTCGGCTTCTTCGTACTCCTCGATCGCCACGAGGTTGACGGGTCCCATTTCGTCGACGCGCTTTTGGAGGCCGGCGACCTGTTCGGCGACGGCGTCCCAGTCGGTGCCCGCGCCGCTGGCGGCCATTTCCTCCGGGGACAGGACCTGGACCCGGGGCGGGCCCTCGTCGGCGATCGTGATCGTGATGCACTCGCCGCGGACGTCCTCGATCCGGACCTGGTATTTCTGGAGGACGCGTTCCTGGAGGTTCTGGAGCGACATGCGCCGCTGGGCGAGTTCGATTTCGATCTGGCCGCGGCGCGCTTGGAGGTCGTTGAGGCGGGTGCGTTGTTCGCGGAGGGAGGTTTCGCGTTCGAGGATGTCGGCTTCCTGGGCGTCGCGCCGTTGGCGGATCTCGGCGATCTGCTGGCCGAGGGTTTCCCGTTCGTGCCGGAGCCTGTCGATCGAGGCGCGCGCGGCGACGATATCGGATTCGCTTTGGGCTCGGCGCTGGAGGAAGGACTCGCATTCGGCGCGTCGTTGGTCGACGAGGCCGGCGAGTTCCCGAAGGCGTTGTTCGAGCGGGGCCTTTTGTCGAGCGAGGCCGGCCGCGGACTGTTCCTCGGCGGCGTGGGAGACCTTGATTTCGGTGAGGGCGGCGTTGGCCTCGTCCCTTTGGAGCCGGAGATTGTCGATCTCGAGAGTCAGGCGAGCGACCTGACCCTGGGCCTGGGATTCGGCTGTCTCGGATTCGGCAAGGCGCGCGGAGAGGGATTCGCGTTTGAGGGTCGATTCGCGGTCCTGGGCGGCGAGGCTTTCGATTTCGAAGACGACGGCATCGACGCGCTGGTGAAGCACGCGGCGAGAGTTTTCGAGGGCGTTGAATTCGCCCTGATGGGTGGCGACGGCGACTTCCTGGGCGCGGAGTTCGGTTTGCGCTTCCTGGAGGCTGGATTGGAGGTCGGTTTGCTCGGCTTGGAGCGCGCCTTTGTGGCGGCTGGCGTCCGCGACCTCCTGCTGGAGCGTAGTGAACTGACCCTGGAGATCCGCGATCTGGTTCTTTCGGGCGAGGATGGACGAAGCCTTGCCGGTGCCTTCGCCGCCGCCGCCGGTGTAGATCCCTTCCCGGGAAAGTAGTTCGCCGGTTTCGGTCACGAATCCGAAGGCGCCACCGGAAGCGATCCAGGCCTCGGTCGCGGCGGCCAGGTCGGGAACGATCAAGGTGTCACCCAGGAGGCGTTGGATCACGGGGCGGACCACGTCGTCGGCCTGCACGGCGTCGATGACGCGAATCGCGCCTGCGGGAATCGAGGGGATCGCGGGACTGGGGGAGGCCGGTTCGAAGCCGGATTGGGCCGGCGGGGTTTCCGGAGGGAGTGGCTGCGCCGGACCGAGCGCGAGGGCCGCGATGCTGGCGCGGCCTTTCCGGCCGGCGGCGAGATCGGCGAGAATGGCCCGGGCGGAATCCGACTGTTCGGTGAGGACCAGTTGGAGGTGGTGGCCCAAGGCGGTCTCGACGGCGGTGACGTGTCGCGAATCCGGAACGCGGATGTGATCGGCGAGGGAACCGAGGGCGCCGTGTTGGGTTTGCAGGGCGGCGAGCGCGCCGCTGCTGAAGCCTTCGTGGCTGGATTCGAGCTGTTCGAGGACGTGGAGTCGGGACCGGATTTCGGTCTGGCGCCGGGTCAGGGCGTCGAGTTCCGCGCCCGCCTGGTGGAGTTGCTGCTGGAGTTCGCGGAGGCGCGCCTGGCGTTCCTCGACGGTGCCGCGTTTGGCGAGGACGCCGGCCTTTTCGGCTTCGACATCGGCGCGGAACTGGACGATGCGCTGTTCGAGGCGGTTCCGTTCCTCCTCGAGTTCGATTTTTTCGGAGGAGAGTTTTTCGAGCCGGGTGGTTTGCGCCTGCTTCTGGAGGTCGATCGCGGTGATTTCGTTGCGAACGCGGCTCAAGTTCTGGGCGGCGCCGAATGCCTCCGACTGGGCCTGGCGCAGGGCTTGTTGTTTCTGGACGAGTTCCTGTTCCACGCCGGAGAGGGCGGCTCGTCGCTGTTCGAGTTCGGAGCGAAGTTCGGCGACCCTGGCCTGGGTCTGGGTCAGGCGATCGATGACGGAAGCGAGTTCCTGATCGGCGGCGAGGGTGCGCTCTTCGGCCTGGGCGATTTCGGCGATCGCGCGGGCGTTCTGCTGATCGAGTTCGCGGAGTCGTTCCTCATGGAACTGGATCCGGCTGTCCTCGCGTTCGGCCTGGGCCTTGAGTTCGGTGCCGCGCTGCTGGGCGCCGCTGATTTCGTGTTCGAGCTCGGTGAGGCGGGACCGGAGCTGGAGGATTTCATCCTCGGCGCGCAGGACGGCGGCGGACAGCGCCTCGACCTCGGAACGCAATTGCTCGGAAGTGGTCTCGCGGTCGCGAATCTCGTGGGTGAGAACGTCGAATTGGTGGCGGGCGAGCTGGGTTTCCAGGTGCTGAAGATCCGCCATCAGCTGCTTGAAGCGCCGGGCTTTGCCGGCCTGGCGTTGGAGGGACCCGATCTGGCGTTTCACCTCCCGGATGAGGTCGGCGACGCGGAGGAGGTTTTGCTCGGTCTGCTCGAGCTTGCGGAGCGCCTCTTTTTTCTGGGACTTGAACCGGGTGATGCCGGCCGCCTCTTCGAAAACGAGCCGGCGTTCCTCGGGCTTGCTGCTCAGGATCTGGGTGATGTTGCCCTGGGCCATGATCGAGTAACTCGTCTTGCCCATGCCCGTGCCTGCGAACAACTGCTGGATGTCCTTCAGCCGGCACGCCGTCTTGTTGAGGAAATACTCGCTGCCGCCGTCACGGAAAACCCGCCGGGTGATCGTGACCTCGTTGTAGTCGATGTCGACGCCGCTCGCCCGGAGCTGTTCCGCGTCGACGTCCCCGATCGTGAGCGAGACCTCCGCGAGTCCAAGCTGCCGGCGGCCGTCCGTGCCGTTGAAAATGACGTCGGCCATTTCGCCGCCGCGAAGGGCCTTGGCGGATTGCTCGCCCAGGACCCAGCGGATGGCGTCCGCGACGTTTGATTTCCCGCAGCCGTTGGGCCCGACGATCGCCGTGATACCCCGCTGGAAATTCAGCGACGTTTTGTCGGCGAAGGATTTGAACCCCAAGACGGTCAGATTCTTGAGATACATGACGGTGGACACGGAACCGGAAGGAGGCGGGGGTGTCAAAGGCAAACCCGCAGCCCATTGGGGCAAGTTATTCACAATCCACAAGGGGTAGCGGATGGCGGGCTGGGGCGGGGTTTCCTGGGGAATGCGATTGGGGCCGGTTTCAGGGGGTCAAACGGTGCGTCTGGTGGTTTGAGCGCGGTGGGGACGGTTTGGGTGCGGGAAAACAGGGGCAAGGCACGGCGCTTGCGTGGAGGGGGAGTTGGTCGGATCATGGCGGCGTGGATCTGGGCCGACCGGGGTCTGACTTCGGGAGTGGTTATTTTCGACATCTTCCTCGCGATGGGTGGCTGTGGGATCCGCATTCGAATTCGATTCTGTGAAAGAACAACTTCTCAATTTGCTGGGGTCGAAGGCCTATTTTCCGGCGGACGCCGCCGGGTTGGCCCGACATCTGGCTCTTCGTCCCGCGCAACAGCGGGACTTGCGGCATGCGCTGAATGAACTGGAACAAACCGGTCGGGTGGCGCGGATCAAGGGGCATCGTTACATCCTCCCGCGCGAAGCGGACCTGATTCCGGGGCGGATCCGGATGAACCGCCAGGGCAAGGGTTTCCTGGATCCGGACGACGAGGGTTTGAAGGAGATCGAGATTCCCGAGAGTGCGACGGGCACGGCCTTGCACGAGGACCGGGTGTTGGTCCGGAGGGATGTGCGGGCGCGGGGGCTTCGTCCGGACGGTCCGCTCCCGAACACGGGTTCGGTGGTGCGGGTTTTGGAACGACGACGGAGCCAGATTGTCGGGACCCTTCAGGAGAGCCGGCACTTCCTTTACGTGATCCCGGATGATCCGAGGATTCCGCACGACATCTATGTTCCGGAACCGAGGGATGTGGGGCGCCGGGTTGAGGCCGGGGACAAGGTGGTGGTTGAACTGCGGGACTGGCAGTCCCGGCACACGAATCCGGAGGGCGAGGTGGTGGAAGTGTTGGGACCTCCGGATGCGGAGGGGGTGGACATGTTGTCCGTGCTGCGGCAGTACGATCTGCCGTTGCGGTTTCCACCGGCGGTTCTCGAGGAGGCCCGCCGCATTGGGACCGTGGTGGCGGATCGGGATTTGAAGGAGCGGGTCGATTGCCGCGCGCACGGAGTGATCACCATCGATCCGGACGACGCGAAGGATTTCGACGACGCTTTTTATCTGGAGCCCGCGGAACGGGGCCAGTGGAGGCTCTGGGTTCACATCGCGGACGTTTCGCACTATGTGCGGCCGGGATCCCCGCTGGACGTCGAAGCGCGGAAACGCGGCAATTCGACCTATCTGGTGGATCGCGTCATCCCGATGCTGCCGGAGGCGCTGAGCAACGAATTGTGTTCGCTCAAGCCGCAGGTGGACCGGTTGACGCGATGTGTCGAGTTCCGGTTGTCCGACACGGGGCGGGTTCTATCGACGAAGTTCTATTCCGCGGTCATCCACTCCAAGCGCCGATTTTCGTACCAGGAGGCGTTCGCGGTACTTCAACGGAAGCCGGAAGGGCCGATCGAGGAGATGCTCCATCGGGCGCATGAGGTGGCGCAGAAGATCCGGCGGGAACGGTTCCGCGCGGGTTCGTTGGCGCTGGATTTCCCGGAGATGAAGATCCGGTTGGACGAGCGCGGGCGCGTGGACCGGATCGAGAAGGTGGTGAACGACGTCTCCCACCAGTTGATCGAGGAATTCATGCTGCTGGCGAACGAGGCCGTCGCCGCGCGCCTGATGGCCTTGAAACGGCCGGCGGTCTATCGGATCCACGAACCCCCGGACGAGCGCCGGTTGCGCGAATACCGGGAGGACGTCCTCAGTCACAACGTCCCGTGCGGCAACCTGAGCCAACGCACCGAGGTCCAGAAGCTCCTGCACCGGTTGGATGGGTTGCCGATCGGACCGGCGCTCAAGATCGGGTTCCTGAAGTCGCTGATGCGCGCGCGATACGCCGTCGAGCCGCTGGGGCACTACGGACTCGCCAAGGCCAAGTACACGCATTTCACCTCGCCGATCCGGCGGTATTCGGACCTTGTCGTGCACCGCGCTTTGTTCGAACAGGTCGGGGCCGGCGCGGTTGCGTTGAAGGAAACCGCGGATCATCTCTCCGTCACCG
>JBFWOK010000263.1:0-6828 GCA_050250555.1 Limisphaerales bacterium
TGGAGGATGAGGTTCCGTTGAGTGAGGAGATCGGGTTGCATGCGCGGACACGATGGCTAGCGGCTAGGCATTTCCGAGCAAAAAAGGGCGCATTTCTCAAGACCGTCAGAAATCCGTCATGCACCCACAACCGTCTCTGAGCGGCCCCGAGCCGAGTCCCCATTGCAGCGGTCCCGGTGTTGCCGGCAACGAACGGAACCACACCAAAGCCCCTCCCTGGAACATTCCCTGGGAGGGGCCGTGCCTCATTCAGATCGGATGCGGAACCTTCAGCTCGTTGGCTTCCGCCCCGTGATGTTCGCCGAGGCCACGAAGTCGCCGGCATTCTGGCCCGGAATCCAATCGTTGATGAAGGCGCGACTGTCCGCCTTGACGTCGACCTGAACCTCGGTGAACCCGGCCGCCGAGAGCATCGATTCCAGCGTTGCCGGTGACGCGGCGCCCGCGACGCACCCAGTGTAGGCGGCAAGATCGGCCTTCAGAGTGGGCGGGATGGGCTGAAGGGCGACGATGTCGGAAATCGCGAGGCGCCCACCGGGCTTGAGCACGCGAAACGCCTCCCGGTAAACCCGGGCCTTGTCCGGGGACAGGTTGATGACGCAGTTGGAGAGGATGAGATCGGCGGTGCCATCGGCCACCGGCAGCGCCTCGATTTCGCCCAGGCGAAACTCGACATTGGCGTAGCCGCCGCGCGCCGCGTTGGCGCGGGCTTTGCTGATCATGTCGGGCGTCATGTCCACGCCGATCACCTGGCCTCGGTCTCCCACCCGGCGGGCCGCCAGGAAACAGTCGAATCCAGCGCCGCTGCCCAGATCCACCACCGTCTCGCCCGGCTGGATTGAGGCGATGGCGGTGGGATTGCCGCAGCCCAGGCCGAGCTCCGAGCCCTCGGGGGCGTTGGCGAGATCCTCCGCCGAATAGCCGAGAGCATGGGCGTCCGTGGCGGCAGAATTCCCTTTGCCGGGCGTACAGCAGGATGGGGCGCAGCCACAACCCCGCTGATCTTCGCGAGCAATCTCGCCATAGCGGGCGCGGACCTGCTGGCGGATGCCGTCGTGTCGGGTGGAGGTGGATTCCGTCGTCGTAGTCATGTTGTTGGTCTCCTATATTCCAATGTTCACAGGAGAGGACGGCCCAGGGCGGAAAAGGACGCAGACTATTTCTCGCACCCGGTGGAGTCGGGCTCCCGGCAGGTGCATTCACCTCGTGGTTCGACGGCCAGGACGGTGCCGTAACGGTCGGTTTCCCAGTGGCAGCAACGTTCCATTTCCTTCCGCAACAGGGCTCGCCCCCGCTGAACCCTGGATTTCGCCGCGGAATCGGAGAGCCCGAGGCGGCGGGCCAGTTCCACCTGGGACAAACCTTCCAGTTCGATCGCCCGAACCGCATCGCGGTACAGCGTCGGCAACCGGTCGACGACGGAACGGACATACGCGCGAAGCTCCGCCCCGAGGGCTTCATCCTCGGCGGTCGGCGCATTGTCCGAGGCCGCGAGCAAAGGACCATGGGTGGCCTCATCGAATGCCTCCGTCTCACGGGCCTTGCGAAAGTGATCGGCGATGGTGTTCCGTGCGATCTGGAAGACCCACGCTTCAAGTCGGTCGAGCGAGCGCAGGCTCTCGATGCGGATCGTGACCCGCACCAGGGTCTCCTGGGTCAGGTCTTCGGCGAGCGCGGCGTCTCGAACTTTGGACCCGATGAATGCGCGGAGCGTCTGCCGCAGCCGTGGCATCGGATCGACTGCGGCGGGCGGTGCTTGGAGGGCATCTCCGGACATCACGGGCTTGTTCAGGCGGGTACGGCCCGGTTGTACCACCTTCGCGAATCATTGCACACGCGGCATACCGACAGCATGACCGGCACCTCCACCAGGACGCCGACAACGGTCGCCAGGGCGGCCGGGGAACCTGGGCCGAACAGGGTGATGGCCACGGCCACCGCGAGTTCGAAGAAGTTGCTGGCCCCAATCAAGGCGCCGGGAGACGCCACGTTGTGCGGCACCTTGAACCAGCGCATGAGCAGATAGGTCAGTCCCGAGTTGAAGTAGACCTGAAGCAGAATCGGCACGGCGAGGAGCAGCACGGCGAACCACTTGGTGGTCAGGTTCTCCGCTTGGAAGGCGAAGATGAGCACCAGCGTAGCCAGCAGGGCGACGATGGTCACCGGCTGAAAATGGGGGAGGAAGGTCTTTTCGAACCAGTCCACCCCGTGCGATTTCAGGAGCACGGTGCGGGTGATCCAGCCCGCCGCCAGCGGGATGACGATGAACACCACCACCGAGGTGATGAGGACCTTCGACGGCACCACGACCTGCGCCACCCCGCACAGGAACATCACGATCGGCGCGAACGCCACCAGCATGATGAGGTCGTTGACCGCCACCTGCACCAGCGTGTAGGCAGGATCGCCATCGGTGAGATAGCTCCAGACGAAGACCATCGCCGTGCAGGGTGCGGCGGCGAGGATGATCAAGCCGGCGGTGTAGTTGCGGGCGGTCTCCGCGTCAATCCACTGGGTGAACAGGGTCTGAATGAACAGCCACGCGAAGAACGCCATGCTGAAGGGCTTGATCAACCAGTTTACGAACAAGGTGACCAGGAGTCCCTTCGGTCGACGGGCGATGCCGCCGATGGAACCAAAGTCCACCTTGAGCATCATCGGGTAGATCATGAGCCAGATGAGCACCGCGATGGGGACGTTCACCTGGGAGCCCTGGCCAAATTCCATGCGGCTAAGGCTGGCGGTCAGTCCGGGGGCCAGCTCGCCAATCAGGACGCCGACGACCATGCACAGGAACACCCAGACCGTCAGGTAGCGCTCGAAGAAGGCGAGGCGTTTGCGCTGCGGATGGTGGGTCGATGGGCCTTGGGCCTCTGGGGCAGTCATGATGGAATCGGGGGGCCTGGCAAGGAGGATTCAGAAGGGCCGGGATGCTCGACCGGGTCGTCTTCAGATGACGGCCAATCCAGTCTGGAGGAGAAGTCGGGCCATGCAGAAGTCGTAGCAGTGTCGGTAGCTTGGGCAGTTCACGCACTCGTGCCACGAATTCCGCTTTGTCCGGAGGGAACGTCTGCCCGGAACGACACCCAGCGTTTCCACGACCACGGAAAATGCCTTCCCAGGTGTTTCGGCATTCGCTTGCAGCGCGGACAGGTCCGGGAACATTTCCCCATAGCAGGGAGGCGGGGCGCTCATAGGCCTCGGGAGGTTCGGGTGGTTAGCGAGGCGGGAAGAGTCTCTACAAACCGACGAATCTCGTCCCGGACACGGCGATAGACCGCCAGTTTTTCCTCTCCGTCGGGTAGATGCCTGGTCAGCCTGGGGGGATCCTCGAAGCTGACATGCACGATGCGCGTCTTCGCCGGGAACGTCGGGCAGTGTTCATCCGCGTGACCACAGACCGTGACGACGTAATCGAACTCGACGGGGCCAATCTCGGCCGGGGTCTTCGAGAACTGCCCGGAGATATCGACGCCGGCCTCCGCCATCACCTTGACCGCATGGGGGTTCATCCCGTGCTTTTCGATTCCGGCGGAGAATGGTTCCAGGACGTTGTTCTTGAGGTGGCGAGCCCAGCCTTCAGCCATCTGGCTGCGGCAGGAATTCCCGGTGCAGAGGAACAACACCTTCATCGTTTGCATTGGCGTCGGCATAAATCCACGGGATCGAGTTTCAGGATCTTCTTGAGGTTCAGGGCGTCCTCGCGGACGCGCGGTTGGTCACCCGCGGACTGGAAGACCCATTTCAAAGCGGATCGCACGGGGGGAGGCGCATCGGTGCCTGGGAGCGAGTAGTAAACCCAACGCCCCTCCTTGCGCATCTGGACCAGTCCCGCTTGGTAGAGAAGCGAGAGATGCTTCGAGACTGTCGAGCCGGCCAGGCCGAGGAATTCGACGAGCTGACATGCGCACAACTCGCCATCCCGGAGCACGAACAGGAGCCGAATGCGGCTCTCGTCGGCCAGGGCTTTGGTGACGTTCATGAACTCGCGCATCGGTAGGTTTTAATATTTCGTCCTGCCGCGAAATATAGAACAACCGATTGGACCCCTCGTCAATCCCCAGGGATCGAATCTTCTCAATTTGTAGATCCAATCGTTGGGAGAGCAGTCGTTGTCGCTGCCGGATCCAGTCTGCGAGTCCATGCATCCCTGGTGCGCCCGATCCGCATCACGTGGGCAATGCCATGCAGTGCCGATCGGGAATGAGCATATTTGATGCAGCAGGTCGTCCACCTGGCGCGCAGTTCTTGCAGGCCGATGGTAGGGCGGGGCTGCGGGCGTCAAGGTATTGCTCGCTCGCAAGCTCGCTGCGCTCCACCTTGACCTCCTCGCCCTCGCCTGGAGGCTCACGCTTAGGAACTGCGCGCGGGAACTTGTGCGCTTCTCCGACCGAAGACGACAGACCGTCGCACCTCCTCCTGCGCACAGAAGGGCGCGTCCCCCAATGGAGACGATTGCGGTGACCGCTGTCTCGGGTCGGTACCTGGGGCCTCTTCGGTAAGATGAGGGGCTTTGCGTGCGAGTGGTCTCGACCGCTTGACGTTGATCGGGCTCAGCTGATCGGACCCGTGCCCGGGTCCATGCGGGTCATTTTGACGGCAATGCCGCCAACGACCGGCGGTCCATCTCCAGATCCGCAATCGTGTATTCACGATGTGCGCCGTGCTGGGTGAGGAATTCGCCGGTTTGCCAGTCGTCGAGACCCAATAACCGGCGCACCTGGCCCCGCGAAAGAGCACCCGTCCGGTAACCGTCTGCTGCGAACGCCTCCAGGAGCTTTCGGGGCATTTCCGAAGCGTTACCCAGAGCGGGCGCCAGGTCGTCTGGCAATTGAACAGTGACCTGCATGGCGTTCTCCGTTCCAAGCCGCACAATCGGCTTCTGTGCCCTGATTCCTAGCAATTCGGGCCCCCTGGGACAACCCGCGGGTAGCTCGCATCCAAGCCGGACGGGCAAAGGTTGAGGATTGTTTACAGCACAATCCCCGAAAGCCTGTAACCCTCTCCAAAACCGGCTCGTTCACTCGGCGACGCTGACTGCCGGCATCGGGTCGAGCGGTTCGCCGCGTACGAGATGTTCGGCAAGACCCCAGATGGCCTTGTTCAGGTCCACCTTGGAGTCGATGCCTCGCAGGCCTCGCACCGTCCGAAGTCGCCCCCGGCGATCCCGGTGACCATCCGCCACGCCGCCCCGGATCAGGTTCTCCTGCACCCGGTTCAACGTGTGCCACAGGTCCGCCCCTTCATCCTCCGACCGCCGCGCCCCGAGCAGCGTGGCGGGGGAGACCGGTGCCTCGATCTCCGGCGGATACCGGAGACGCAACGCCCGCTCGGCGAACGCCAACGCTTCCGCCGGTTCCAGCATCCGCGTCCGGAAGCCGACGATCCGACCGGCGAGGTAGGGCAATGCCTCCATCAACTGCAGGCTCGCCATCACGACCACCTCGGGCGTGAGCCCGGCATGGCGGAAACGCAGCGCCTCGAACCCGCCGTCGCTCACCACCAGTCCGTTGGAACAGATCCGGCGGTAGATTCCGGCGTGCAGACGATACGCGCATCCGCCGTCGTGCGAGTTCACCAGCACCAGTTCGATGTTCCACTCGTCGAGCGTCTCGATCTGCGCAGCGAGGCGGAACCGAATCAGGTGCTTTTGGAAACCGCGGCGCTTTTCCTGGCGGATGCGCTGCTCTTCCACGTCCACCGGCACCCAGTTCGTTTCCCGCAGTCCGGCCACAATCCGGGCCGTCGGGACGAAGGCGTACCGATCGCTGACCCCCTGCATCGGGCTGGGAGCAAAGATGCTCGGCACACGATGCCGGAGGGTGTCCCAGGACAAGGCCTCCGCCTTGAACTGGGTGGTTTGACTGAGGTTCATGGGCCGTCTCCTCTCGAACGCCGCCCACCGGGAGAACTCCCGGGTGCGTTTCGTTGAAAAGCTCTTCGGACCGACGCCGGGCGGCGCAGTCTTCTTTGCGACCGAAGAGCATCCCCGTTTCGAACAGGTCCACGCTGGACCCACTCCGGGACGGGAAATCGCCAAAGGCCGAAGACGGCGCTGCCGGCATCCGCGCACGGATCCCGACGACCTCAGAAAACCAAAGAGAACCTCCGAGATGAGTATCCTGCGGATCGCGAAGGCGAGTCAACGGGGCCAACCAACCCCACGCCCCTGGAACGATTCCGTAGCAACCGCGCCCGTGGTAGGATGCCCCTCCAGTTGCTTGCTGTTGTCGGAAGTCCCGCTGTGCCGTCCCTCGATCAATCCTCGAACGAAGAACTCCTCTCCACCCTGGCTGGAAAGCCGGCTGCGGCTGCCATGCTGCAGCGGTTTGGCGGCCTGACGGCCCTGGCTCAGGCCTCGTTCGATGAACTGCGCACCATCCGCGGCGTCGGAACGGCCCCGGGCCGCGGCCATCAAATCGGCGTTCCTCCTGGCGTCACGGCTGACCCGAGAAGCCCTGGGCGAAGCACCCCTCATCGACACCCCGGAACGCATCGCGGATCTCCTCCGCGAAGAACACCGCCTGTCGACCGTCGAGTATTTCCACGTGTTGTGCCTGAACACCCGACGCCGGTTGATCGTCGACCATCGCATCGCCCAGGGGACCCTGGACACCGTCCTGATCCACCCGCGCGAGGTCTTTGGCCCCGCCATTGCCGCGAAAGCCGCGGCAGTAGCCTTCGCCCACAACCATCCCAGCGGCGTTATTCCGCATCCCGTTTTATACCGCACGGATCGCGCCTCGCCTTGATTTTGCAGGGCAAGACCGCTCCCGCGTGCGGCATAAATCGGCCGGGGTTGACTCTCGCCTACGTGAGCTCGGGATG
>JBFWOK010000264.1:0-6827 GCA_050250555.1 Limisphaerales bacterium
CCCACCTGCTCCTCCCCGTGGTCCCTTGATCGGCGGGCCGTTGCGATCCCAAGCGACCAGAGGCGTCGACACCCCTATCCAGGTGAAGGCGAGGTCGCCAAGGGCGGCGTTCGATCGCGCTTCGACACTTCCCTGCGAACCCGCGACGCCCGCGACGGGTTGGCTTGGTCCCCGGATCATCCGGGCTCTCCGAATCGCGCGCCTCCTTCAGGACCGGCCCACGCCGGTGACGCAGAGCCGCAGGAACCGGAAGACGCGGCGGACCATCGGCGCCGGTTCCTCGACCGGCTGAAGGTTCGGAACCGAAGGTCCCGCCGGTTGGGCGAACTTCATCTTCGAGCGCAGAATCAAGGTCCCGAGACAAAGGTCCGCCAAGGGCAGCACCACATTGAAGTTCTTGTGCATGTAGCGGTGGTGGAGGATGTGATGCCCGTTCAGGCGAAAGAAAACGCCCGACCGCTCCAACGCGCGCTTGCGCGGCAGGTGCATGCACCAGTGCAGGTACTCATAGGTCCCATAATACGCTCCACACGCGACCGCGGCGCCGACGACCAGTCCGAGTTCGCCGATCCACCAAGCCACCAGACCGAACGGAATGCAGCACAGAAAGACCAGCACCGGGCCATTCCACCAGGCCATCGGGATCGTCCACTTGTCCTTCTCGTCGATCAGATGATAGGTCTCGTCCGCCTTGAAGATCTGGTGATGGATGAGGGCATGAGTCCGAAACGGATAGGTGAGAGGACCCAGCGGCCGATGCATCACGAAGCGATGCAGGGTCCACTCGAAAAAGGACGCGAAAACAACCGCGCACACACTGCCCACCGCGCACCAGAATAGGAATTCAGTCATTGAAGGTTCTGCAACTGCCCGTCCGACAAACCACCCCCTGACCTCCGCACCCTGCGGACCGCCCGGATGATTGCTGACTCCTCCGAACCCGCACCTGACATCCGCCCCACCATCCACCCGAACGCGGGTGAATTGTGGGCCGGCATGCGGCGGCTATTCCGGAAACCTCTGTTGGCTCGGGCACTCAGAGCCGGCGATTCAAGCATGGGAACGATTCCGTTGCAACGGGGGGAATCCAACCTTTCAGCGACAATCAAGGCGTCCCATTATCGGGAATTTCAGATCAATTCCAACATGTCCGCATCCATCCGCACCGCGGCGGCCTGACCGATGAACGCCAACCGGAGATGGACATCGACAGCCCCCCGGCGATCCTCGACGTATCCTTCGAGTCCGCGCAACGGTCCCGACCGGATCCGGACGCGGCACCCGGCTTGGATCGACGGCGCCAGGTGAATTTCGTAGTCGGTTCCCAAGGCCTGCTGGATGGCTGCCAATTGCTCCTCGAACTCGGCCTGCAAAGGCACGTCGAGAAGATTGGCGACGTAATCGCTCTGCAGGATCCCCTGCCGAGATACCAACGGCATCCGAACGAAGACGTAGCCGGGGAAAAGGGGTTTCTCGAACGTCACCGTCTTTCCGCGGTACTTCTTCACGCTCCGGTACAACGGCAGCGTGGGCCGCAGCCCCGCGCGCTCGCAGAACTCAGCGAGCTTTTTCTCGCAGCGCGGGCGCGTATGCGCCACGTACCACAGCATTTCGGCTTCGCGAATTGAGTTGAGGTCGAGGTTGGCCATCGGACCGGGCCCCGACGAGGCACCCTCCTGAAGCGGGGCATCGAGAATCATGCGGTTCGCCTCCACGGGCGCAGTCTGTCCTGGGAAAAATTTGCCGGCAAGCGTCCGAACCGAGGGATGGCGAGGTCCACGACCCCGTGAACCCGCCTCCTGTCGATCGGGTTCATCATCTCGGATCGCCTCCTGGCCATCCATTGGAAAGACATCGTCGCCGGCCCCGGCCACGGCCTTCGAACGACCTTGGGAGGTCGATTCCACCGCTTGACCGAAGCCCGAATCCCGCCCTAACTACCGCGCGTCTCCGCCGTCAGGCGTCTGGTGGATTTGGTGTCGGTGACACATCCCTCCGGTACATGCCGGTGCGCGATCGATTTCCGACGCGAGCGAGACCGTGCGGAAGGATGGGCGAGACACAGCGCAACGCGGGTTGGAAATCCGGTTGCCGACGCCCGAAAGACTTGGGCCAGTTTAGCTCAGTGGTAGAGCAACGGTTTTGTAAACCGTGGGTCGTCGGTTCAAATCCGACAACTGGCTCCAATTCAGCACCAAGGACTTACGAAGGTTTCGGAAACCCAAAAGCGCAACGCCTCTTGACTTTTCCCAACAGGCTCCACACTGTCGGGACATGGCACGGCGCCCAGACAAGTTCCCGCTGAAGATTTCCGAGGGGAACGTCTCGGTTTCCATTTACCGCCAAGACCGCACGGCCCAAGGCAAGGGAATTACCTACATCGTCGCGGACCGTTCCTCGGGTTCCAGGCGTCTCCAATCCTTCGCCGACCTCGACAAGGCAAAGCTGGAAGCCGCCCGCCTCGCCCGTCTGCTTGCCACCGGGCAGACCCACGCCGCCGCGTTCAGCAACGAGGACGCCGCCAGCTTCGGCCGCGCCGTCACACTCCTGGCGGAATCCGGCGCCGGGCTCGAGCTAGCCTGCTCCATCTTCGCGGAGGGTGTTAGGATTGTTGGGAAGCCGTCCACCATCCTCGACGCCTGCCGCCTGTACCAAGAGACGCACGCCGGGGTGACAGCGAAGCCAGTTTCCGAGGCGGTGACGGAATACATCGGGGTGAAGGAAGCCCAAGGCGCCTCCCACCGATACCGGCAGGACCTCAGCCACCGGCTTGGAAGGCTCGCGGATGCCTTCCTCGTGCCGGTGGACGGGGTGCAGACCTCCGCCATTCAGAAGTGGCTGGACGCCCTCAAAGCGTCGCCCCAGACCACGCGGAACTTTCGCACCGTCCTTTCCGGGTTCTTCAGCTTTTGCCGTTCCCGAGGGTGGTGCGCATCCAACCCGGCCGACGGGTTGACGGTTCCGAGGCTCAAGACCGACTCCGAGCCGGAGGTTTTCACCCCCGAAGAGTTCGAGAAGCTGCTTTCCGCCGCCTCCCCCGATTTCCTCCCGTGCCTTGTTTTGGGCGGATTCTGCGGGTTGCGTTCGGCGGAAATCGAAAGACTTCACTGGGAGGACGTGCGGCTTCCCGCTGGCGAAGTCGTCATCAAACGCGGGACCGCCAAGACGAAGAGCCGCCGAATCGTGCCCATTCCCGACACCGCCAAGGCTTGGCTGGCACCCTACGCGAACAATGCCGGCGCCATCTGGACCCGGACGCACGAGGATTTCTATCAGGCCCAGGCAGACACCGCGAAGGCGGCTGGAATCGTATGGAAGCCGAACGGACTCCGCCACGGCTACGCCACCCATCGCCTCGCGGAAACCGGGGACGCCGTCCGGGTGGCGCACGAAATGGGGAACTCGGCCGGCGTGGTTCACTCCCACTACAAGAGCCTCGTTTCCGAAGCTGACGGGAAGGCTTGGTTCGGAATCCACCCGAACCGTCCCGGGAACGTCGTCACCGTCGACACCCGGAACCCGAAGACCGTGGCGCGGGAGGCCTCGACCGCATGACGTGATCCGATTTCCTTCCTGCGAGTGCCCGGGGCAAGCGGCGCAGGAAGGCAACCAACCCACACCGCAACGGCGCTAGCACGCCGGCCCCGGGCAACCAAAGGCAACCATGAAGAACAGCACGAAGAAAGCCGGCAACGGCGCCCCGCGCATCAACCCCGAATTCGACCGCGCCCTCGCCCAGGTGGCGAAGCTCCCCCCGAAGACATCGGATGCGATCGCGGCGGACGATAAGGCATGGGACGCGAGTGCGGTCCGACTGACGGAGGAGTGGGCGAGACAAGTAGATGAAAACGCCCGGTTGGCGATGACGGTATCGCCCCGGGTCAATGCCGAGGTTTGGCGGCACGCCGCCTACGTGTCGACCCGCGAGGGCGTTAGCTTCGAAGAAGCCGTTGCGCATCTCCTTGAAGAGGGCGTGCGGGCGGACTCGGAGGCAACCCGGGTTCAACTGCGGCGCGAATGACCACGGCACCACAAAGCAACGCCTCCGGCTCGCCACGGGGCCGGCCGGGGGCCCTTCGCGCCATGAATGCCGAACCCCTTACCCTGTCGCCGGATGAATTGGCGACCATCACGGAGCTTCGCCGCCTCGACTTGTCCGTTTCCAGGGTCTTCGAGGAGTGGCGACAGCACCGCCCGCCCGCCCTGTTCTCCCGGACCATCGGGGAGCTTGTCCCCGAGACCTACGCGGCCAAGGTCCGATCCGGCCGGGACCCCCGGTATTGCGCAGACCTCCGACGCTACCTCGAAGCCTTCGCGGCGTTCGTCGGCCCGTCCCGCATGGTGGACACCGTCAAGGCTCCGGAAATCGAACGTTGGTTCGAGGAACGCGGCGAGTCCGCGGTTGCGCGCGCGGCGAACCTCGGCCGGCTGGGGGCCCTGTTCTCCTACGCTCGCCGCCAAGGGCTCCTTCGAGATCACCCAGTAAACTGCGTCGAGAGGTTGCGGGTTGTCCGGCGCGAGCCGAAGATTCTGAGCGCCGACAAGGTCGAGGAACTCTTGCGGTTCTGCCACGCCAACGCCCGGACGCTCCTGCCGATCATGGCGCTGCAGGTGTTCACCGGATGCCGCCCAGGGGAGGCCGAACGGCTCAACTGGGAGAACATCCGGCTCGAAGAGGGGACCGTCGTGATCTCGGCCGAAATCACGAAGATTCGATGCCGGCGCGTCGCACCGATCCATGGGGCCGGCGTCGAATGGCTCTCCTTGACTCCGGCGGCCGAACGCAAGGGCCCCGTGTTCTCGTGGTGCTACTCGACGCTGAGGCGGTACCGGAGGGCGTTGGCCACGGAACTCGGAATTGAGTGGTGCCAGGACATCCTCCGCCACACGGCCGCGTCCGCTCTCGTTGCCGTCCACGAGGACCTCGGGAAGGTGTCCCGATGGCTGGGCAACTCCCCGAGGATCCTGCAAACGCACTACGTGTCCTTGCTATCAAAAAAGGAGGGAGAGGCGATTCTTGGAATTCGTCCCGG
The DNA here is from genome assembly GCA_050250555.1 of Limisphaerales bacterium. Taxonomy (GTDB): domain Bacteria; phylum Verrucomicrobiota; class Verrucomicrobiia; order Limisphaerales; family CAIMTB01; genus CAIMTB01. Next base: position 5,034 of record JBFWOK010000264.1, read on the forward strand.
GGGTGTCCAATGACCCGCGAGGACAACCGCCAACTGGTGAAGGCGCTGGCCGGCTGGGCTGCTCACGAGACCCGGAATCGGAACGCGTGTCCGGTCCTGAGCGTCAACTGGCACGCCTGCCAGTCCGCCCGAAACGCCTTCATCCTGGCCGCGCGGATTGCGGCCCGACCGCTCAAGAAGCGGCCATGACCTCGACGCCGCCCCCTGGCTCGAGTCGGGGGGCGTGGTCGATGCCAGCCAAAAAAGCCAAGAGGAAAACCGCGTGGCCGCGTGTTCACACGGGATCGAGCGGGGGCGAGCCATGCGTGGGGGAGGATTGGGGTTTCGGGATAGAATTGAGCCTCGACGTCGGAGCCATGTCCGACAAAGAGACCACCCGAAGCATCGAACGATTTCTGAAGACTGAGAGGCTTGAAGAAACTGTCGATGGAATCGAACTCCTCGAGAAATCTTTGCAGGAACTGCTCAGCGTCTCTTGCGATCTGCTACCGAAGGAATATCGGGGTTCTGCCGCCTTGCTCGCAGCGAGGATGCGCCGGGCTATCCAGGTCGCGCGATCGGGCAAACTCAACTCCGCTGTCTGGATGGCATTTCGAGCCGGGATGGCCGCGGAGCGCCTATGCCTTCGGGCCGAATGGGAGTCGACAACCCGCAATCGCAGAAGCCAAGACGATGCCGCGAGGAAAGGTCGCAATCCAGGGTGGGAAGCCGTGGATCGTCTGTTGGCTGGCGATCCAAAAGCGACCGCAGCCGAAGCCGGCAAGGCATACGATGCGACGGGCAGCAAGCGCGGTGAGCGGTGGGCCGAAGACTTCCGGAAGCGACGCGCCAAAGCGCGAAAAATTGGAGGGGGCTAGCTGCTAGACCCCGTGGGACGGCTCCTAGACCACTCCCGCAACCGCCACCGCATGTTCAACGATGCGGAATGGAAAAGCTAGTTCGCGAATCTTCGAACGTTGGCGGCGACGAAGATATTCTAAAGAAGTGTGCCCTCGCCAAGCGATGCTCGGTTTCTACCCGTACAATCGTCGACTGGCAGTCCCAAGGTCTTCCCTACATTCGCATTTCCCCAAGGTTGAACCTGTACCGGTGGGGTTCCGTCCGCGAGTGGCTGCGGAAGCATGAGGTTCGGACCGTTCGTCCTTCCTGAACCTCGAACCCCGCCCTTTCGGCCGATGGGTTCACCGCCTCCACCAGCGGCCTCCCTTCCGGCCGGCAGATCCGATCATGACTGCCCTCTTCACTGAAAGGGGTGGACCGTGAGTAACTCGCTCCTGACGGCGGCTTGGAAAGTCGCCGAACTCGTTCCCGGAACGAAACTCACTGCCCCTCAGAAGCTCGTTCTGGTCCGCCTGGCAGACCGAGCCGACGACAACGGCAGATGCTTCCCGGGTGTCTCCAGTATCGCGCAAGAGTGCTGCCTTTGCGAAAGGGCCGTTCGTTCAGCGCTTAAAGACCTCTCGGCTGCCGGCCATATCACCGTCGCGCAGGCACACGGGAGAACGGCATCCGGGTTCGCGCGGAATACCTACACCGTCCACCCCCTGACACCGGCACCAGATGCCGCAGTGACACCGGCACCCGGTGCCGCTGTAAACCAAGCTGACACCGGCACCTCATTCCACGACACCGGCACCTCATCCCACGACACCGGCACCAGATGCCGCCTAACAATAAAGGGTGTATTGCTGCGGAGCGAAGCGGAGCCAGCAACTACGCCCTTGGTTGAACAAGCCCGGGGTGAGGAGGACTGAGTCGCAGGGAATGCCTCTATGGCACTTGTGTTTTCATCGG
>JBFWOK010000265.1:0-6704 GCA_050250555.1 Limisphaerales bacterium
GACCCGCTGCGGATTCTGCGACCGAGCCGTCTATCCCGAGGACGCCTGCCCGGTCACTGTGGCAGGCGGCATCCGGACGCAGGGATGCTGCACCCACTGCGCGCTCGGCGTCGCGGCTCGTTTGCAGAAGGACATCGAGGTCGAGGCTCGCGATGGTTACAGCGGTGAGGTCATTCGGGTGAAGACGATGGACGGGCAAGTGGCGTCCCTTGAACCCGCATCCGCAATCGCCTGGTTCGGACAGAAGAAAACCCCTGACGGCAAGTGGGCCTCGGCGGGCTGTTTCAAGCAGGGCTTCTTTGTCAGCCAAGCGAACCTGAAGGCCTGGCTGGACCAGCGCCCATCGATGACCGGCCGGCAGATCACCATCGCCCAGGCCCTCGCGGACAAGATGAAGCTCAGCCCCGAGCAGATCGCCAAGGCCTGCAAGCTGGGCGAGTGCAAGTGAGCCGCCTCGATGGAACAGCTGTTCACCCAACTGAGCCGGGCGATCGAAGGGGCTCCCCTGGTGGCGCTCGGAGCCGCGTTCGTCTGGGGAATCCTCAGCATTCTGTTGAGTCCCTGCCACCTGGCCAGCATCCCGCTGATCATCGGCTTCATCAGTGACCAAGGACCGGTAACCACCCGCCGGGCCTTCTGGACGTCCACCCTCTTCGCCGTCGGCATTCTCACGACCATTGCCGCCATCGGTTTCGTCACGGCTGCCGCCGGCCGGATGATGGGCGACGTCGGACGCTACGGGAATTACTTCGTCGCGCTCATCTTCTTCGTCGTGGGCCTCCACCTCCTGGGGGTGATTCCGATGCCCTGGTCGGGACCCGGTCACGTCGGGATGAAGCGCAAGGGACTCCTGGCCGCCTTCATCCTCGGGCTGGTCTTCGGCATCGCCCTCGGTCCCTGCACCTTCGCGTACATGGCGCCCATGCTGGGGGTGACATTCCAGCTCTCGACGTCGGACCTGCTCTTTGGCGTCCTGCTTCTCGTGGCCTACGGCGTCGGGCATTGCGGGGTCATTGTCGTTGCCGGCACGTCCACGGAACGGGTCCAGCGCTTCCTGAACTGGAACGATCAATCCAGGGGCCTTGCCGTCCTCAAGACCACCTGCGGGATACTCGTTCTCCTGGGTGGCATCTGGCTCGTATACACCTCGCCTTGAATCCACACCCAATCCCAGTCCTAGAACCACCTGATTCCATGAACGATCCCGTCGCTCGCCGAGAGTTCCTCACCGCCACCGGCACGGCAGCTTTGGCGACAACCGCAACAACCGTGCTCGGAGCGGACGCCGCTGGCGGATCTCCGTTGAAGCTGTTGGGCGTCTCGTGCAGTCCGCGCAAGGGAATGACCACCGCCAAGGCAGTCCAAGCCGCCCTCGACGCCGCGAAGGCGGTCTCGCCTCGCATTCAGACGGAGTTGATCGACCTGGGCGGACTTTCGATCGCTCCTTGGTCACCTCAACCGCCGGCGGACGACATGGCGGCTCTGCTGCCGAAGTTCCGGGATCCAGCGCTCGGAGGCTTGATCATCGGCTCGCCCTGCTACTTTCGGACGCTGAGCGGGCTCGCCAAGTGCTTCTTGGAACGTCTCGCGCCGCTGCGTGAACCGGTGATGGTCCTCGCCGACAAGCCCTTCGGCGTCGTGACGGTCGGAGCATTTCGTAATGGAGGGCAGGAACTGACCATTCAGGAGATCCAAGCCATCCTGCTTTGCTTCGGCATGGTCCCGGTGGGCGGCCACGCACCTGCATTCCAAGGTGCCACACTCCTCTCGGCGAACGACAGCATCGATCAAGACGATCTCGGACAGAGAACAGCGGCGCAGGTGGGCAGGCGCGTTGCCGATCTTGCGATGCGGTTGACGAGGCGAAGCGGCGATTGACCTCGATGCGCGGCCGCCTTCGGAAGACATGGGAAGCCGTGGTCGATGGCCGTGAGTAGTGAACGACTGTTGAATGGTCCTTCACGCCTCCAAGTGGTCCACGGGCATCCAGTTACTGGGCCACCAATGGGATGCCTGTTCATCGTGCAGCAGCATGGGTTCGAGCGCGGCGCACCGGTTGCCGGCATCGAGCAGGGCAGCCACCTCCCGCCGGATGAACGGCCCCATCTGCGGCCAGGTGATCCGATGCATCTCCACGGCGTTGACCCCGGCAGGAATCGGCACCGGGTGCGAATGGGCCACGAATTCATCACCGTCGATCACGCTCGTCACTTGGTGTAGGGTCAGAACCAGTCGCTTTCGGCCGTCGCGCCGCATGGCCGCAATGGGGTCCGGTCCCGGATACGACGGCCACGTCGCGCCGCTGTGGTGGAAGTTGTAGAAGCCAAGGCGCGGGAACCCGATCAAGGCGTCCGGGATCTTCTGTCCGAACGTCGCCATGAGGCAGAGATCGGGTCGCCAGTTCTCGGCGAAGAGCCGCGAGAATTCCGGAGACCGGATTCTCCCGCGGAACATCGGCAATCGAAGCGCCCTCGCCAGGCGGGGCACCAGCAACTCGTCGTCGCGGGAGTGCGGGTACTTCCACAGCCGCACGTTCGGATGCGTGTAGGCGCGTCGCGGATCGTCGGTGGCCACGCCGACGACCTGGACCCGCGCGGCTAGCGGGCCGATGAGCAGTTGCCTGAGGACGTGAAATCCACCCAGGAAGCTGCCGAACACGGCGACCCGAGGGCGCTCTCCGTCCGGAGAGATCGGTGGGTCAGCCGGAAGGGACGCGAGGTGCGCCCTGGGCTCGTGAAGTGGATGGGTCTTCATGGCGGCGGAAGGGTGGCTGGCTCGGAGAGCGGGCGTGCGAGGAGTCTGCCCTCACGAAGCGGCGGCCAACCTGTTGATGTAGATGTGCTTCCGATTCTTTCCGGCGCCAAGCACAAAGGATCACGCGTGTGATCACGGCATCCAGGAGGGCTTGCCCAGTGCCTTCAGGATCCCGGTCTCGTGGAGCAACTGCTCGACGAACGCGACCATCGGACGCCCGGGGCCGACATCGTCGACTTCCCAGAGGGCCCGCAACTCATCTTCCGGGGCGGCAGCCGACAAGGAGCGTGATGCGCCTGAAGGGGTGAGCGGCAGCACCATCCCCGAATCATCCAGCAACCAGCCCAGAACGTTGTCGAGCAACCGGCGATTGCTCGCGGCGGCGAGCAGACCGAACGGGCCGGTCTCGAAGACGTGGGGGCCTCCGAACAGGACGAAGCGTCCTTGGCCACGTCGTCCGGCCACGGCGATCGGCAGGGACTGAAAGCGAATGCGGCATTGGACCCGATCGAAGGCGATGCACCGTCCGCCCGGGGACAAGACCAGGGGCGCCACCGCGGCGCCGGGAATCAGCCGGAACGTGGCGGTAGGCCGCCAGCACACGGTGCTCAGCTCTGTCGCCGCCCAATCCAGCGGAATCGTATCCACACGCGTTTCGAAATGAAGTTGAAGGGGATGTTCCTCCCGCAATCGGGTGACGTCGAAGACCGCGTCGTTGTTCAGGGGACAACCCAGGCGCGCGAACAAGTCGGAGAGGTTCGCGCCGGTGAAGGAATCGCCGAACCGGTATGCGAAGGCCAGAAGCCGACCACCGTCGGCGAGGAATCGGAGGATGGCCTCGACTTCGGCGGCGGTCAGTCGGGTGTCGGGTAACGGCTGCCAGCATTCCTCCACCGGATCGTAGCCGCCCGTCGGTGGGGGCAGGATCAGGAGGTCCGCGTGGCGTGTCCCGTCCGCCATGCGCCGAGGACCCAGGGTAGCGCACTCGAAGTCGCGGGCGACGAGGGCCTCGGCGATGCCGGAGAAGTTGCTGCCGAGTTCGCGCGAGGGGAAACCGGTCTGGCTCCAGTTGGCCTGCCCGTGGGTGTCGTCGAAAAGCGCCCGTCGCCGCGATTTCCCCATTCGTGTTCACCCCGCCGCCCGACCGCCCAGCACCTTCAATAATCCTCCGGCAGGAGCACCGTGGTGACGCTGCGGTCCCACTCCGTGATCACGTAGAACTTCACGCCCGCGGCGGTGTGGTACACGGAAACCAACCGGTCGCCGTCCCGGACCGCCCGCTCGTTCGCCATCCAATCCTCGGCCGGCAGGGTTCCCCAATCGCCGCGTGCATGCCTCGCGAGCGCGCCGACAATCTCCAGTGTCTCTAGCGCCGCCATCGCGTTGGACGTGACGCAAATGCGGCCCAACTCGAATCGGATCGACCGACGCGCTTCGGTCGGTTCCGAGTGGTCCGACGGAGGCATGGGCGCATCGCGCAATGCCATGGTGGATGGAAGTCCGTCGGGTTCGTCGGAATGCCCGTTGACCGCGGTATTCGACGGAATTGGTTGTCGGGCGGGTTCGGGACGGACGTGGGCTTGGGAATGACAGACCAAAGACATAGCAGCCTCCAAGTGGCCGAGACGTTCAGATGACTTCATAACACGGTCTCGACCCTCCGATCAATGGACCCGATCGGCCGCGCTCTTCGTCCTGGCGGGGTCGCTCGTCTGGGACAGTCGTTGCCGAGGAGCCAGATACGAACCGGCCTTGCTCATCGCCCAGCCCCCCCTTGATCGTGGCGCTTTCAAGCCGGACTGCATGGAAGGAGGCCTGACGTCGCCAAATCCGGGTCGTCACGCAGCGGCAACTGGAGTTGCGCGCGGAAGGCGCGGAGGTCCTCCCAGTAGTTCACGGGGTTGGTGGGGAGCGGTTCCACCCGAAACGGGAAGGCCAAACGGAGCGTCGCCGGTCCTCGCAGAACCACCGCGTTCGCGCCGCGGAATTGGATCACCCCGTCCGCCGTCGGCCCCGCAAGGTTCGGCGCGTCCAGGGTCACGAAGACAACGCCAATTCGCCGGTCGAATTGCCGAAGCCGCCCCTCGAAGAACACCGGCAACGACCCCGGCCGGCTGTTGTCCGGGAGGATCAGGTCCGCCACCCGGACGAACTCCGGCAAGGATCGGCCATCCCACCGCACGGGCGAGAACCACTCTGCGCCCACCCGAATCGTCCGTCCCACCAACCGGGCCAGGAGCCGGTCGATCTCCCAATGGGGCCTTGAGGTACTCGAATCGTCTCGGAAAGGTTCCATCACCCTTCGCAGTCGCGGCCGAACGTGCGGACCGAACATTCAATCCGCAGAGGGATGCCCCATACGCGGATCAAGACCGGCCCAGTCTGCGCGCGCCGACTACACTCGTGGGCGCTATTCCGCTGGGGGGGGGGGATGCCAACGGGCTCCTAATGGCGATGCCCAAACGGTGGGGAATTGACGAGAAGTGCGGCGCTGACTTCAGCGCCCCGTTCAGGGGGACTCTTCCAGCTGACGCGCGATTTCCATCCGATCGTGGAGGACACGCACGATCACGGTGTCAGCGTCGCGGACAAGGTAGGCAATGAAGTGGCGCGGGTTTTTCACCATTTGCCCCTCGACGGCAGCCCGGGAGCGGCAGTGACGCAAGTGGTAGAGGCGGATTCCGGTCTGCAAACCGCGGACCTCGTAGGAATGGTCGAGGGAGGGATCTGCTGCAATGTCGGACAGCGCCACACGGAGGAGCTCTTGGTATCGCCTCGCCGCTGACGTGCCAAAATTCTCGGCAGACCACTTCAGGACGTCCTTGATGTCCTTCCTCGCGGCCGGGAGGTAGCGGAGGGGCATTTAAGGATCAGGCTTTGGCACGAAGCTCGGTGGAAGCCTCCTGGGCGCACTTCTCCAGGAAGTCGTCGACATCGTGGATTTCCGCCGGGGTGCCCGAGTCCAATCCCGCCTGGATTTCCTGACGCAGTCGCGCAAGGCGCAACGCGCGCTCCTCGTGGTCCCGGACCATGGCGGCGAGGGCGGCGCGATGGACTTCGCTCGCATTGTTGAACTCCCCGCGAGCCACGGCCTCTTTGACGAAACGGTCGAGCTCCGGCGTGAGGTTCACGTTCTGCGTTGGCATACAGAGAACAAAGCGGCGTTTGGCAAACTTTGTCAAACGAGCGGTTCCGGCTCTGTGCGCCGCATCGTGCCGGGGCGGGCGAAATAGATGGAAACCGATGCAGTGGAGGCCTGAAAACGAGCCGGTTCCGGAAGGACCTGGGGGTGGTGTTACACCCGGCTGTGACAGGCTTTTGTAATCTTTTGGAGGTGAAGGAATAAGGAGCGGCCTAGATTTCCGTGCGAAGGAAGTGCTCTACCACTGAGCCAAGCGCGCCCGGGTTGCGCGGAGAACGCAACGCGCCCAGACCCCAAGGCCCGCCGTAAAGCCGGTGCAAGCGAGTTCTTGGCGGGTTCTTGGCGCTTCACTGATGAGCGGGCAGCGGACGCGGCCACTGCGGATGATTCGGTGCCATCCACCCCATCGGTCGCCGGCCACGGCTGAAACCGAACAGAGGTCTCCCAGGGCTTCACCCTGAGGCCCGCCGTCCTCGCCAGTTCCGCTTGATGGCTGCCAAACGTCCGGAACTCGGTCGCCCCCAAGGCGAGCGCGATCCCGACATGCGAGGTTCGATTGGAGGCGGACACCAAAACGGACACCAAACGAGTTAAAACGGGCTACGTCGGGTCGTGAACGAGTTTGCTTGAAGTGGTTCGTGGACAGGTTCATAAATCTCTCGGATACAGCGACTTACGGACCGATTCCGTCCCCAGCCACCAGCCTTCGCTGGCCTGTCGGCCAGCTACGGCTGGCAGGCCAGCGAAGGCTGCGCGCCGTAGCTCCGGTCTGCCGGAGCGAAGGAGGGCCGATCAATCAAGGAGATCG
>JBFWOK010000266.1:0-6700 GCA_050250555.1 Limisphaerales bacterium
GCGCAAGTTCGGCTTGGCATCGACTTGGGTTGGATCGATGACTCGCACGCCCTCGACCATCCGCGTTCGATAAGTCCTTGGGCGACGTCGTTCTCCCTATTCAGGGGTGGAACGCGCCAGGACCACCCGGAGCCGCAGGAACCGTGGGGCGCCGGGTGTCGACGGGTTGGGATCCAGCAACCGAACCACGTCCGACGTCTCGCCCGGCGTGACCATCGTGACCACCGGTTGGATCCCCTCCCACCGGATCAGGTCCGGCGACACGTCCATGTCATACGCGACTTCTCCCCCGGTCGCTCGGCTTCGCTGGACCAAGAAACCGGCCACAACCAGGTTTTCCGTTCGAATCACCGTCACGCGCGGACCCGCGTCAGGATTCGCCACCATGGGGGAGGTCCCCATCGCAAACTCCAGCGCGTTGAAGAGGCCATCGACATCGGGATCGTCGGTGGCGCCGCGAAACTCGGGCGGCACCCCCGAATCAGTCAGCCAGCGAAGCCAGTTTGCGCCGGCCCCACCAGCCAACGATTCGAGGGCCATACTTGCCAATCCGAAATCCACCGCCACCGATCTGTCCGGCATCAGATCGACGGCGGCCCGCGATGGGGAAGTCGACAAGTAGCCGTCCGGCACGATGACCTGAAGCGATCCGGAGCCCGGGGTCACAATCGGAAACACGAATCGTCCGTCGCCGGCCGTGGTCGCGGTGCGATCGGGCTGTCCGGTTTGAGCGAGATGGACGTTCACTCCACCGACACCAGGTTCCCAACCGTTGGCTCGGCCGTCGCGGTTGTCGTCCCGGAAGACGCGGCCCCGGAGGGTTCCCGGGCTGGAGCGTCCGAAGCTTACGATACCCGCGTGGGCGTCCCCCAGAACGATCGAAACGGGCGGGCCCACCGTCAGATTCCCCGACTCGGACGTGCATCGGACCTGCCAACGACCTGTCGAGAGGCCGGTGATCGAAAAGCCACCGTCCCGTCCGGTGACAGCGCTGGGGAACGATTCCCCGTCGTCTGATGCCGATGCGCGGACGATGAATCCGGAAAGACCCGGCTCATCCGTTCCAGGCCTTCCATCGCCATCAAGATCCTCGAACACCATTCCCGTGATCGTTCCAATCGGGTGGGACGCCAGATTGACGCTGGCGGAACCGCCTTCGACGAGGGACACGGACCGGGTATCGGATCCTGCCGACGACGAGGCGGGCGGGGAATGCAGGGTCGCGCGTCCTTCGGCGAGCGCGGCAGCGAGGAGGATCGTTCGTCCGGGAGGGAGTTCGGCCTCCACGACGTAGTCGCCGCCGGGAACGTTCACGAACTCGAATTCGCCGTTGGATCCGCTCACCGCGCTCGCAAGGCGGGTTGGGTTTCCGGCTTCGAGCAGGAAGAGGTTCACCCCGGGGATCCGCGCCTCGTGCGGATCGGGTTCCCCATTACCGTTGCTGTCTTCGAACGCGATTCCGGAGATGGAACGAAGCGGACGATGCGCCATGGAGACCACCGCGGCGCCGACGGGTGCCATGTAAACGGCGGTCGGATTCGGTGAAGTCGACTCATAGCCCTCGATGGGTTCAACTTCGACCATCCAGTCGCCTGGCGGCACGTCGACGAACTGAAAGGTCCCGTCGGCCTGGGTTCGGAGGGATCGGCGGTTCTCTCCCTGGCTCAACCAGACGATGGCCCCCGCGAGCCCGCTTTCGCCGGGATCGGGTTCCGCTCCGCCGTCGAGGTCGCGAAAAACCCTTCCGAAGAGCGTCGCCGCGGGCTGGCTGCCGAATTCGACCGTGTTGGGTGACCCGCTCCAATCGACGATCAACGTGCGGACGGGCAGGGTGCTGGGCACGAAGTTCTCGGGACGCTTCAGTTCCGTGACCTCGTAGGTCCCGGCGGGCACCGACCCGAATCGAGCCACGCCCTCGGGGCCGGTCGTTTGGAGGGCGTCGTAGTCAGCCCCGACGAGTCTGATTTCCACTCCCGGAAGACCTTGGTCTCCATCCTTCCGCCGGCCGTCACCATCCGGGTCGATGAATGCCAGAACCGCGACATCCCACGACGGCTCCCGGAGTCGCAGGACCGCTTCGGATCGCCCCGCGTGGTCGGCGGCCTCGACGGTGGCGACGAGGGCATAGTCCCCCGGGTCGACCGGCGGATCCGCCGATCCGTTGTAGGTGATTCGGACCGGGATTCCCTCCGGGACCGTCGTAACAGCGACAGGCTTGGGACGGCCATCGGCCGTTTGCTCCAGTCCGGCCCAGAGAATTTCGACGGGACGCGGTGCGATCTCGAAGGCCTCCTCGACGGGCGGCGCGGGCGCGAAGCGAGCGTCGCCGGGTTGGGACACGCGGATCACGATCCGACCGGCACCCGTGGCCTGAACCACGCCATCCGCCGAAATGGTCGCCGGGCCTTCCCGCACTTCGAACGTCACGGGAAGCCCGCTGTCGGATTGCGCGCGCAGGCGAACCGGCGGATCCCCAAATGTGATTGCGCCGGGTGGGACGACCGAAAGGGCCTGGGGGCGTCGTTCCACCGGGACGGCAACCGCGATGCTGTCCTCCGAGCCCGCTTCGTCGGAGACCCGGACCCAGACCCGGGTGCTTTCCCACAGCGGTTCGGTGTCCAGAATGTCGGTTGTGCCCGTGAGGGGATGCGACTCGTCACCCGCTTCGCCTTCGAACCATTGGAATCCGAATGCCGGCTCCGGTTCGCCGGTGGCGGGAGCTTGAACGGCGACTCGAATCCGGGCGACTTCGCCGGCCCAGGTGCGGTCGGGGGCGGTCAAGGATTCAATGACGATGGGCGGGAGGATCCTGACCGCGACGGGTTCCGAGATCGCGTCACCCGCCGCATTTCGGACGTGGACTCGGTAGAGTCCCGCCTGGGCGGGTGATGCGGTCGCCGTGCTCCACGACGGGCCGGAGACTCCGGGGAACTCCAGGCCGTCACGCGTCCATTCGTATCGCAGGGCTGGGAATCCATTCGCCTCGACGAACAATCGCAGCGCGGTTCCCTGCCGCACGACGGTGGGAGCCGGCGGACGTGTGATGACCGGTGGGGTGGGGCGACCCACCGCAAAGGGCTGGAGCCCGACGAGACCCGCCGGCGTTGACGGAGGGTCGCCGACGTTTCCGGTCACCACCGTGACCGGTCCCCCGATTCCGAGGCGTCCTCCGGCTTGAAGGGCGGTTTCGAAATCGGATCCGGCGCTCCCTTCCCAGACCCGTACCTCGGCCAAGGTGGGAGTTCCGGGTTGGATTGAAATCAGCGAACGGATGACGGCTTCGAAGTACCCAGGGTCGGCCTCGGTTCCGATGGCCACCACGGCGCCGATCGGTTCCAAGGAATCGGGATCCACGCCGGCATACAACCGTCCGCGAAAGCCGTCGGCCGCTGAAACCGGGGTTCCGTCCTCGTGGAGAACGGGCGCATCAATCCCGAGGGACGGAACCCGATTGCCGAAGAGGATGGTTCCTCCGAGCGCCTTGAACACGGCGGCGACGCGCGTGGGGCCGTCGATTTGGATCGAGCCGGGATTATTCGAGGGGTCCTGGAGGTCGCCTTCCCAGCGATCGAAGGCGAACCCGGCTTCCGGCACCGCGGTCACGGACACGGTCGTTCCCTGGGTGAATTCCGTTCCCGGGGGATCGACGCGGACCGTGCCACCCTGGCCTGAAGCCGCTTCGAAGGCGAATCGCGGAAGTTCACGAACGGACAGCGTCACCGGTTCGGTTTCGATTGTTCCGAAAAGATTGGAGACGCGGACGGAGTAAGCGCCGGCGTCTGCCGGTGCGACGGGGGTGGTGGCGTCCCATGTGAGGGATGCGCTCGTCGCGTTCGGAATGGCCTTGCCGTCTTTGAGCCATTGGTACGTCAGCGGGGCGGCGCCTTCGGCGATCACCTTGAATTGAGCGGATTCACCAGGAAACACGGTGGACGCCATCGGACCTTGAACGAGGAGGGGAGGCGCGCCGCCACCGGATTCGAGATGAAACGAAACCCATCCTTCCAGAACCGCGGGGAAGGTCGGGGGCTGGCCGCGATTTCCGGTCATCACCATGAAGACCGGGCTTCCGCCGACGGACCCTTTGGCGGCGAGAGCCTCTTCGAACGATGCGCCGGCCTGGGAATCCCACGCCCGGATCTGGACGTAGGCCAACTCGCCTCCGAGAACGGTGGGGATCATGACCGTTCCCGCCGATACGTATCCCGCGCCCGCGTCGGTTCTGAAAGGCGCGGGTGTTCCGCACGGGATGAGGCTTGCCGGGCTCGGACCGCCATAGACCTGGGCCCGATAACGATCTCCCGAGAGGAGCGTTGTTCCGTCCGTGTCGAACACCGGCGCGGCCACGGCGCGGTTGGCGAAAAGGACGGTTCCACCGACGGGACGGAATTGGGCGGTGACCTCGATGTCCCGATCCATCACCAGGGTGATGGGATTCTGGGTGGAAGCGACGTCACCGAGCCAATCCAGGAACTCGTAGCCAGGATCCGGCACCGCCCTCAATTCGACGGTGGAACCGACAGGAAAGGGGGACAGTTGAGGCGCGGTTTCCACGCGGCCATTTTGGGCCAGGATGTTCAGGAAAAATGTTTCAGGGACGGTGACCACCTCGCGGGTGACCGTGCCTCCCCAGCCGGTGACGGAGACCGAGTAGACTCCCGGCAACGCGTGATCCATACGGAACTCGGTCCGTTCGCCAAACGGGAGAGGTTCACCGTTCCGACTCCAGGCCACCCGCAAGGGGCCCGCGCCTTCCGCTCGCACGCTGAGTTCGAGGGGTTGCGATCGCGTCGGATTCGGGCTGGACGAGACGCTGGTGATGACCGGAGGTGGGTACAGCAACAGCTCGACGGAGCTGCTTTGAACGGATCCTCGAAGGTTGCTTGCGCGGACATGGTACTCCCCGGCATCGCTCGCCGTGACCGGCCGGATCCAAAGGACCGACTCCGTCGCACCCTGGATGGCGACACCTCGATGGTACCACTGGTAACTCGGTGGAGGTGCTCCATGGCCCGTGACCTGGAAGACTGCGTCCCCTCCGACATGGGTTCGCATATCGGTCGGTTGACTCTGCAAAGTCGGCGGAAGCGTCATCCTGAACGATGTCAGATTGGTCAGGAAGGGGGTGGGCGTCGGCGGGAAACCGCGGGATCCCGTTTGGATCTGGATCACGGGGCTGCTTCCGAATTCGCCATCCCGCAGCACGGCCTCCTCATAGGTGGCCCCGGAGGAAATCCGCCAGGATCGCAACTGGATGAACGCATTGTCGCCAGGTTGCACGCCATCGAGGATGGCGAGGGTTGGTTCGAGCATCCCGGCACGCGTCCCGGTGCCAAGCGCCTGCGGCGCTCCGTGGGGACTCAATTCCGAAAGGGACGAACCAAAATAGAACTGCGCCCGATAGGCCGTTCCGGAAACGCCTGTCGATCCCGCGGTAGGCAACACCAAAGCCCTATACGAGGGCCAAGTCTCGTGGGGATTGGAATAAACGACATTCCCGAGGTAGACCGTGCCAAAGGGCGCTGTGAAATGAGCTATCACACCCTTGAATTCGTTCATCACGACCGTCCCATTCGGGTCGGAACCCGACAACGATTCCGTCCAACCCGCGAACGAGAATCCCGGGCTTGGAACCGCACGGAGACTCACCAGGGTTCCGCGCGAGTAGGTTCCCGAGGGCGAGGGGGGTGGTGAAATGCTGATGGCACCTCCTCCCGTGGGCCTGGCCGAGTGCAACAACTGCACCGGGTCTATGATGGCGACGGTGCCTAGGCGGAGATCGGTGGAACCGTAGTGACTTACGACGCTCAAATGGATATCGCCGTAGGGAGCCAACGCCAAATCGATGGTTGGGCCGTTGGTGGACGTTGTCCCATTCCCAAACCGCCAGGAGTAGAAAAAGGGTGGGGTCCCGGACATCCGGACACTGATGCGGAGCGGGGCGCCTGGAACAGGTGGGTTCGGGCTGAACGAATACTCCGTGACGGTGGGCGGAACGCCTTGTCCCAGAGCGTGGCTCCCAAGGAGCCCAAAAAGCCCGAAGGCAGCCACCATCGCCCGGCCCAGGGATCGAAGACAACGACTCCCCAATGACTTCCCATCGAATCGGCCCGCCGCCGAGACAATCCGAAAGAGACACGGCGGGGTGACAGGTTTCTCGGGAAACATCCTTGGCAGGCTATTTGGGCTCCAGGAATTCTGGCAATGCGGAAGGTTCGGATAGCGCTGAGTGCCCGCACCCGAAGGAGCATCCCACGGAGGCACGAAAGCTCCTCGTAGTTTTCGTTGGATGAGTCGAAATCAACGTCACCCGATCTCGGTGCGCAACGTCCTCGGAACAGTCCGTTCCAAACGGGGTCGACCCTTCGCATCCGGGTTGGACGGGCCGCGCGTCAGGGCCGCCCCGTTGGGGCTTGAGGGACGTTGTGGGGCGTTGGCTACAAACAGGCCGGTCCTACGGACCTTGATTCAGGGACACGACAAGTCCGTGGTTGTGCGGAATTCACCTCGTGGTGACTTCGAACCCCTTGGTTCCTGGTTTCTTGCCCAAAAACTGGCCAGTCCAAGGCCCGTAGGGTCGGCCGGTCCATAGCCGCGCGGCCTGGCAAACGTCTAAGAGCCTGTCTGAAAAATGGGATGGGTCCTGCGACGAGGGATTTTGGGCGAGGCCGAGGCGGCGAGACCGGAGCATCCCCGCAGC
>JBFWOK010000267.1:0-6674 GCA_050250555.1 Limisphaerales bacterium
GACCGGCCCGCTACCATTGTGTAGACGGTGACGCGCCTTGGGGTCCGGTTGTCCTGATCCTCTTGGCTCGTCATGGAAGGCGGAGATGTGGTACGCTTGCGGCCACAGAAATGATCCCAACAGCCGACACCCTCCAGCGCGCCAACGAGATTATCCGACAAATCGAAGCCCGTCAGTCGGAGCTTGCCAGTCTGTTCAGCGGCTCCGGCAAACCAGCAGCCAAGCGCCGAGGTCGCCCGCCGGGTCCTGGCAAGGCATCCGCCAACTCAAATCGAGCATCGGGGAAGCGCCGTGGTCCGCGCAACATGAGCGCGGAGGCCCGTGCCAAGATCGCCGCTGCCCAAAAGGCGCGCTGGGCGAAATTCCGCGCCGGCAACAAGAACAGGGGGACGAAAGCCTAACCTCGGCGGTCTCGGCGCTGGCCCATGGACGCGACAAGACTCTACAAGTATGCGGATCAAATCATTCGTCACGCAGCCTCACCACTTCACCGCTACGCTGAAAAGTCCGTCCCTCAATGCGTCAGGGCGTAGACAACAATGTTGATCCCCATGGGGAAGGCCCGTTTGAACGAGAACTCACGGGCATAGTACTCGTCGTCCTGGTACCGCTCCCAGCCGTCCCCCAAGTCGGTGTTGTGGCAGAAGATCGCCATGAGCCGGCCATTGTCGTCCACAATTCCACGATAGTGGGCCTCCTTGGCGTCAGCGCGCTCCCAGGTGACGCCGGTGAACTGACTTTGGACGCCCAGCCCGATGTTGGGGACCTGGGGCTTTTCACGAATCTCGTAGAAACACCGGAAGACCGGATGGTCGAGGGACAATTCGACGGGCTCCCGATCTGGGAACACCCGCTTCATCTGGTGGGCGACGTTCTGCCATTCCGGCTCGCCCCAAAAGTCATCCACCATCAAGAATCCGCCGCCCAACAGGTTCAGCCTCCCGTCGACCTCGTCAGCGGGTCCTTCCGCGCACGAAGCCCACGCCCGTCGAGGGAAGAGTGACCGTGACGATGCCGGTCTCATTGGTTGCCGTCGTCCGTGGTGTCCAGGCGACCAGATCCGGGGAAGCCAGGAACTCCACCACCTCACCTGGATTCCCAATCCAGACCGCGACGAACTGGCCGTCCCGGGCGCGGCTCGACTCCAGGCGCGGCAAGGGATCGCCGTGAAGGCGGATCAAGCCGGCCATCGGACGTTCGTCGTAAGTGTTGAAACGCCCCGCGAGGTAGATTCGTCCATCCCTGGCTATCAGTGCGGAAGTCGCCATGTAAGACACCGTGTCAAACGTGGAGACGGGTCCGCCGCCCGGGTCGAACGTCGTGTCCAGACTTCCGTCCGGTTCGAGGCGGGCCAGGTTGATCCTTCGCACGCCATTCACGCGGTCAAACTTTCCAGCTATGACCAACCGATCGTCCGGTTGCCGCGCCATGCACTCGACCGCGGGCGGATTCACGACTCCCCCGTCCGGCAGGATCTCGACCGCTTTTCCGCTCACGGTGGGCCGGTACTCAAGATCACGCGTCCCGTCCCGGCGCAAACGAATCAACTCCATCTCCACCTCGCCCGTCGGTCCCGTCGCCGTAATCGACGACAGGATCACCCCGCCGTCCGAGGTGGACGCGAGGGCTGTGTTCCCCACCCAGAAGTCCGGCTGTGGGAAGGACGGGTCCACGCTGCCGTCCCCTCGGAGTCGAAGGAGGACTGTGGGGCGGGCTGGAAAGGAGGGCTTGAAGAACGTGCCCATGACGTAGACTTCGTCGTCGACGCCCTTCGCCAATTCGCGGACGGTTCCCTCGAGAGGCGTCTTCGCGTAGTCGTCGTCCAAACGACCGTCTTCGTGTAACCGGACGATGGCGGAACGCAAGCGGGAGCCCCCAACCGACGAACCGGCGAAGAGAACCTTACCGTCGCTCAGTTCCAGAAGGTGGGCCGACGAAGTGGCCGCGCCCGCAGCCCAGAGTTCCGCATCGAACGACGCATCCAAAGAGCCGTTGGCATGCAGACGCGCGAAATTGGTGCGGACGGTCACGCCATCCGAGATGCGAAAGGACCCCACCATCAGAATCCTTCCATCCCGAAGGGCAGCCACGGCGGCGACCCACGCCGAATCCGCTGCCGGGCGGAACAAAGGGTCGAATCGACCATCCACAAGCAGGCGCGCGATCCCCTGGTTGGGAAGGTCCGCGCCGCCCTTCAGGGACCCCGCGATCAGGACTTTGCCGTCGCCATCAAGCGCGAAGCTCCGAATCGACGACACGTTGAGACCCTCCGTGAGTTCCGCGCGAAATCCAGTGTCCGGCTCGGCCGGTGGGGTGGCCGCGAACAGGTCGTCGCCAAGCGAGGCGGCCGCCAAGCCAAAGTGCGCCATGCACCGAACAACGATCATCGGGGCGAAGGATTTGAGATGACGCGGGCTCATGGATTCCCTTTCCGGCGCGTGGTTGTGCATGAACGTCAACGCCGCACCTTTGGTGGGGTGATACAACTTTCCCCTCTGGTGGCAATGGATTTGGGACTACATGTGAGAGTCTTGTTTGACCGGATTCCCGTCCCGTGGGGGGCGCGTGAGAGGGAGCGAAGGGCCCCGGAGGTGGCCGGCAGGCCAGCATGGGCGCTGGCCATCGCTACCCCGCCGGGCGCTGGAGGCTCTCCTGGTCGACGAATGCTCGCGAGGTCGGCTGTCGCGCGGGAAGGTCGCCGATATCCTTGGGTTGAGCTTTCACGAAGCGAAGGAGCTGTTTCACCCAAGCCGGGTCCCATATCGAAACACCCTCGCCCGGCGCCCACTTCATTCATCGAACCCATCCCCTGGTCGCGCTGCTGGCGGATCATCTGCTGGAAGGAGCGCTTCAAGGCAGCTCCACGCTGGTCGATGTCATCGGGACCTACGTGGTGCTGCCCCAATCGCTGTGAGTGGCGAGTCGCGAGTGGCGAGCGGTCAATGGCGAGAGGATTGCAAAACGGCCGCGCCAATTCCATTATGAGTCTCAAAATGGAGTTTACGCCTCGCTTTTTCAGATCGCCCACCGGGCATTTCTTCCTGCTCGGGCCCCGTGGCACGGGCAAGACATCCTGGGTCAATGCCCTCTTTCCCAACGCGTTGCGCCTGGATTTGCTCGATCCGGCCACCACGCGCGATCTGTCGGCCCGTCCTGAGCGATTGCGTGAACGGATCGAAGGGCATTCCGCCCCGCGGCACGTGCTGATCGATGAAGTTCAAAAGGTCCCCGAACTGCTGGAGGTGGTCCACCTGCTCATCGAGGAGAAGCGCGACCTGCAATTCATCCTCACCGGATCGAGCGCCCGGAAACTCCGTCGAGCCGGGGTCAATCTCCTGGGTGGACGCGCCGCGCAGAAGCGCATGCACCCCTACATGGCGGCGGAACTCGGCGAACGCTTCCGCCTCGCCGACGCCCTCCGTTTCGGGCTCCTGCCCGTGGTCCTCGGTGCCCCCGATCCGCAGGAAACCCTGCGAGCCTACAACGGCCTCTATCTCCGGGAGGAGGTGCAGACCGAAGGTTTGGTGCGGAACATCGGCAGTTTCGCGCGTTTCCTGGAGGCCATCAGCTTCTCGCACGCCTCGACGCTCAACCTCGCCAACGTCGCCCGCGAATGCCAGGTCAACCGCAAGACCGCGGAAGGCTACCTGGAAATCCTGGAGGATCTCCTCCTGGGCTACCGCCTCCCTGTGTTCAGCCGTCGCGCACAACGGGCTCTCGCCGTTCATCCCAAGTTTTTCTACTTCGACGCCGGAGTCTTCCGCGCCAACCGCCCCACCGGCCCGCTGGATGCGCCGTCCGACATCGACGGTGCCGCACTGGAAGGACTCGTAGCACAGCACCTGCGGGCCTGGTGTGATTACACCGACGGCGAACACCAACTGCACTACTGGCAGACGCGCTCCCAGAACGAGGTTGATTTCGTGGTCTACGGTCCTCTCGGCCTCCATGGGATCGAGGTCAAGAACAGTGCCCAGGTTCGGCCCGAAGACCTCCGTGGGCTGAGGTCCTTCGGCGAGGATTATCCGGAAGCCAGCCGCTGGCTCCTTTACCGAGGATCCGAGCGGTTCCGACGCGACGGCGTGCTCTGCCTGCCGGTCGAGGAGTTTCTCCGCCAACTGAACCCCGGCTCCTTCCCCAACTGATTTCAAGCCTCCGAACCCATGCCGCGCCGTTCGTCTGATCCGCTCATCTTCGAACTCCCTCGATCTGGAGGGAGCGCTCTTCATCCCGGCGGTTCTGGAGAAGGCCGCGCGCGGTGAACTCCCGGATCAGCGAACTCCGGCCGATTCCATCCCCCGCCGGCAGGCTCCCGGAATGGGACCAATCACGAAGGGTGCGTCGTTTCATTGCGCCGCAAGTCGCGGTGTAGCTGTTCGTACCCGGCGGAGCGGTGAAGGCGGGATGAAAAATCATTCCGCTCCAGGCCATGGACGATGAGGAACCCGCCGTGCCGAAGATCGGCTCGAACGCCTTGGGCACCGAACCCGCGGTTCGGTACACAACCAGTTCGGCCGGACCCGACAGCTTCCGAAGCCAGATGGTCGTGCCCTTGGGTAGGGGATCGGTCACGGTATCCATCACGAAACCGTACCTCCGACTGAAGGCCAGACCCTGGCGCCGGGGGTCCAGGGCCAGATACCACGGATCGTCCGGCGAGAATCCGTCCGAGGGATTTCTGATCAGCAAGGGTGTCAGTTGAGGAATGGCCGGGTCCAAGAGGGCGTGGATTCGGCCGTCCGAAGCGGAGTACGACAGCATGGGCATCATCATGCCGCCCTGCATGGGAACGGCCGTCAGCGTGGCGCCGTCCGCGCTTCGGAGAACCAGCAGCGCTGTGCCGGTCAGAGTCAGAAGATGGAAGCAAGGCCCAGGAAGAGGGCCATCGCGGTCATTCCCGCTATCCACCGCATGCCTCGCATTGCGGATCCCTACGAAAGGCTCCGCCCCTTCTGTCAACTCCGCCGCCGCCAAATGCAACGCCGGTCCCTCCAGCACGAACGGCATTGTCCCCCTGTCCGACGGCAACGGGTAACGCTCGCGGCCCGGTGGCTTGGCGCCATGCCGGGCGGTTCTTCAACGGACGCCGGATTTCTCCATCAGATCGAGGATGAGGTCCGCGCGGAGGGCGTAATTGATGCCGGAAGCCTCCTTGAAAGTGAGCTTCCGGTTGTCCTCGGGACGGGTCAGTTCGACGGACGGGCCGCCGAAGTGAATCCCAACCACCTCGCCGAAGCGATTGAGCAGCGGGCTGCCGCTGGCGCCTCCGAGGGTGGCGAGGTTGTGGCGGATAAAGGTCCTCTGCTGGGGAGCGACGTTCGCCAGGTTGCCGTCGCTCAGGGCGGAGATGATGCCCGTCTGCATGGTGGCGATCGGAGTCTCGATGTTCACGTTGCCCATCGGCAACGAACCCCGGGGGAATCCCAGCAACGCGACCGGTTCGCCCTGGGTCAACTCGAGCAACCGCTCCCGGGAGGCGATCGGGACGATGTCGGCGACCGATTCCTCGGTGAGCAGCAGACCGACGTCCGCGTCGTCCCTGCCTTTCCAATACTGCGCGTACCATTGGGCCCGCGTGACGCGCAGGGTTTTCTTGGAGGTCAGGTTGGGGAGGATGAACACCTTTCGTCCCTGTCGGAGCGCTTCGTCCGCGGGTTCGGCGATGTGCGCGTTCGAAGCCCAGACCCGGTCGCGCGTGGCCCAGGCCGTTCCGAAAAAGACCCGTTCCTCCGCGCCTTCGATCACCACCAGTCCCACCGCCTTGGCCATGCCGGCGACCGCGCGTTGGAGCGAGATCTCGGTGGGTTCCTCGGCGGGCCTCGAAGGCTGCGGCCTGGCTTGGGGCTGTGGTTCCGGCGCGGGCCTGGGTTTGTCATCGTGACGAAATGCCTTCGCCTCGTAGTCCTTGAGCAGGTACCGCGCGCCCTCCCCGATGCCGGCCAGCAGGGCGTCGAAGCGCGGGTTCCTGGGCGCGAAGTAGATCTCGCCCTGGATGGATCGGATCTGGCACCCGGCGGGAAGAGCCCCTCCCATCCTCCGCAAGGCGATTCGCAGCAGGCGGTCGTTGGAGAGGTCGGCGCGCGAGAGGGACTTCGTGACATAGCGGAGAGCCATGAGTTGGGAATCCCGATCGTCGATCGCGAGGATTTTTCCGTTTGCCTGGAGGAACTCGACGAGGCTGTCGGTGTCGTCCTCGTTCTCGTGAAAAACGTAGACCCGGTACTCCGTCCCTTCCGCGACGCGGTTCCTCCATTCCTGGAGAAGGAGGGGGATCGCCTGCATGTGGGCGAGGCGGTCGCCGATGTGGGCCGCCGAAAGTTGGGCGGCCGATTCCAGGGTCGCTCCGACGGTTTCGCCATTGTGCTGCATGGGGACGGTCGCGTCGCTTTCCGTGAAGGTCGTCAGGATGTCCCCGGCGACCGACAGGGTGAGGGCGACCTTGTCGCCGACCTTGCGCGCCGAAACGGTCAGGGTGCCCACGAGGGCGTAGTCGACGTTCACGTCCATCTGCGATCGATACCGGACATTGCGTCGGAACCGGATGGCGCCGTCGGAAGCGATTCGGTCCTGAACGGATTCGCGGCCGGCGGTGGACGACCGGAAGCCTTCCAGTTCCTCGCTCTTCCAATCCGGCTCCACCACGCGGAAACCGGCTCGGAAGAAAGAGATCGGAA
>JBFWOK010000268.1:0-6499 GCA_050250555.1 Limisphaerales bacterium
CCTATCTCCACACCCGCGGCTTCCTGCCTCCCGGTTTTCCCTGCGCCGGCGCCTGGATCTCCTCCGCGCTGGGCAGTCTCTCCGCGAACATGCCCGCGTTCGTCGCCCTCCCAGACGCTCGCGGCATGCCCTACAACGGCCTCAGCGCCTTCACGTCCGGATTCCTTCCCGCCAACCACCAGGGCACCGTCATCCACGCGTCGGCCCCCCAGCCGATCACCCACCTCCACCCCCCCGCCGCGGCCCGTCATATCACACCCGCCAGCCGAACCGATGGCCTCCGACTGCTCCGTGACCTGAATGCGGCCCACGCCGCCGATCGACCCACCGACACCCGGCTCGGCGCGCGAATCGAAAGCTATGAACTCGCCGCGCGCCTGCAGCTCGCCGCGCCCGAACTCCTCGATCTCACCGGCGAAACCGAAGCCACCCGCGCACTCTATGGGATCGACGGCAAGGACACCGCGGACTTCGGCCGACGCTGCCTCCTCGCGCGGCGCATGATCGAACGAGGAGTCCGCTTCGTGCAGGTCTGGAGCGGCCACGGCGGAGGCTCCGACAACTGGGACAATCACACCGACATCCCCCGCGAACTCGGCGCCGCCTGCATCCGCATGGACCAGCCCGCCGCCGCCCTCCTCGTCGACCTGAAAACCCGCGGCCTGCTCGAGGACACCCTGCTCGTCTGGACCACCGAGTTCGGACGAATGCCCTTCAGCCAGGGAAGCACCGGGCGCGATCACAATGGCGGAACGTTCGTCTCGTGGTTCGCCGGCGCCGGAATCCGCCCGGGCAGCGAATTCGGTCAAAGCGATGTCTGGTCCTGGAAGGCGATCGACGGCGTCACGACCACCTACGACTTCCACGCGACCCTTCTGCACCTGCTCGGAATCGATCATCAGCGCCTCACTTACCGGCACGGCGGCATCGACCGCCGGCTGACCGACGTTCATGGAAGGGTCCTCCACGAGATCCTGTCCTGAACCGGCGGTCGAGGCCCGCGCCGCGCCGAAACGATTCCGCGCCAGTCCGCCGCGCCGAACCGCCGAACCCCGAAGCCAGGGAAAGCCTTGATCCGGCGGGGATTCGGAGGAGCCTAGGGGACCCGATGCGTCTGCTCGTCGTCGCCGATCTTCATTACTCCCTCCATCAGTGGGACTGGGTCGTGCGCAACGCCGGACGCTTTGACGCCGTCGTCGTCGCCGGCGACCTCCTCGACATCGCGTCGCCCGTCGACCGCGACGTCCAGGTCATTGTCATCCTCAAGTACCTCGCGCGCATTGCCCGGTTGACTCCCCGGCTTCTGATCACCTCCGGGAATCATGATCTCGACGAGCCGGACTCCGGCGGCCAACGCACCGCGGAATGGCTCCGGCTTGCCCGAAGTTCCGGAGCCATGGTCGATGGCGACGCCCTCACCGAAGGCGGTTGCCTCGTGAGCCTCTGCCCGTGGTGGGAAACCGATTCCGCGCGGGCCGCGATCGAGGACCAACTCTCCCGCGATGCCGCCAAGCCGCATGATTTCTGGATCTGGATCTATCACGCGCCGCCTTCGGGAGCCCGAACCAGCTGGACGGGCCACCGGGACGCGGGAGATCGCGAGCTGACCGGCTGGATCCGCAAATATCAGCCCGACCTCGTGTTCTCCGGGCATATTCACCAGGCGCCGTTCCAGGACGGCGGCGCGTGGGTCGATCGGATGGACAAAACCCGCGTCTTCAACGCGGGAGCCTACCTCGCGCCCGAACCGCCGTTCCTCGTGGTCGATCTCGCCCGACGCCGGGTCGAATGGGTCTCCGCCGCGGGCCGCGAGGAAATCGATCTCGGCCCGGCACCCACCCAGGGCTAGTTCCGCCGACGCTTCACCTGGAGCTGCAGCAGGCTTTCCAAAACCTCGTCCACCATCCCGAGGTGGTCCTCGCGGTCCTCGTATTGCCGCTTGAGATCCACGAGGTAGGTCGTCACGGCGCTCAACCGCCGGGCCAGAAGCGACGCGACGTGAAGGGAAACGGCCGGATGGCTCGCGAGAAACTCCCGGGGATTCTCCACCACCCGGCACACGAGATCCGTCGCCGCCCGCACCGTGGCCATGTGGACCTGCTCCAACAGCACCGAGACCTCCCCAAAAACCGCCCCCGGCTGGCTCACCGAACTGATCGGCTGCCCCTGCTTCAGAATCTCCACGGTCCCCGACTCGAGAAAATAGAGGATCCCGGCCCGCCGGCCCTCCTCCAGAAGCACCGTTCCCGAAGGAAACTCCCGACGCGGACATTCCGCGGTCACCGCCAAAACCTCTTCGACACTCGTCACGCCCCTCCCCTACCCGAATCCCGGACCCGCGAGAAGCCCGGATCCAACCCCCGCCTACCGATAGATGTCCACCAGATAGACCAGCGCCTCCGAACGACCCAGATTCACGATCGCGTGCGCCACGTCCGCCCGGTAGCTCGCGGAATCCCCCGCGTTCAATTCGTCGTGATCCTCACCCGACTCGACCCGCACCCGGCCCTTCCGAACGGTCAGGTACTCGTGTGTCCCCGCGAAATGCGCGGCGCTCCGAAGCGCTCCGCCCGGCTTCAGCACGATCTCGTAGAACTCCACGTCCTTCTCCCGGTTCAACGGCGACAGCGTTCGGATCTCGCAGTCCGGGTCGGAACGGAAAACATGGGCCCGGTCCGATCCCCGGATCACCTGGATCGATGATTGCGCCCCCGGAGCCTCCAACAGATCCCCCAACGACATTCCGAACGCCTGCGCGATTCGAAAGGCGACCGCCAACGTCGGGTTCGCTTCGTTCCGCTCCACCTGGCTCAGCATCGAACGACTCACCCCCGACGCCGTCGCCAGTTTCTCCAAGGACCACCCCATCCCTTTGCGCAGGTCCCGAACCCTGCGGCAAAGATGCCGGCTCACCTCTTCCGCCGCCGGAATCACCCCGACCTCGCGACTTGGTTCCATCCCCGGTTCATTCATGGAAGGTCTCTACTATACGGGAAAAAGTTCTTGCTTAATGGAATTCACTTTCCGATATTGCGAACGCGTCTCCGAAATACGGGAGTCATCCAGCCCCGATCCGCAACCCGACGCAAGGTCATTCTCACCCCCTCATGATGAAAGCACTCGTCAAATCCGCGGCCGAACAGGGCCTTGTCCTCGAGGATGTCCCGGAACCCGGGATCGGGATCAATGACGTCCTCATCCGAGTCCATAAGACCGGCATCTGCGGCACCGACCTGCACATCTGGAAATGGGATGCCTGGGCCCGCAAGACCATCCCCGTGCCCATGGTCGTCGGACACGAGTTCGTCGGCGAAATCGTCGAGGTCGGATCCAACGTCCACGACTTTTTCCCCGGCCAGATCGTCAGCGGCGAGGGCCATGTCGTCTGCGGGCGCTGCCGCAATTGCCTCGCGGGCCGCAGACACCTGTGCGCCGATACCCAGGGAGTCGGCGTCAACCGTCCCGGAGCGTTCGCCGAGTACCTCTCCCTGCCGATGACGAACGTGTGGGTCCACGCGCCGGACGTCGACCGCGACGTCGCGTCCATCTTCGATCCGTTCGGAAACGCCGTGCATACCGCGCTTTCGTTCGACCTCCTCGGTGAGGATGTCCTCGTCACCGGTGCCGGTCCCATTGGAATCATGGGCGCCGCCATCGCCCGGCACGCCGGCGCCCGGTATGTCGTGATCACCGACGTGAACCCGTGGCGGCTCGCGCTCGCGGAAAAGATCGGCGTCACACGCGCGGTGAACTCGCGCGAGACCAGCCTGAGCGACGTTCAACGCGAACTGGGCATGAAGGAGGGATTCGACGTCGGCCTCGAAATGTCCGGCAATCCACAGGCCTTCCGGGATCTCGTCGCCAACATGGCGCACGGCGGCAAGATCGCCCTGCTCGGCATTCCCGCGGAACCCATGGCCATCGACTGGAACGCCGTCATCTTCAACATGCTGACGATCAAGGGCATCTACGGACGGGAAATGTACGAGACCTGGTACAAGATGACGGTCATGCTTCAGAGCGGTCTCGACATCCGACCCGTCATCACCCATCGGTTCCCCTATTCGGACTACCGCCAGGCCTTCGAAACCGCCCTCTCCGGCGAGTCCGGAAAGGTCGTCCTCGATTGGCAAAACTAGATTCCCATCCGATATCTTGCCCGTTCCCGTGATGAACTCCGCCCTTCGGCAGCACCTCACCCGACAACTCGACGACCTCCGCGGCGCCGGCCTCTACAAGAACGAACGCGTGCTCTCCACCGCGCAAGGCGTCCGCATCCGCGTCAAGGACGGCCCACCGGTCCTCAACCTCTGCGCCAACAACTACCTCGGCCTCGCCCAGCATCCGTCCGTCCGCGACGCCGCCCACGAGGCCCTCGACCGATGGGGCTACGGCCTGGCCAGCGTCCGATTCATCTGCGGCACCCAGGACGTCCACAAACAACTCGAGGAACGACTCACCCGTTTCCTCGGCACCGAGGACACCCTCCTCTACACCAGTTGCTGGGACGCCAACGGCGGGGTCTTCGAGACCCTTCTCGGGCCCGAGGACGCCGTGATCTCCGACGAACTCAATCACGCGTCCATCATCGACGGCATCCGCCTCTGCAAGGCCCGCCGATTCCGGTATCGAAACAATGACCTCGCCGATCTCGAATCCCGGCTCAAGGAATCCGCCGACGCCCGCTTCCGCCTGATCGTCACCGACGGTGTGTTCAGCATGGACGGGACCATCGCGGACCTCCGGGGAATCTGTGACCTGGCCGATCGACACGACGCGCTGGTCATGGTCGACGACTCCCACGCGGTCGGATTCCTCGGAAGGACGGGGCGCGGAACCCACGAGCACCGGGAGGTGATGGGGAGGATCGACATCCTGACGGGCACCCTGGGCAAGGCGCTCGGTGGCGCCAGCGGCGGTTACACCAGCGGTCGACGGGAGATCGTCGAACTGCTCCGCCAGCGATCCAGGCCTTATCTCTTCAGCAACACCGTCGCCCCCTGCATCGCCGCCGCCTCCATCCGGGCGCTCGACCTGCTCGCGTCATCCACGGAACTGCGGGACCAACTGGCCTCCAACACCCGTTTCTTCCGCGAAGCCATGACGCGGGCCGGTTTCCAGATCGTCCCCGGCGAACATCCCATCGTTCCGATCATGCTCGGCGACGCCGCCCTCTCCCAACGGGTCGCCGAAGCCATGCTCCGCCGAGGAGTCTATGTCATCGGATTCTTCTATCCCGTCGTCCCCCAGGGCAAAGCGCGCATTCGCACCCAGATGTCCGCCGCCCACTCCCACGAGGATCTCCAGTTCGCCGTGACCCAGTTTTCCTCCGTGCGCGAGGAACTCGGCTTCTGAAACGCGCCGCGGCGGCGGAGGCGGAGGCGGAGGCGACGGTCGTCGCCGGCGAGGGCGGGAGCGGCGCGCCCGGGCATTCGACTCAGGCCCCTCCGCGGCGACGCACGTAGTCCAGAATCTCGGCGTCGTTGTCACCGGCCTTCCAAACGGCCTCAAGAAAACGGTCCGGCGCCAGACCATGCTCGCGCAGGAAGTGCCGGTCGCCTCCGCAGCCGAACATCAATTCCTGGGGCAGCTCGCCTCGAAGCTTCGCCCGGGCCTTCGAAATGATCCTCGGAAGCCACGGAATGCCTCCCAGGGTCTCGCCCGGGGGCGGAAACTCCTGGACCCGTTGCAGGCGACCCGGCGACTGCCCCTTCTCCACCTCTTGAAAATACTCCCACCGAACTCGCGTGATCCTTAGCGCGGTCTCCAAATCCGGCTCTCCAACCGTCACGTCGTCCTCGACGAAGTCGAAAATCTCCTGGGGGGAACACCCGATCTCACCCAGGAACTCGCGATCCGGCTCCGAGACGGCCAAGGCCGGACTTCCCGCGCCTTCCTCATAAGCTTGCCTCGCGCGCCGGTACGCCGCGCGAAACGCCTCCGCCCAAATCGGGTCTTCCATGCCGTCGATTCTAGCCTCCCAGCACCTTCCCGCCAACCTTGGCCGCCCGGACCTTGCCCCCCGGCGAAGCCTTGGGCATGATCGGCCCATGAAGAAGTCGGCCACCAAGGCATCGGCACCCAAAAGTTTTCCGCCCTTCGAGAAGGGCCAGATCTGGCAAGTCGGCGACGTGAACGTGGCGGTGACCCAGGTGGGCAAGGTCCTCGTCCATTACAAGCGGTACAAAGCCATGCGCCCCGGCACCCCGACCACCATGTCCTCCATCCGTGACTTGCAGCAGTACCTCGTGACCAACAAGGCGGTCCTCGCCGCCTAGCGGCGACACCGGGATTCTTCCCGACTCAGACCAGCGGACCGAACTCCGGGCCGCCCGAGCCCGAGCCCGCTCTCCCCAGGCCGGGCCGCCATTTCCGGGCGCCCTGCCCCGCCCGTGGTGATGAGAATCAACGATCTCCTCCCCATCCTCCAGGCCGCCGTCGGTCCCGTCATCCTGATCTCGGGGGTCGGACTCCTCATCCTCTCCATGACAAACCGCCT
>JBFWOK010000269.1:0-6470 GCA_050250555.1 Limisphaerales bacterium
TTCGTGTTGATCGTCGACGGCTGCTTCTTCCCCCCTCGCTGCAGTTCCATCATGGCCTGGAACTGCCCGGCCATGTCGTTCGGCGCCCGAACCGAGACCTCCGTCTCCTCCATCAGCTTCAGGAGATTCGTCTGGACCCCGCGCCCGCTCACGTCCCGCCCCGCCGCATTCGAAGCGGCGGCGATCTTGTCGATCTCATCGACGTAGATGATCCCGTACTGCGCCCGCTCGACATCCCCATCCGCCCGCCGGACCAGGTCGCGCACCAGATCCTCGACGTCGCTCCCCACATAGCCCGTCTCCGAGAATTTGGTCGCGTCGGCTTTCACGAACGGCACGCCGATCAACTCCGCGATGCTTCGGATGAGGTACGTCTTTCCCACTCCCGTCGGCCCCAGAAGAATCACGTTCTGCTTCGCGTAGTTCGAGGGTTCGCGTCCCGACAACGCCTGCCACACCGCGTTGTAGTGATCACAGAGCGCGACGCTCAGCACCTTCTTGGCCTCTTCCTGTCGGATCACGAACCGATCGAGGTGCCCCTTCACTTCCCTCGGCTTCCGACGGAACCGCTCCAGGTCCTCCTTCGCGTCCGGTCGTTCCGGTTCCTTCCGGGATCCACCGGAACCGCCCCCCGCGTTCGCCGCCGGCGGCGTGAAGCCGAACGAACCCACGCCAGGCAGGTTCTGGCGAAGGAATTCGTCCAGGCGCTTCTGCAGTTCCTCGGGTGGCAACGGACCCGTCAGTCGCTCGATCGACATCGTGGCGCCAGCCTACTCCGTCCCGTGATTCGCGCCAGTCGGCGAGTGCCCACGCGAGCCAACCCGCCTGTCTCAATCCGTCCACGCGGCTCGTTTCCACGCATCGCCCCCGGCCCGCCGATGGCTTTCATCCGACAACGGAACCGCCTTGGCACTCGGGAGTCCCCTCCCCTAGCGAGTGGCACAAGCACTGCTTCCCGCACGTCATGCGGGCCCTGCGCATCTCCTTGCTCGGTGTGCTGGCATGCCTTCTTCCTCAACCAGCCACCCGCGCTTCGATCTCCGACGAGCGTTCCTTCCCCGTCCGTTTCGAAGACGGAATGGTTTGGGTCGACGTGCAGGCGGAAACCCGATCCGGAGAGTCCACCACGGGTCCGCTCCGCTTCCTCGTCGATACCGGCGCGAGCGTCAGCGTGTTGGATCGTCGAGCCGCCCGTCGACTGGGCCTTCCCCTCGGCCGAAAGACCGCGGTCGCCGGCGTCGGAACCGTCGTCACCGGTCATGGACCCATCCCCTGGCACGCCTCCCTTGGCGACGTCGCGTTGCCTCCCACGATCCTGGTCCTCGATCTCGAAAGGCTCGGCGACGCGTGCGACGAACCCGTGGATGGCCTGTTGGGCGCCGACTTTTTCCGCGAACGCATCGTCGAGCTCGATTACCGGTCCGGGACGCTGACGCTTCTCGACAACTCTCCCGCCGTTCCCGACGAACGTTCCCTCCCGCTTTCCGTGAGTTCCCGCGGATTCTCGGTTCGCGCGCGCGTCAACGGGGGACGCGATCAACCGCTGCGGGTCGACACCGGATGCGCGAGCGCGCTCCAATGGGTCAACCCGTCCGCGACCGGCCGGGAATGTCCCGGACCGCCCTCCGTCGGACTCGCCCGCGTTTCGATCCCGCAAACCCTTTCGGGTATCCAGCTCGGGTCCCACTCGTTCGACACCATCGCCACCGGCCTGCATCGCAAACCCATCTTTCCAGGCGAAGCCGGGCTCCTTGGAAACGGCCTTCTAGCCATGTTCGGCGTGATCACGTTCGACACGGTCTCCGGATTCCTTCACCTCGGCGCGAACCCTCAAATGGACCCACAACCCATTGAACCTGAATGAACTGGACACGATCCTTCCACCCAGCCTCCGCCTCGACGTCCGCAATCCGCAACTTTGTTCATGACAAACCCGAATTCCGCGCATATTGGGCTCGTCATGAAAACAAATCGCCGTACCTCCCCGAATCTGGTCGTCGTGGCCGCGCTCTCCCTGTCCGCCACGATGATGCTGGCCAACGCTCAGTCGTTCGACGTCGAGCACTCCACCCGCAACGCCGCTCTGGCGGCATCACCCCGAACTTTGGAAGCGTATCCATGGCTCGCCTTCCAAGGGGCCGAAGCCAGGAGTTCATCCCAGTCCACCCGTGCCACGACGGCCGTGGCCAAGGTCCAAGCCCACAGCGGCCTGGCTTCGGCGCCCCGGATGATCGAGGAATTCCCGCAGTTGGCGCTTGGCGGTTCAAAACCCTCCTCCCGGCCCACGACAAAACCCGGAATCCCACCCAAAATGCTCGGCAACGAAGCCCTCGCGTCGAGTCCCAGGGTTATCGAGGACTTTCCCGCTCTCGGCAGGCCCGGCACCGTCGTGACTCCCGTGGAGTCGCCGGCGTTTGAGGTCGCCCCTCTGAAGTAGCACGGACCAACACTCACGAACCTCCGCGTCGTCGCCCGACAACGCGGAGGTTTTCATTTCCATTTCGGCTCGGCCCTTCCGGGAACAGTTGGACCGTGTTAGGATCTGCGGGCCATGCGGATACGAGTTCAACCCCGAGACGCCCTATCCCGTTCGGGTCGCCGGTCCGAGGGCTTCTCCCTGGTCGAACTCCTCATCGTGATCGCCCTCCTCGCGTTGCTCGCTTCGATCCTCCTTCCGTCCTTGTCGGGCGCGAAGGAATCCGCCCGACGGGTTCAGTGCGTCAACAACCTCCGCCAACTCGCGATCACGTGGGAAATCTACGCAAACGATCACGGCGACCGGGTCGTCCCCAATGGATACGGCACCCCGGAAACGCTGGGCCCGACCAAACTCTGGGTCGTCGGCGACACCCATCGGAATCGCCCCTCGTTCACGAATGAAAGTTACCTGCTCGACCCTCGGAACGCGGCCTTCGCCGAGTACCTGAAGTCGGCTTCCATCTACCGCTGCCCATCCGACAGCGTCACGATCGAGATCGACGAGCGTTCCCACCCCAAAACCCGGTCGTACGCCCTGAACGGTTACCTGGGCTGGCAGGCACCCAACCTGGAATCCTCGTTTCTCTCCCTCAAACACCAGCTCTACATGAAGACCAGCGACCTCGGCGCCGGATCGCCTTCGACCCTCCTTCAATTCGTCGACACCGCGCCGGGCAATGTCTGTCATTCCGCTTTCGTGACCGCGATCGACCATTCCCTGACAGGGCTCTACTACCATCTGCCCTCGGCCCAGCATCGGGGACGCGGCACGTTGTCCTTCGCCGACGGTCACGTGGAAACCCACCGATGGCGCGACGCCACCACCGCCGCGCTCGCCCGGGAACGGTGGATCCCCGACCACATCGCCCTTCAGTTTCCGGGAAACACCGACCTCGCCTGGCTCCAGGAAAGGGCCTCGATTCCCAAGGTGCGTTGATCAGGCGCCACCGTTCCGGCCCAGCTCTTCCATCCATCGCCCACGACACGTCAAACCGCGGCACCGACCAAGCCGGCCGATTCCATGCTCCACATCGTGCTCCTGGAACCGGAGATCCCTCCGAACACGGGGAACATCGCCCGACTCTGCGCGGCCACGCGAACTCATCTGCACCTGATCGACCCGCTCGGGTTCCAACTCGACGACACGACGCTCCGCCGCGCGGGCATGGACTATTGGCGGCATGTCGCCTGGACGCGCTGGCCGAACTGGCGTTCCTTCGACACCTCCCGCCCGGCCGCGTCCCGCTTCTGGCTCATCGAGGACGGCGGACCCACGAGGTATTCGGACGCCCGCTTCGCCGACGGCGACCACCTGGTGTTCGGACGCGAAACCGCCGGGCTGCCCCGCGCCCTCCTCGAAGCCAACCCGAGCCGGTGGCTTCACATTCCGATGGCGAATTCGCGGGCGCGCTCCCTGAACCTCTCGAACTGCGCCGCGCTCGTCCTGTTCGAAGCGCTCCGCCAGCTCGGCTTTCCCGAGGTCCCGGCGCCGGAATCCCCGCCGGCCGCTTGACGAAACGCTGGCATCCGACGGCGCCTGGGAAAACAATCGGGAAAAATTCCGATCCATGAGAACCCTCGTCCTCGGTATCGATTCGGGCACCCAATCCACCAAAGCCCTCGTCGTGGACGCCTCCACCGGAAAGGTCGCCGGATCCGGCGCCTCCACTTACGACCTTATCCCGAACCTGCCCGCCGGGCACAAGGAACAGCACCCGCGAACCTGGGTGAAGGCGACCACCCAGGCGATACGCCAAGCCCTCAAAGAGGCGAAGGCCAGCGCCACCGAAGTCGTCGCCCTTGGCGTCTCCGGCCAGCAGCACGGGTTCGTCCCCCTCGATCGCGAGGGCGAAGTCATCCGCCCCGCCAAACTCTGGTGCGACACCAGCACCGCGGCGGAATGCGAGGCGATCACTTCGAAGCTGGGTGGACCCAAGGCCACCCTGCGCGCGCTCGGGAACTCGGTCCTGCCTGGATTCACCGCCGGGAAGATTCTCTGGCTCCGAAACCATGAGCCCCGAAACTACGCGCGACTCGCCACGGTCCTCCTTCCCCACGACTACTTGAACTGGTGGCTCACCGGGAATGCTTTCATGGAATACGGCGACGCGTCCGGCACCGCCCTCATGGACGTGCGCAAGCGCCGCTGGTGCCAGGCGGCACTGGACGCCATCGATCCCGATCTCGCATCGAAACTGCCCTCCCTCTCCCCCAGCGACCAACCGGCCGGCGCGCTGACCCCGGCGACGGCGCGGCAACTCGGCCTCCAGGCCGGCATCGTCGTCAGCGCCGGTGGCGGCGACAACATGATGGGCGCCATCGGAACCGGGAACACCCGCGACGGCGTCGTGACCGCGAGCCTCGGCACCAGCGGCACCATCTACGCCTCCACCGCCGTGCCAGTCACCGATCCCGCGGGCGAAATCGCCGCCTTCTGCGACTCGGCCAACCGCTGGCTCCCGCTCCTTTGCACGATGAACGTGACCGTCGCCACCGAGATGGTCCGGCGCGACTTCGACATGGACCACGCCGCATTCGAAAAGACGGCGGCCAAGGCCCCGCCCGGCTCGGACGGCCTGGTCCTCCTTCCCTACCTGGAAGGCGAACGCACCCCGAACCTCCCCGACGGAACCGGGGTTTTCTTCGGCGTTCGTCCGCGCACCTTCACGGCGGCGCACTTCGCGCGCGCCACGATGGAAGGCGTCACCCTCGGGATGAACTACGGTCTCCGCCGCCTCGCGGACCTCGGCGTGAAAGCCACCCAGGTCCGCGCCACCGGCGGAGGCGCGAAGTCCAAACTCTGGCGCCAGATCATGGCCGACGTGTTCGACGCCGAAGTCGTCACCCTTCAGGTCGGCGAAGGCGCTGCCTTCGGCGCGGCCCTCCAGGCCCTCTGGTGCTGGCGCCTTTCCAAAGGCGAAAAGATCGCGATCCACGAGATCACCGACGCCTTCGTCAAACTGAACGCCCGCGAGACCGCCCGCCCGCGTCCGGAAGCCTCGGCCGTCTACCGGGAAATCCAGGCCCTTCAGGATTCCCTCGGCGGCGCCCTCCGCCCCGTCTTCGCCCGCCACCGCCGGCTGGTCACCGGGAACTCCTGAGCTTCACGCCGTTCTTGAGATCGACACCAATCTTGACCCCTGCCCGCACCCCTCCTACCCTCCGCCGTCATGTTGACCGTCCTGCGGTACTCGCTCTTCGTAACGCTCGTGGGGGTAGTCCTCCCCCGCCGCGCCGGAGGGTCGTGTCGCAGATAGTTCCTTTTGCGATCCCAACCCACGGCCGGCTCCGGTCGTGGGTTTTTTTGTCTCCCGACCGGCCCGGCCACAACGAAATGCACCGATGAGCAAAGCCAAAGCCACGCCCGCCCGCAAACCGGCGGCCCCCGCCAAATCGTCCGCGAAAACCCTCGCCAGGCCCGCCTCCAGGTCCGCCGCCTCGTCCAAGTCCGAGCCGATGTTCGGACGCGACATCTTCGTCAAGGCCCTCGAACGCGAGGGCGTCGAGGTGGTCTTCGCCTACCCCGGCGGCGCGAGCATGGAACTCCACCAGTCGCTCACGAAGTCGAAGATCCGGACCATCCTGCCCCGCCACGAACAGGGTGGCAGCTTCGCCGCCGAAGGGTACGCCCGGGCGACCGGCAAGGCCGGCGTGTGCATGGGCACCAGCGGCCCCGGCGCCACCAATCTCGTCACCGCCATCGCGGACGCCTTCATGGATTCCTGTCCGCTGGTCGCCATCACCGGCCAGGTCCCCCAGGCCATGATCGGACGGGGTGCCTTCCAGGAAACCGACATGATCGGAGTCACCCTCCCGATCGTGAAGCACTCCTACCTCATCACGGACATCAACGACATCCCGCGCATCGTCCGCGAGGCTTTCTACATCGCTCAGTCCGGTCGCCCCGGCCCCGTCGTCATCGACTTCCCCAAGAACGTCCAGCAGATCAAGACCACCCCCGTCTGGCCCTCCCTCGAGGAGATCAAGGCGAA
>JBFWOK010000270.1:0-6415 GCA_050250555.1 Limisphaerales bacterium
CTCGATGGCCACGGGCGGGTGGAACTGGTGGCGACGACTTATGGGAACTGGCCTGAGGGTCGGCAGGGGGTCCATGTCTTTCGGAACGAGATCGCCACATCCTACCACTGGATCGGATTTCGTTTGAGCGACGGCGGTCCGGGAAGAACGACGCTGGGCGGGTCGGTGCGGGTGTGGTCGGGCGGGCGGGTCCAGCGGCGATGGATTGTGGCCGGCGATGGCTACCGCTCACAGCATCCGGCGGTCGCGCACTTCGGATTGGGTGCGGCCCGTTCGGTGGACCGGGTCGAGATCCGCTGGCCGGATGGATCCGTGCGGACGTTGGAAAGCCCGGAAGTGGACCGCTACCACGACGCGCGGCTCGTGGCGGACACGGGGTCCTCGGGGCGTTGAGGCGGAATCAGGCGAGCAAGGGTGTCACGATTTCGCCGTGGACATCGGTCAGCCTGAAATCGCGACCCTGGAAGCGGAACGTCAGGCGCTTGTGGTCGAGTCCAAGGAGGTGAAGCAGCGTGGCGTGAAGGTCATGGACATGGACGCGTTCGCGGACGGGGCCGAAGCCGAGTTCGTCGGTTTCGCCGATGATGGCGCCTGCCTTCACGCCAGCGCCGGCGACCCACATGGTGAAGGCGTCGATGTGATGATTGCGGCCGGTCTTTTCCCGGCTTTCGCCCATGGGTGTGCGCCCGAATTCGCCGCCCCAGACGACGAGCGTGTCTTCGAGCAGTCCGCGGGACTTGAGGTCCTTGACGAGCGCCGCCTGGCCCTGGTCGACCTCCCGGCAGACCTTTTCGAAGTCGTTTTCGAGGTTTTCACCCGGACCGCCGTGGCTGTCCCAGTTGGTGTGATAGAGCTGGATGAAACGGACCCCGCGCTCAACGAGCCGTCGCGCCAGGAGGCAGTTGCGGGCGAAGGAAGGCGTGCCGCGATCGGCGCCGTACAGGGCGAGTGTCGCATCGGATTCGCCGCGAAGATCGATGGCTTCGGGCGCGCTGGTTTGCATCCGGTACGCCATCTCGTAGGCGGCGATGCGCGTGGTGATCTCGGGGTCGCCGGTTTCGACGAGGCGTTGGAGGTTCAGGTCGCGAACGGCGTCGATGGTTCGACGCTGGCGTTGGGACGAGATGCCGTCGGGGGTGGTGAGGTTGAGGATGGGTTCGCCCTGGGCGCGGAGCGGGACGCCCTGGAAGGTGGTGGGGAGGAAGCCGCTGCCCCAGTTCACGGCGCCGCCGCGAGGACCTCGCGGACCACTTTGGAGGACGACGAAACCGGGAAGATTGTCGGCGTCGCTGCCGATGCCGTAGGTGACCCAGGCGCCCATGCTGGGACGGCCGAACTGGGACGAGCCCGTGTTCATGAACAGCTTCGCCGGGGCGTGGTTGAACACGTCGGTCGCGCAGGAACGGATGAACGTGACGTCGTCGACGATGCGGGCCGTGTGGGGGAACAGTTCGCTCACCCACATGCCGGAAGCGCCGTGCCGTTTGAAGGCGCGCCTGGACGCGAGCAGGGTGGACTTGTTCTTGAAAGAGCTGTCCATGAACGCGAATCGTTTCCCCTCGAGGTAGGAATCCGGGATCGCCTGGCCGTTGAGTTCCTGAAGTCGGGGTTTGTAGTCGAAGAGTTCCAGCTGCGAAGGACCTCCCGCCATGAACAGGAAAATGACATTCTTCGCGCGGGCCGGGAGATGACCAGCGCGCGGCGCCAGGGGATGGGATGTCGCCCCGGAAAGCGCGTGGGCGCCCGTGCGATCGAGGAGCGATGCGAGGGCGACCGATCCCAGTCCGATGGAGCAGCGGGAAAAGAAATGCCGGCGTGTCACGGAGGCCAGCGACGACGGTGTTCCTTGGGGTGGGGTCATTCGCGTGTGATGGTTTCGTCGAGGTTGAGCAGGACCCGGGCGAGGCTTTGCCAGGCGAGCGGTTCGCCGAAATCGCGGGCTTCCGCGCGGACGAGATCCTGGAGACGCGCCCGCTCGGTGGGGGAAGGCGACCGGGCGAGGCAGAGCCGGAAGCCGAGGTCGATGCGTCCTTCCGGAGGCGCTTCGCGGGTGATCCTTTCCGCCAGGGCGCCCGCGAGTTCCACGAAGGCGGCGTCATTGAGGAGTGTGAGCGCCTGGAGCGGCGTGTTCGATCGCAGCCGCCGCGTGCAGGCGCTGAAGGCGTCGGGCGCGTCGAAGACAGCCAGGGCGGGGTGTGGCGTGGCCCGCCAGAAGAAGGTGTAGAGTCCGCGCCGGTAGCGGTCGCCGCCATCACTCACAAGCCATTCGCGCCGGGACTGGCCGAGATTCATGACCCCCGCGGGCTGGGGTGGATACACCCCGGGACCGCCGACGGTCCGATCCAGCTTCCCACTCGCGGCGAGAGCCACGTCCCGGATGATTTCGGCATCGAGCCGGAGCCGGTTTTGCCGAGCGAGCAGGCGGTTGTTGGCGTCGCGGTTGGCGAGGTCGGGGCGGACGTGGGACGACTGACGGTACGTCGCGGAGGTGACGATCAGGCGATGGAGCGCGTGCAGGCTCCACTTCTCTCGGATGAGTTCCGTCGCCAGCCAGTCGAGGAGCCTCGGATGGGTCGGCGGAATCCCCTGGGTCCCGAAGTCGTTCTCCGTCTCGACCAATCCACGCCCGAAATACTGCTGCCAGACCCGGTTCACCGTGACCCGCGCCGTGAGGGGATTGGCGGGATCGACGATCCAGCGGGCGAGGTCGAGCCGGGTGGGGAGCCGGCCTTCCGGGAAGCGCGAGGGATGCAGAACGGCGGGAGTCGCCGGAGTCACGTCCGGACCGCGCCGTGTGAAGTCGCCCTTGATGAAGACGTACGACTCACGGGGTTTCTCGCGTTCAACGAGGACCAGCGTCGTGTCGACGCCGGGGCGTGAGCGCTGGAGCCGCTTCAACTCGGACCGGATGCGGGCCGGGTCCGGCGCGGTGTTCGTGTCCTGGGCGTCCTTCGCGGCACCGCTGGAAGCGTCCGCGGATGCGGCGGGGGCCTCCGTCTTCCCGAACGATTCACCGGCCGGAGGGTTTCCTGTGTCGGCGGTCAACGCCTTCAATTCGGCTTCCAACCGCCGGACCCGCGTGTCGTGCCAATCGCGGGCGGCTTGCTGTTCCGGGGTTGGAATCGGGAGCGTGGGTTCGTCCTGGTTGTTGAGGAACGCGAAGAGCTGGAAGTACTCGCGCTGGGAGATGGGATCGAATTTGTGATCGTGACATTGGGCGCAGCCGACGGTGAGCCCCAGGAACGCCGTGCCCGTGGTGTTGACTCGGTCGATGATGGATTCGATCCGGAACTGTTCCGGATCAATCCCGCCTTCCTGATTGATCTGGGTGTTGCGATGGAACCCGGTGGCGATCCGCTGGTCCAAGGTCGCGTCCGGCAGAAGGTCGCCGGCGAGTTGCTCGACGATGAAGGTGTCGAAGGGCTTGTCCTCGTGGAAGGCGCGGATCACCCAGTCGCGCCACGGCCACAGCGAACGGGGCGCGTCGATGCTGTACCCGTTGGAATCGGCGTAGCGCGCGACGTCCAGCCACCAGCGCGCCCAGCGTTCCCCGTGATGCGGCGATTGGAGCAACTGATCGACCCGGCGCTCGTAGGCCTCGGGGCGCGAATCCCCAAGGTACGAATCAACTTCGCCCGGGGTCGGTGGGAGTCCCGTCAGGTCGAGGTGAAGGCGCCGAAGGAGTGTGATCGGGTCGGCTTCGGGCGAAGGTTCGATGTTCTCTCGCGCGAGGCGGTCGCGGATGAAGGCGTCGATCGGGTGGGCGGCGATGTCCGGGGGTGTTTCACGGACCGGGGGGACGAACGCCCAGTGGACGAAGCGACCTGGAGCCTCGTTCGCCGGCGCGGGTGCGCCCTCGTCGATCCAGGCCCGGATCGCGTCGAGTTCCTCGTGGGCGAGGGGAGGTTTTTTGTAGGGCATTCGCGAAATGGAG
Source organism: Limisphaerales bacterium (assembly GCA_050250555.1). GTDB lineage: Bacteria > Verrucomicrobiota > Verrucomicrobiia > Limisphaerales > CAIMTB01 > CAIMTB01. Next base: position 3,935 of record JBFWOK010000270.1, read on the forward strand.
TCATGGGCTCCTTCGATCACCTGGATCGCGAGGCTTTGCCCGCTCGATTTCGGAACAATCCCGGGACCCGAATCCCCGCCCTTCCTCAAGGCTTCGGCGGTGTCGAGGCGCAGACCCGCCTTCTGCTGATCCGCTCCGTGGCAGGCCACACAGTGCCGGGTCAGGACGGGTTTGACGTCCTGGAGGTAGTCGCCCGACGCCGGGAAGGCGCCGAAGGCCAGGGCCGTCAGAAGGGCGGAGGAAATCTTGGGAAAGGGGCGCATGTCGTTGGCAGGGGCGGATGCGGTGTCGGGGTCAGAGCCGTGGTCGTGGCGGCAGGATCGGGTCGCGCCAGGGCACCACACCCCGGGTGCGGGTCTTCCGACGGAACACTCTTTCACCGCAGGTGACGTAGAGGGTGTCCAGTTCGGGGCCGCCGAAGCAGGCGTTCGAAAGCCAGCCGGATCCGGGTTTGGGCAGGATGGCGTTCACACGCCCAGCCTGGTCACAGACCTGAAGTCCCAGCCGTGTCGTGACGTAGAGGCGTCCTTCGACGTCGACGGTCATGCCGTCGGCGCCACTGTCGATGGCCGGGTCCGGCACGTGGAGGTGAAAGTAGGGTTGCTTCTGTGCGAGGGAGAAATCGGGTTGGACCGCGTACGACCAGACCCATTGGCTGCGCGTGTCGGCGACGTAGAGCAGCGTCTGATCCGGCGAAAGGACGATGCCGTTGGCGAATCCGAGACCGGTGTCCACCAGCTTCCGCTCACCGGCGGGTGAGGTGTACCAGACCTTCTTGTTCTCCGGATCGGTCGAATAAAAGCCGTCACGGAAGGTTGTGACGAGGTCATTGACGGGGGTTTCGCCGATGACCACCTCGGCCTTTCCCTCGGTGTCGTAACGGACGATCTGCCGCTTCGAATTCGCGGCCGCATAGAGGTGTCCGTCGGGATGGAACATGAGTCCGTTGGCGGCTCCGGTGTCCTCCGCGAAGACGGTCACCGAACCGTCGAGGCCGATCTTGTGGATTCGGTTGTTCGGAATGTCGGTGAAGAAGACTTCGCCCCGCGCGTTGACGGCCGGCCCCTCGGTGAACCGATGGCCTTCGCTGACGAGCACCCAATCCGCGCCAGGAACAAGGATCCCGCTCAGGAACGGGTTTCTGGACGCGGTGGATTTGGGAACCGGCTTGGGATAGTCCTTCCACAACCACCGCATGGCGTCGGGGAAGACCGACGCGCCGTGCTTCGAGTCGTGGCCGCCGTCGCCCCAGGCGTGGTTGACCTCGTACCCGGCGAACTCGAGCGCGCTGAGCATGTCGAGGTTGGCCATCCACCAGTTGCCGCCGTAGATGTTCAGATCGCTGGAACCGTCCTGGAGAAAGATGCGAAGGGGCTTGGGTTCGGTTTTGCGGACGAGAACCGGGTAGTCGTTGCCTCCCCGAAGGCCGACGTAGGTCCCGATCGTGCTGAAGACGCGGCTGAACGAATCGGGTCGCTCCCAGGCGGCCGTGAACGCGGCGATGGCTCCGGAACTGGCACCGGCGATCGCGCGGGCGGACGGGTCCTTCGAGAAGGTGACTCCGTGGGTGCGCTCGATCCAGGGCAGGAACTCCTCGATCAGGAAGCGGGCGTACCGGTCGCCCATGGAGTCGTACTCGAAGCTGCGGTTGTAGCGGGGCAGGGCGTTGGTGTTCGGCGCCGGGACGACTCCCGGACTGACGAAGACGCCGACGATGGGGGGCAGTTCCTTGCTGTGAATCAGGTTGTCGAGGACGACCGGGACTTTCCAGCCGTTGGCCATGCCCCGGCCGTCCTGGACCACGAGAAGCGGCGCCGGTGATTGTCGGTCGAGTTGCCGGGGGAGGTAGACCGTGTACGCCCGGGTGGTGCCCGGAAACAGCGAGTTCGTGGAAATGTACGTGCCGTCGATCAGTTCACCCGCCGGAACGCCTTCCCGGGGCATGGAATCCGTACCGAGCGTGTAGTTGTTGGCGGCACGGAGGTCGAATCCGTGGACAACCAGGCAAAACCAGGCGGCTGCGGCGGCGGCTCGTCGAATGCAGCGAAGGGCCATGGCTCCCAGAATGTCGGCAGCGGCCCCGGCTGGACAAGGGGTTTGTCAGGGGGATGAAGGCGGTGACGCTGGCGGAAGGAACGTAACCGACGACGAGGTGCGGGGCGTTTCGCCGCCTTGAAGTACCCGCGAAATGGAAAACCGGACAGGGTTTCGATCCTCTCCAGCGAACAACCACGGAGCACGCGGAAGACACGGAAGGAAGACTCGGACACCGATGGAAAGCCAGGCCGTGATCCAGGGGTGGCGACGCCACGCGGTGTGAGGCGTTCCGATTGCCCGATGTCACGGCTCGTTTCTCAGGTCCGTGTGATCCGAGTGTTCCCTGGTTGTTCCCGGGCGGGGCCGGCGGCTGGGCTGGGCTGGCCGCGATCTGGAATCGCCCCTTGACGGGGGTGGGGATGGGGCGAGAGTGGCCGGGTTCGT
>JBFWOK010000271.1:0-6356 GCA_050250555.1 Limisphaerales bacterium
ATTGGAGTGCTGACCGCACTCATGGCAATTGCCGTAGTTCTCTACGGGATTGGGCGCGATCGCGGCTGGATTTCGATCAAAGTCCCTTACCACACGCTGCTTGAATCCAGTGAGGGCCTGAAGGTTGGAGATCCCGTTCTCCTTGATGGCAAGCCCGTGGGCGAGATCGCGCTCGTCGAACTCGCCCCACCCGATGCCGCCTACAACGTCTTTGTCGGGTTCACGGTCCGCGATCCCTACTTCGGTTTTGTCTGGAGCGATTCGAGGGCGAGGGTTTCCTGGCATCCTTCGAAGGAGCGACGTTCCATCCAACTCACCCGGGGTGGCACCACAACCAACTCGCCTGTGCATTCCTCATATCAGGTCGACCCGAAGACGGGTTCCACGAGGTTCTGGGATGAAAAGGAGCAGACCTACCAGCCCGTGGGCACCCACGGGCAGCGCATGTGGGGGTTTTTGGTGCACGCGGATGAGGTACCGGAGGTTCCGCCGGGGACGACGCCCGAACCGGCCGCTGGCCTCTCGAGAACCCACCCACCGGAGCCGCGTCAGAGATCCTGAAGGTGCTGGATGAAATGCGACGCAAGTCCGAGGTGCTGGACGCCGGATCAAGAAACTCGCTCGAGGGCGCCCTCTATTATTTCAAACCAAGCGAGATGTTTGCCGCGACTGAAGCGGTCATTTCCGCGGCGGATCATCTCGCCACCTATCAGTGGCTGGTGGCCGGTTTGGAACCACTCCTCAGGCGGACCTTTGTCGTCGCCCGACTGACCGAGGATGCGGGAATGCGGGCGCAGGCGCTGGATCTGTATCGGCGGATGCAGAAGGACCCAAGTTTTCCGCAATTCGCTCTCAGGGACCAGGTCGCGGAGGGCATCGCGCGCTGTCAGAAGAGCGATGCCGAGAAATAAAGGCCCTCCCTTGCGTTCCGTTCCGCCACTCAGAGGCATGAGAAAACAGCCTCGTTCGAAGAACCGGATCCACTCCAGTCCTGAATGGCCATCGACTGCGCTTCGTGAAACTGGAAGCATTTCAGGGCATGCCCGTTGCGGCGCCCTCCGGACTTGGTGCCGGTTCCAACGACCTGACGGGAATCCCCGCCGATTCTCCCGGGAAGGCCGGCGTCCGGTTCGCCGGCCGGGGAACCTCGGGCTCCCGGTTCGCAAGGACCGACACGGACAGGGTCGTGGCAACTCCGTCCTTTCAGTCCCGGGGAGCCCGGGACGCGCCGGGATTCCCGGAAGGGCCCGGGGCAAAGACCGCTCGAGTTGAAGGCCAGGGCACCCCTCGCCTTCGTCTCGGAAGTCTGACCGCCGCTGTCGTCCTTCTCGTCATCGGATTGTTCGAGTCATCCGGCGTCGCCGCGCACCTGAACGACGTGCCCAGCCCGGACGGTGAGTGGCTGGTCCGCACCTGGGAAGCCGAGGACGGACTTCCGGAGAACTCCGCCACGGCCATGGTCCAGACCGCCGACCGATATCTGTGGTTCGGGACCTTCAACGGTCTCGTGCGCTTCGACGGAGTCCGGTTCGCAGTTCTCACGCCGTCCAACACGCCGCAGCTCCCCGATTCGGGCATCGTCAACCTTCACCTCGGACAGAACGGCCGGCTCTGGATCAGCACCCTCAACGGCTTGGTCTGGCGCGACAGCGTCCAGTGGGGTCGTCCCTCCGGCGCGGCGTTGAGTGCCGCTGTCCCAATTCGAACCTTCTCCGAGCGGGCCAACGGCGACCTCCTCCTCACCACGTTCAACGGCCGGGTGTACGAGTTCGTGGGCGGGATTCTCAAGGAACTGCCGCCTCCTCCTGGCCAGCCGAAGCTCGGATACCACGGAGGCGTGGACGAATCCGGACGATGGTGGGTCGTCCAGGCGGGCTTTGTGGGGTTGTGGAATGGAACCGCGTGGGAGTCGAAACTGCCGGGGCACGAACTTCCCGACGCCACGGACCGAACCGCCTGCGCCCAGGCGAGGGACGGGGGGCTCTGGGTGCTGCTGGACTCGGAACTCCGCAAGTTTTCGAACGGCGTGGAGGTATCGCGCCGGCGGTTGGATGCGGACCTCCGTTCGATCTGGAGTCTCAACGAGGATAGCCGGGGCAACCTCTGGATCTGCAGCTTCGCCCATGGGGTCCACCAGGTCGCCCCCGACGGACGCGTGCGCTTATGGAGCGAAGCGGGGGGACTTTCCTACTCGGGTACGCGCTTCGCGTTCGAGGACCATGAGCGCAACGTCTGGATCGGCACGAGCGGCGGCGGTCTGACACGCCTCAAAGAGCGGCGCTTCCGGAGTTTCGGCCGGGAATCGGGACTTTCGTCGCGGGTGGTCAAGTCCGTCTGGCCCGCGCCTGGAGACGGCGTGTGGATTGGAACGTACGGAGGCGGACTCTTCCGACTCGAGGGCGACACCATTTCGAGCGTCACCCTGCCGCAACACCTGGTCCCCGGCCGCTATGTCCAGTCCGTCCTTGCGGACCGCAAGGGCCGGATCTGGGTGGGCACATTCGGCCACGGGCTCTTCGTCCGGGAGGCGGCCGACTGGCGCTCGATTCCCTCGGACCAGACCGGCGGAGACAACGTGATCGCCCTTTTCGAGGATTCGAGCGGACGCATCTGGGTTTCGGGAGGCCAGACAGCGTCGGTCCTCGATTCGGACCGGTTCCGCTCCTTCGGTCCGGAGGAGGGGTTGCCGCGTCCCGGCGTGCGCTGTTTTGGCGAGGACCGGGCGGGGAACGTCTGGGCATCGAACTACAGGGGCGTTTATCGCCTCGAGAACGGCCGGTTCACCGAGGTTCGCGCTTCGCAAGGTGGGCCGATCGAGGAGATCGCCTGTCTTCACGCGGACTCCGACGGAACGATGTGGATGGGTTCGCTGAACAACGGTCTCGTTCGCTGGCGCCCGGGACGGACGGACCGCATCAAGGCACCGAGGGGTCTTCCCACGGCGGGCGTCCATGAGATTCTCGAGGATGGCCAAGGCGGATTCTGGATGGCTTCCAATCGCGGCATCCTGCGCGCGGACCGCGACCACCTGAATGCGCTTGCGGAAGGGACCTCCGTCCAATTCGCCGGCCAGTTGTTCGATCAGAGCGATGGGCTGGCGAGTCCGGAATGCCCCGCCGGGCAGCAACCCATCGCCGCGGTGGACGGACGCGGTCGAATCTGGTTCGCGACCCTCCGGGGAGTCTCGATGACCGACCCGGGGACCTTGCGGATCAACTCGGCGCCGCCCCCGGTCACGATCGAATCGATCTCATTCCAGGAAGAGTCCTCGGAAGGCGAAACGGAAGAGTCGGACGAATCAATCCGCCATCGCATGGACATGCCGCTTCCCGCGGTCGTCAGACTCCCGGCCGGCAGCCGTCGCATTGAGATCCAGTACGCGGCCCCGAGTTTCGTCTCACCGGAAAAGGTCCGGTTTCAGACCCGCCTGTGGGGCGTCGACACGAGGTGGCGGAACGGGGACGCCCACAGGATGAGCCTGATCGAGAACCTGGAACCGGGAAGCTATATCTTTCAGGTCCGAGCCGCGAACCACGACGGCGTGTGGAGCGCCGAAGCCGGGCTCGCGCTGGAAGCGCTGCCCTTCTTCTGGGAGACGACCTGGTTTCGAATCCTGGGAAGCGTGTCCCTTGCCGCCGGGATTGGCACGTTGCTGATTCGCGCCAAGAGGCGGCTGGACAGGAAGGCCGCTCAACAGACCGCGTTCGCCCGGCAACTGATCATCGCCCAGGAAAACGAGCGGGCCCGGCTTGCGCGCGAACTGCACGACGACATCACACAGCGCCTCGCCCGACTCGCGATCGACGCGGGACAACTCGAACACAAGGCGAATTCCCAGCGCGAACGCCGCGCCCTCGCCGAGGTTCGTGAAGGGCTCGCCGACTTGAGCCAGGACGTGCACGGATTGTCGTACCGCCTGCATCCCTCGATCCTCGAGGAATTGGGGTTGATCGATGCCTTGCGCGCGGAGGCGGATCGGTTCTCCCAGGAATCGTCGCTCCCCGTCGTGGTGGATGTGAGCGGCGTTCCGGCTTCCATCCCAAGGGACTCGGCGCTCTGCCTTTTTCGGATCGCCCAGGCCGCGCTGCGCAACATCCTTCGCCACGCCCAGGCCCGCCACGTGTCACTCATTCTCCGGGGCCAGAACGGCGGGCTGGAGTTGGTGGTCGAAGACGATGGCGTTGGATTCCGCCCCGCGTCCCGCGACCGCGACCCGAGCCTGGGAATCAGCAGCATGCACGAGCGGGCGAACCTGATGGGCGGCCGGCTGGACATCGACAGCGCACCGGGAGAGGGTACCGCGGTCATCGTCTGGCTCCCGCTGGAGCCAGAGCCTTCGCCCCAATGAGTTCCAAAGGCCGGCCCCGCGTACTTCTCGCCGACGACCACCAGATCGTGGCCGAAGGCATCAACCGCATTCTCTCGGCCGAATTCGACCTCGTGGGCGTCGTCGAGGATGGCCGCGCCCTCGTCGAAGCCGCCAAGCGGCTGCAACCGGACGTCATCGTCGCCGACATCACCATGCCGCTCCTGAACGGCATCGACGCCCTGACCCAGCTCCTGAAGTGGAATCGCGCGATCAAGGTCGTCATCCTTTCGATGCACGCCGACGCGCACTACGCGCGACGGGCGTTGCAGGAGGGGGCGGCGGGCTACGTTCTTAAGCACTCGGCGCCGGCGGAGCTGCTCGCGGCGATTCGGGCGGCCTTGAACGGTCAGCCATTCGTCTCCCCCGCGCTCACAGGCCGGGTGATCCAGTCCCTGCGCCAGGGAGCCAACAACGCGGAGGAACCCGCCGCGATGTTGACCCCGCGCCAACGCGAAATCCTGCAATTGCTCGCCGAGGGCAAGTCCGCCAAGGAAATCGCGGGATCCCTGGGGATCTCGCCGCGGACGGTGGAATTCCACAAGTACCAGATGATGGACACGCTGAGGCTCAAAACGGGCGCCGACCTGGTTCGATTCGCCGTCAAGCACGGCATCGTTCCGCCCTGAAGCCGAGGGGCCCGGGCTTTCCCTTCATCCACCGCCCAGAAACCCCAGGGCGACCTGCACGCAGACGATCTTCAGGATGGTCGCGGACGGAAAGATGGTCGCGTACGCCACGTCGATCCGGTCGCTCGCCATGGCCCGGTTCGCATAGACGAGAATCGCGGGATTGCCGGTGCTGCCCGAAACCATCCCGAAGAGATCGTCCGTGTGGATCCTGGCCAGCCACTGACCGAGGAGCATGACAACGGCGACCGCCACGGTCACGATGGCCGCTCCGATTCCGAGAAACGTCAGCCCCGTCTGGGCGACCGTGGCGACAAAGGGCCCGCCCGACCCCAGTCCGACCGCCGCAAGGAAGAGGGTCAGCCCGAAGTTGCGCAGCGTCAGATTCGCGGCGAGCGGGATGTGCCAGGACAACGGGCCCGCCCGGCCGATCCGGCCCAGGACAAGCGCCACGACCAGCGGACCTCCCGCCAGGCCCAGCGAGAACGCACCCAATCCGGGAATGGGGATCTCCAAAAGGCCCAGCAGGACTCCGAGCGACATGCCGAGTCCCACCGAAATGTAGGAAAACTCGGTGGTCGACTTCATCGAGTCGCCGAAGTACCGGCGCACGTCGGGGATCACCTTCGGCGCGGCGATCACGCCAACCCGGTCGCCGTATTCGAGGACCAGTTCCGGGCTCGGAAACAGCAGGGCATCCCCTCGACGGATCTCCGCGATCTTCGCGACGACACCGGCCGGAAAGGCCAATTGACCGATCGGAACTCCCACCACGCCTGGACGCGACACATAGGCCCGAACCATGTCGAGTTCGAGCCGATCCGAACGGATGCGCCCCTCATCGGCGCGACCCAGCGCCGAGCGGGCACGTTCCAGGGCGTCCGGTTGGCCCAGCAGCATGACCGAGTCGCCAGGCGACAGGGAGACCTTGGGATCCGGCAGGGCATTGGACTCGCCGCGCCGGACGGCGACCAGGTCGACCCCCGCGGGAAGAACACCCAGCAGGTCCGCCACCGCGGGTCCCGGAAGCTTCTCGATCGTGACCTCGAGGTGTTGGAGCGGCGCGGGCGCGGGCGCGAGTCGCGCCTTGAAAAGGTGGGGAAAGGCGAAAAGGCACAGGATCGGGCCCACGACCCCGAAAGGGTACGCCACCGAGTAGCCGATGGCAGGTTCCCGGTTTCCCGCCGCATCGATCGCCGCCTGGAGCGCTGGAGTGCTCGTCAATGCTCCCGCGAAAAGGCCGGTTGCTTGCGCGGCCGAGACCCCGGCGACCTCTCCAAGGCCGAGCGCGACGGCGAAGGAGGTGAGGACACCTGCGGCGGCGATCAGATTCCACTTCAGTCCGTCTCCTCGCAGCCCAG
>JBFWOK010000272.1:0-6228 GCA_050250555.1 Limisphaerales bacterium
CCGGCACCAGGCGGCTCGCGCGCCCCAACCGCCACCGGACATCCTCCGATTCGCCATCCGGGATCGGGATGGGCAGGTCGGCGGCATCGGGCCGCGCGGCGGGCCGGGTCAGATCCCGCCGCCACCGATGCTGTTCCCCGTGACCGTCCAGGAACGAGAGAATCACCCCGCCACTGTGATAGGAACCGGGCAGGTCGACCCACTCGCGCTGGTCCATGCGGTTCAGGAAATAGCCGTCGTTGATGCTGTCCGGGTGTTCGTCGACGAAGGAGAAGATCCAGGATGCGACCCGGATGTCGCCCAGTCGCAGGTATTGCCAGTACGCGGGGTTGTTGGTGTTGCGCCCCGATTGGAGAAACTCACCCGCGTTCCCGACCATCGCGTTCAGCGAAACGCTCCGGGTCCGACCCGACCAGCCGGCCGCCCGCTGGATCGGGCTCAGGACCCGATCGGCGGGGCATCGGTACACCCGGACGCCTCCGGAAAGGAACGGCCCCAGCCCGCCGGCCCGAAGCCACGCCTGGTTCGTGTTCGAAGGATCCAGTTCCCAGTTGAGCAGGCTCGTCGCCCAATTGTCGTAGCGCCCGGTTTCGATCGCCTCCATGGTTCCGCCCGCGCCGAGATTGTACGGAAGGCGGTCCTCGGCATCCCCGGCATACAGGTGCAGCGCGAACGACAACTGTCGGTGATTGGCCAGGCAGACGGCCGCCTGCCCCTTCGCGCGCGCGTGCCCCAGGACCGGAAGCAACAGGGAAGCGAGGATCGCGGTGATCGCCATCACGACGAGCAGTTCCAACAGGGTGAAGCCCCTTCGGGCCGGGTCCTGCCATTTCCTGGAAACCCTTGCGCGCACCACTCCCGGGAATGCACCAAAGTCCCCCGGCCTGGCGAGGCGATTCTTCGGCCCGCGAACCGGTTCGCCCCGGAATTCAACCCACTCGCCCCCGGGAATCCGCGGTTCGCCCCAAACCCCATGGTGTTCAGCCCCCGATTCCCATACTCGTCCGCGCTTTGCGGGACGATGAGATGACGCCTTCGCATTCCACGCATCATGAACGCTGATATACCCTCTCCGACTCCGGTTCGCCGCGCCTACGTCCGTTCCGTGGGCCCCCGTTTGCGCGTCGTGCTCCTCGTCGTCTTCGCCCTCTTCGCCCTTCTGGGAGCCAATTCCGCGTATCTCTCGGCGATCACGTTCCTCGAGTGGCTCCACCGGCCCACCCTGTACCAGAATTACTTCTACCAGGTCATGTTCGGGCTCCACCTGGTCGTCGGGTTTGTCTTCATCATCCCTTTCCTGGTTTTCGGGTTCATCCATCTCAAGAACTCGAGGAACCGACCCAATCGACGCGCCGTCCGCGTCGGATACGCCCTGTTCACCGCCGGGATCGTGGTCCTGGTCACAGGAGTCGCCCTTACCCGGATCGACGTGTTCCAATTCAAGAACCTCGGGCTCAAGGACCCCCAGGCCCGGTCCATCGCCTACTGGGCCCACGTCGGCGCGCCCCTGCTCTGCGTCTGGCTCTACGTGCTCCACCGCCTCGCCGGCCCCAGAATCCGCTGGCGCTTCGGGCTCGGCGTCGGAGCCGCCACCGCGGCCGTCGTGCTCGCCATGGTGTCCTTCCACTCGCTGCATCCCCAGAAAAGCCAGCTCGCCTCCAAGGAAGGACGAAAGTACTTCCACCCCTCCAGCGCGAAAACCGTCTCCGGCAACTTCATCCCGGCGGAGACCCTCATGATGGACGACTACTGCCGGAAGTGCCACGAGGACGTCTACACGGGTTGGTTCCACAGTTCCCACCGCTTCAGCTCGTTCAACAACCCTTTCTATCTCTTCTCGGTCAACGAAACCCGCCAGGTCAGCCTCCGCGCGGACGGCGACGTCAAGCGGTCACGGTGGTGCGCGGGCTGTCATGATCCGGTGCCGTTCTTCAGCGGCGCCTTCGACAACCCGCAGTTCGACATGACGAACCACCCGACGGCCAAGGCGGGGATCACCTGCACCGTCTGCCACGCGATCACCTCCATCGACAGCCCGATCGGAAACGCCGACTACACCATCGACGAACCGATCCACTATCCGTTCGCCTACTCGACCAACCGCGCCCTCCAGTGGATCAACAACCAGCTCGTGAAGGCGAAGCCGGAGTTCCACAAGCGCGTCTTCCTGAAACCGTTCATGAAGACGCCGGAATACTGCGGCACCTGCCACAAGGTCAGCCTCCCCGGCGAGGTCACCCACTACAAGGAATGGCTCCGCGGCCAGAATCACTACGACGCCTTCATCCTCAGCGGAGCCGGACACGGCGCGCGCTCGTTCTACTACCCGCCCAAGGCGGAGAAGAACTGCAACAACTGCCACATGCCGCTCCAGCCCTCCGAGGATTTCGCCGCCAATTTCTTCAACCCCACCAACTCGTCCCAGCGGTACATCCACGACCACCTCTTCCCGTCCGCCAACAACGCCCTGCCCCACCTCCGCGGCGAGGATCACATCGTCCAGCGACACTCCGAATTCGGCACCAATTCACTCCGCGTCGACATCTTCGGGATCAAGGAGGGCGGCACCATCGACAGCCCCCTCATCGCCCCCCTCCGCCCCGAGGTCCCCACCCTGCGCCCGGGAACCACCTACCTGCTCGAGGTCGTCCTCCGCACCGTCCGACTCGCCCACCTCTTCTCCCAGGGCACCGTCGATTCCAACGAGATCTGGGTCGACGTGCTCGCGCGCAGCGGCTCGCGCGTCGTCGCGCGCAGCGGCGGCCTCGGACCGCACAACGAAGTCGATCCCTGGTCCCACTTCGTCAACGTCTACATGCTCGACAAGGACGGCTACCGCATCGACCGCCGCAATCCCCAGGACATCCTCACGCCCCTCTACAACCACCAGATCCCCCCGGGCGCAGGATTCGTCGTCCACTACGCCTTCACCGTCCCCGACGACCTCGACGCGCCGCTCGATTTCGAGGTGAAACTCAATTACCGCAAGTTCGACACCCTCTACTTCAATTACGTCTTCGCCCAGGGCTTCACCCGGGAAAGCCCCTACCAGCTCACCAACGACCTCCCCATCCGGGTCATCGCCACCGACTCCCTGCGGTTCCCCGTCGAAGGCGCTCCCATGCCCCAAACGCCCCCTCCCCCTTCCACCATTCCGCTCTGGCAGCGCTGGAACGACTACGGCATCGGCCTGCTCAACAAGGGCAACTCCGGAAGCGAGAAGGGCGAACTCATCCAGGCCACCGGCGCGTTCGAACAGGTCGAAAAACTCGGCCGCTTTGACGGCCCCATGAATCTCGCCCGCGTCTTTTACAAGGAAGGCCGCCTCACGGAGGCCGTCGCCGCCCTCCAGCGCGCCGCCGACACGAATTCGTTCTCCCCGCCCGTCCCCCGCTGGACCCGCGCCTGGTTCACCGGCCTCGTCAACAAACAGAACGGATTCCTCGACGAAGCCATCTCCGAGTTCACTTCGATCCTCGAGGACCGCTATCCCGAACTGGATCAGCGCGGTTTCGATTTCAGCCGGGATTACGAGGTCCTCAACGAACTCGGCCAGACCCTCTTCGAACGCGCCAAGATGGAACGAGGCCCCCAACGAAAGGCGGAACGGGAGCGTTTCCTCCGCGAAGCCATTCGTCGATTCAAGCAGGCCCTCGCCGTCGATCCCGAAAACGTCACCGCCCACTACAATCTCGGACTGATCCACGCCCAACTCGGCGAGGAAACCGCCGCCAACGAGCATCGAAGGCTCCACGAGAAATATCGCCCCGACGACAACGCCCGCGATCGAGCCGTCACCGCCGCCCGGCTCCGCGACCCGGCCGCCGATCACGCCGCCCAGGCCATCGTCATCTATGATCTCCAGCGTGACGGCGCCCCCGGTTTACCCTCCCCTTCCCGCCGAACCGCCTCCGTCGGCGGTCGGTGAGGCAAGAGTCTGGAAACGGAGCCTCCAACCACGGAAAGCTCGGAACACACGGAAGAGGGGGAGAGAGCGGCTATCCAAAGGCCGGCGCTACGGGCCTTGGATCGGCCCGTTCCGAGAAGGAATCTCAGTTGTGCTGGCCCGCGTGCCCGGATCCGATCGTGGTGTCGACCACGAACTCCTCCACCCGGCTGCGATGCAGCGCGAACGTGAAACGGAGAGTCTTCGCTCCCGCGGGAGGGACCAGACCGAAAGCGTACTGCTCGCCACTCCAGAGTCCGGTCCGGACCTCGGCCTGCCGTCCAAGCTCGTCCACCGCGCTCACCAGGGTCAACCGCCGGTCCATCCCCTCCGGCGAAACCTCCACCCACAACGTGAAAACACCGGAATCGCCGGTCCATTGGTTCCAAAGTTCCTGAAACTCCCCGGGGACGACGCCGCCCGGAGCGGTCAACGAATGAAGCCGCACCGTCGCGCCGTCCACGGTCGTCGAAGCCGGCACGGTCGCCCGCGATCCGCCGTTCGCCGGCAGATCCAGCGGCGCGACGCACCAGAGTTCCTCCGCTGTGAAGCCCGCGACCCGAGTAAACTCCACCCGCAGCCGGCACACCGGTTCCTCGGCGGTGACGGGAAGGAAGACCCGCGCCACACCCCCGGAATCCGCATCCTGTCGCAGGGCATCCGCGGCCCAAACCGACTTCGCGCCACTGCGCAAACTCAAAACCTCGACGGATTCGACCCGCCATCGGGAGAAGTCCCGCCCGGGCTCCCCCAGCCCGAACCGAAGCTCCACCTCGCGCTCCCGGCCACCCACCGACTCCAAGCGAGGCTCCACCCAGCCTCCGCTGGGTACCTCCCGCCGCCCGTCATCGCTGTTCTCGATGACCCGCCTCCAAAAATCAGCCACCCCCCGGCAACGGCTGTCCCTCTTGTTGCCACCCCGTTCCCTTTCGTGATTCGCATAATTTCGCTGCATACGGCCTCCTTGGTACGCAGTATTTACTAGTTTCCGGCAAAGGATTGTCAACGTCATTCTTAACAGATTGCCATGCCGCTTGTTACGAACTAAACATCGATTGGCTCCAGCAGAGAGCAAGGAGCGGTCCCCGCAAGTTCATCAGCTTGGTTTCGAGGAACGCCGGAGACATCGCCGGCCTTTGCCTGGGTCTCCGGGGGCTTGGCAGGCCGCTATCCACCCAGGGAGAAGCCACCCAACAAATTCACTGCGAACACGTTGTAAATGGGCTCAAATCACCCCCGTCGGCGCAGACCCGTCGGTTCACCCACTCCCACCCCTTCCGTGTGTTCCGTGCCTTCCGCGGTTGAAACTCCCGTTTACTCCGTAGCGTTCCGCCGCATCGTCCCAGCGATACGATGCCGAGCAGCGCAAGCGGGTTGTCGTCGATCCCCTGAACGAGCGGGCCGGGGTATGAGCCCACATCCCGTTTTGTCATGATTCGTCATGCACGGCTGGGGGCGCCGGGCTCCAGCAGCCATTCGTAGGCCGGTTGGACCTCGATCCCTGGCGCCGACAACCCCGCAAGCGCGTCGCGGTCCAGGACCAAGAGGCGTTTCATGGCGCGCGGATACTCCTTCGCCACACCGTGGCCCTGCGCCTTCAGATCCTGGTGCGTGCGGTGGGCGCTGAGCCTCCCGGCCGGGTTCCGGAGGCACTGCCGCACCACCCAACGCAACGCCGCCACCTGGGACACCCCGTGGCGCTCGACGATGTCCCGGAACAACACCGTATCCACGTAGCCCTGGAGAAGCTCGATCCGCAGCCCGGCAGCCAATCCCTGGGCCTCCGGGAATCCGCCCTCGACAAGAAACTCACGGAATCGTTTCTCGACCCGCGAGCGCTGGGCGGAGGTCCAGGTTCGCGCCTCGCCCGTCGGCTCCTCATCGCGATGCCGCAGGAATTCCCGGAAGCTAAACGGCCGGATGACGGTGGCCATCCCCCGCCCTCGCAACGAGGTGTGAACCTCGCGGGACAGCATCCGTGCCGAGGATCCCGAAACGACAATCTCCACCCTCTCCGAGTCGAGGACCCGGCGCAAACTCACGCCGGCAGGATCCCGATCATGTGTCCTTACTTAAAGGACACATTCATCGCCATCGGGCCTCTGCAGGAAGACACCATCGTTCATCTCCGCAGGGGGTGCTCGACTCGTTAAACGCTGTGAACGCCGATTCGAAAACCGGGTGATTCCGGCGGTTTGAAATCCAGGTATTCTTCCGGTGGCGTCTTCTTCCGGCCCTTCGCCGAACCGACCTTTTCTTCCTTCTTCCTCCGTCTTCTTCGC
>JBFWOK010000273.1:0-6116 GCA_050250555.1 Limisphaerales bacterium
CAGCTCCCCGACGCGACGGGCGGCATGAGGATCGGAACGCGTGCACGTGTAACCCTTGGGTTTGTTGAGCGCCACGTAGATCCTGCGAACCGGCTTGACCGGCTGGCCGTCCACGGCGACGCGGTCGGTGGCTGGGTCGACCTTGCTTCCCAGAGTCGTGACGACCTTGCCGTTGACCGTTACCCGCCCGGAAGTGATGAACTCCTCGGCCGCCCGCCGCGAAGCCACACCGGCGTCCGCCAACACCTTTTGAAGTCGGATGGCCATGGGGGTTGAGTCGATCAGTCGATACATCAATAGGTCAATCGGTCAATCGGTCAGTCCGTTGACCCTACGAAGGACCCGCGCGAGGCGGGTTCCGGGAGGGTCGGCCAAGCGCCGTCCGTCCTCCAAAAAGAAATCATGCGAACCCGCCGGTCGCGGCCGCAGGCGGCGCGGGACGCATCCATCCCAAATCCCAACCGAATCGAGCCGAATGCCAGCGAAACGGACTGTCCGGTTCCGACGACAGTCCGCCTGGGTGGGACGAAGGGGGGAGGCGGACCGTGCGCGCGGGTCTTTCGTCTTTCCGACGCCTATTCGGCCGGCTTGGTCTTTCGGAGACCCAACACCCGGTCCCCTTCCTTCCACTGGCTCCGTTTCCGGAGGAGTTCGACGCGCTCGAACCGTTTCAGGACGTTGCGTTTGGCCCCGAGGGTGGACGAGGACCGCAGACTGTTGTGCTGTGCCATAGACTTTCGAAAAGTTTCATTCCGCCGCGCGAAATCGCACAAGCGGGGCGGGCTTGTAGCATGCCGGCAAGCGCCCGCAACAGCTTTATCTGCGCTGTCACGGCTCCACATGGACCGGCATACCCACCCACGCCGCCCGCACCAGGAACTCGGCGTTCCAGTTGGCCAACCGAAAACAACCATGGGATTCGGTCCGTCCCACGGCCTCCGGGTTGGGTGTTCCGTGGATTCCGTAGCCGGGCCGGCTCAACCCGATCCAGGCCGTACCCACGGGATTGTTGGGTCCCGGCGGGATCATCAGCTTCCTGCCGATCGTCCGCGCCTCGGGTGAGTCCTTGAAGATTTCGGGATCGAACCGGTAGTTCGGATTGGGGGCCAGGCGAACCACCTCCAACCTTCCGACCGGACGTTTCTCCGCCTTCTTGGCGATACTGCACGGGAAATGGGCGACGAGATTGGAAGCCGAATCAAAGGCTCGGAGAGCCTTCTCCGAGAGACTGATCCGCACAAAGGCGATCCTGCCGCGCACCGCAGGGAGCACCGCCGCGGGAACCGTCACCGAGACCCCCGGGCGGACACGGTACCAATTGATGTTCGGATTCAGCTGCCGAATCAGCTGGGGATGTGAATGGCTCCGTTCGGCGACCAGTTCGAGGATCGATTCGTAGTCCAGTCGTTCCCGCGTCGATTTCCCGACCCAGGTCGACGGCACCCACGTCAGGCGCGAAAAGTCGGCCTGGGAAAGGACATAGTTGGTCATGGCCGCCGGACCCAGGGGCAGGCGCGCCAGGGTTCGCTCATCGATGAGTCCGGTGACCGGCAGGCCCTCGGTTCTTTGAAATGCCCTGAGGGCCGCCCGCGTTTGGGATCCGGCCACGCCATCGATCGGCCCCGACGAAATCCCGCGTCGGGCCAAGGCAACCTGAACCGCGAGAACGCTGGTTCCTTCGCGTCGAGCCGCGAGCGCGTTCGCCGCCTCGTCCGGCTCCTCCGGCGTCGGAGCCGAGGTCTCAACCCTCGCGACAACCCCGGTCGAACCCGGCGTTTCCAACGCATCCGGCGCGATGTCGTTCCCTGGCGTCCGCGTGGAAGGGGATGGCGAGGGAACCTCGGCGGGCGGCTGTGCGAGGACCACGGGCTTCTCGGGAGGCGCCCCGGCGGAGGCTTTCGCCGCGGCCATTCGGTTCAGTTCCTCGCGGATGATGGGAGGCAGATCCTCGATCTCCTCCTCCTCCACGGTTCCCTGCCAGCGGTCCCACCACCCATCCCATTTGGATTTGGAATGGGCCTGGGCCCGGGACTCCGATCGCGCGCCCCCTCCCGCGTTCCGATCGGAAGGCCCGTAGGCGGCGCGCCACCAGATCCAGCCCAGCCCGGCCGCGGCGACGAGCACGACCAGCCAGGAGATGAGACTCCGGGATCCGGCGCCACCCGCCGCCTTCCGGGGCGGGGTGCGTGTCCTGTTGCGTCGAACAGCCATCGGGCGCTTTTTTGCTCCGAATCCCGCCGGATGTCGAATTCACGGTTCCCGGAACAGGACACCTACCGCGAACCATTACGCATGCGTACCTTTCCCAACTCCGCATTTGCGCCCGGCCCAACCTCCCCCTAGTTTCGGCCGGTCAGTCGTTCATCCAATCCAGAGTTCATGAGAGCGGTCATCCTCGGTCTGGTCATTCTAGGCGTTGGCGTTGGCGGATTCTTCGTCTGGCGTTCGTCGCGTTCCGCGGCCGCGCTCGCGGAGGCGGCCGACGCGGCGGGCAAGCGCCCCACCACCGCCCTGGTGGAACGCGGCGCCGTCAACTTCGCCGTCGGGGTCGCCGGCGAAATCGGACCTGCGGAACAGGTGTCCGTGCGTCCCGAGGTCAATGGCCGGATCAGCGAGCTTCCGGTGGACGTCGGCGACCAAGTGAAAAAGGACTCGCTCCTCTTCGCGCTCGACGATCGCGATCTCAAGCTGGAGGTCGAAACCCGTCAGAAACAGATCGAAAGCGCCAAGCTCCAGCTCGACAAGGCGCGCATCGCGATGGACCAGGCCAAGCGCGATTTCGAGCGGGACCAGGAACTGTTCGAGGTTCACCTGCTGGCCGAGCAGGCGTTCGAAGCCAGCCGCGAGCGGCATCAGTCGTCCATCAAGGACTACGAAATCGCCCGCAATGGCATCGAAAGGGCCGAAAAGGACTTCGCCCTCGCCGAGGAACGTTTGTCGCGCGCCCGGATCGTCGCGCCGTTCGACTGCACGGTTCTCACGCGGCCCATCTCGTCGGGTCAGGCCGTCTCCGGCTCCGGCGGATTCAACAGCGGTACCGAAGTGCTGACCATCGCCGACCTCAGCGCCATGGTCATCAACGCCCATGTCAACCAGGCCGATGTCACCCGTCTGCGGTCCGGAATGCAGGTCAACGTCGAGGTCGACGCCGTTCCCGGCCTTAAGGTCCGCGGCGAGGTCGAACGCATCGCCCCCCAGGCCACGCTTCGAAACAACATCAAGGGGTACGCCACCCGCATCGTCCTCAAGGAACTCGATCCCCGGGTCCAGCCCGGCATGACCGCCAACATTTCCATCCCGGTGTTCAGTGCCGACGATGTGCTCACCGTCCCGCTCACCGCCGTCTTCAGCGAACAGGGGGAACGCTACGTCTTCGTCAAGAACGGCGACACGTTCGAGCGGCGGGATGTCGTGGTCGGCATCTCCGACCTGTTCAGGGCCGAGATCAAGTCGGGCCTTTCCGAAGGCGAGGTCGTTTCGCTCGAGCAACCGCCCGGCCTCCCACCCAGGGCGCCCGGGGACCAAGCCCTCGCTCAAAGTCCCCCCGCGGGCGCTCCACCCAAACCCGCGACTTCGGCCGCCGCCGGAACCACCGCCTCGAAACCGACGGCTCCCGCCGCGGCCAAAGGTTCCACCACGTCGGCAACCGCCACGACGACCAAACCCGCCGGCACCTGAGCCCCCGAGCACCCGGGGCTGATCCCTGGATCTTCGCCCGGATCCCTCCCTCCCTCTTTCCGACGCCGTCCCCCAACATCGCCCGCAAGCCCTCGACCCCACCATGGCCCTGCTGGAACTTCGAGACATCACCAAGGTCTACCAACTCGGCGGCGAAGAGATCAGGGCCCTCGACGGCGTCAGCCTCGACATCGATGGCGGTGAGTTCATCTCGATCATCGGCCCGTCGGGCAGCGGGAAGTCCACCCTCATGCACATCCTCGGCTGCCTGGACTCCCCGTCCACCGGCACGATCCGCCTCGATGGCACCGAGATCCAGGACGCTTCCCCGAAGGAACTCGCCCAGATTCGGAACCGAAAGATCGGGTTCGTTTTTCAGTTCTTCAACCTCCTGCCCAAACTCAACGTTCTTCAAAACGTGGAACTCCCGATGATCTACGCGGGAATGACGTCCCGGGAGCGCTACGACCGCGGCATGGCGGCCCTGAAGACGGTGGGCCTCGAAAACCGTTCGAAGCACCGCCCCTCCCAGCTCTCCGGGGGGCAGCAGCAACGCGTCGCCATCGCCCGGGCGCTCGTCAATGATCCGCGCCTGATCTTCGCCGACGAACCGACCGGCAACCTCGATTCGCACACCGGGGAGATGATTCTCGAAACCTTTCGCTCCCTCCACCGGGAGGGACGGACCATCATCATCGTCACCCACGACCCCGAGATCGCCGCCCTCACGCCACGACGCATTGAAATCCGCGACGGACGAATCGCCGACAAAGTCGACCCGACCCTCGCCGGCCTCAAGCATCAGACCGTTCCCGACTCGAATTAGCGGCGATCCGGCCGCATCAACCCGCGCCGATGCGCCCGTGGGAGCCCGGCCACATGCCGAGTCCTGATCCCAGTTGGAATCCAAGCCCGGTCCGGCCTCCAGCATGGAATCGGCCCATGCGTCGCGAGTTCGCGCTCGCGCTCAGGCTCACGCTCTTCGCCGGGATGCTGACGGGGTGGTCAATCGTGTCGACGTCCGCCGACGGGGCACCCACCGACATGCCGGCGCCCCTCGCTCCCAACGCGGCCCTCCGCTCGTTGCGAGTCGCCCCCGACGATCTCGAAATCGAGTTGGTCGCCTCCGAGCCCCTGATCCGTGACCCGGTCGCCATCGATTTCGGCTCCGACGGACAGCTCTACGTCCTGGAGATGCACGACTACCCGGCGGGTCTCGACGGTCAGGGCAAGCCGGGCGGACGACTGAATGTCCTGTCCGACACGAACGGCGACGGATTTCCGGACAAGTCCGAAGTCTGGGCCGACGATCTTCCGTTCCCAACGGGCCTGATGGCCTGGGAGGAGGGCGCGCTCGTCTGCGCGGCGCCGGACATTCTCTGGCTGCGCGATCGGGATGGCGATGGCCGGGCCGAATCGCGCGAGGTGCTGTTCACCGGATTCGCGACCCATAACTTCCAGGCTCGCGTCAACTCGCCCCGCTGGGGCCTCGATGGCTGGGTGTATGGCGCGGCGGGATTGTTCGGCGGTTCCATCGAAAGCCCGCGCACGGGAAAAACGCATCCGCTCAGCGGCCATGATTTCCGCTTCGACCCCGCCACCGGCGCCTTCGAACCCGCGTCCGGCCTGACCCAGCAGGGCCGCGTCCGGGACGAATTCGGCAACTGGTTCGGCTGCGACAACGGGTCGTGGATGTGGCACTTCCCCTTCCCCGAGCGAGCTCTCTCGCGCAATCCCGCCCTCCGAGTCCAGGAAACCCGGATCTATGTCCCGAAGGGTCCCGATCCCAACGCCGTCTTCCCGCGAAGCGTCACGCTCGAACGTTTCAACGACCCGCATCAGGCCAATCGCGCCACCTCGGCCTGCGGCCTCGAAGTCTATCGCGACTCCGTCCTCGGCCCGGGCTTCCGCCACAACGCGTTCATCGCCGAACCGGTCCACAATCTCGTCCGACGCTTCCAGGTCGTTTCGACCGGCACGTCGTTCGCGGGAACGCGCTCCCCGACCGAAGTCCCGTTCGAATTCCTCGCTTCAACCGACTCCTGGTTCCGTCCCGTCGAACTCCGAACCGGTCCCGACGGCGGCCTGTGGGTCGTCGACATGTATCGGTTCGTCATCGAGCACCCGCGGTGGATCACTCCCGAGCGCCTCGCGACCCTCGATGTCCGCGCCGGATCCGATCGCGGCCGCATTTACCGGGTCCGCCCCCGGGACAAACCCCTGCGACCCGCCACCGGAAACCTCGCCCGGCTCGCACCCAGGGAATGGGTCCGTGTCCTCGCCAGCCCGAACGGCGTGCAACGCGATCTGGCCCACCGTTTGATCCTGAAGTCAGGCGA
This sequence comes from Limisphaerales bacterium, assembly GCA_050250555.1. Lineage (GTDB taxonomy): Bacteria > Verrucomicrobiota > Verrucomicrobiia > Limisphaerales > CAIMTB01 > CAIMTB01. Next base: position 6,018 of record JBFWOK010000273.1, read on the forward strand.
CGCCACGCTCGACGCGGACATCCGCTCGCTGGCTCGGAACGCGCCCGATCCCGAGGTCCGCGTCCAGGCTCTCGCGGTCCTTCAGGGACGCCACCAACT
>JBFWOK010000274.1:0-5909 GCA_050250555.1 Limisphaerales bacterium
CGCCAAGACGTCCACGTCGGCAGTCCTCGGGCCCTGCTCGGCCATCCAAAGAACATCGTGACCGTTCTCCCGCAGCGCGTGGACCGCCTGCCCGGGAAAGTTGTCGTCCGCGCAGATTTGCAATCGACCCATGGTGACGACCTTACCAGAAAGGGTTATCGCCCCAACCAACGAGTTGGGCGAGAGATTGGAAAAACGCTCGGATTCCCCTTACCCCGCGGTCGCGAAGACGGTGTCGGCAGCGATGCTCTCCCGGGCATAGGCGACGCAGGCGAGGATGTCCTCCCGTCGGAGCCGGGGATAGTTCCGAAGGATGTCGGCCTCGCTCCACCCGGCAGAGACAAGTTCCAGCACGAAGTCCACCGCCAGCCGGGAGCCCTTGACGATCGGCTTTCCGACGAGGACACCCGGGTCGACGGTGATGTGTTCCTGCCAGTTCATGTCGCCAGCGTAGCCCGTCGCGTCGGACAAGGAAAGGATCAGGAGCGCCCGAGAGCAACGCGTTGCCCCGGCCTGCTTCCTTCACCCTGTTCGGGCATCGGCTGGCCCTTCGGTGAGCGGCTCATCCTCCGGCAAGATGACCACGGGCGGATCGCCGGGCTGCGCGTTTCGCTTCCAAGCAGCGCTAAGAGCGCGTCCGAAAAGTCATTCGATCGCGGTTCACGCGAGTCGGCGAAGCATTACCCGGGTGAGTGCGACGGCGATCCAACCCGCCGCACTGCACTCGGACTTTTCGTAGTCGCGAACGAGTCGGCGATGCTGCACCAACCACCCAAACGTCCGTTCCACGACCCAGCGCTTGGGCAACACCTTGAAGCCCTTCACATCGGCGTTGCGCTTGATCACCTCGACTTGGAGTTTCGGCAACCGCTGACGAACCCAGTCCGCGAACTCCGGTCCGCTGTACCCGCCATCCGCCCACAGCTTCCGAAGCTTTCCCAGCGCGGGCGTCAGGGATTCCAAGAGGCTTTGGGCTCCGCTCCGCTCCGGGACATCCGCAGGCACCACAACCACTCCCAGCAACAGCCCCAAGGTGTTGACGATGATGAAACGCTTCCTTCCCTTGGTTTTCTTGCCGGCATCGTACCCGACCTCGCCTCCATGTGCATCGGAGCGAACGGTTTGGCTGTCCACAACGGCTGCCGAAGGCTCGGGATCCCGGCCGTCCTCGGTTCGTACCAGCGCCCGCAGAGCCTGGTTCATGAGGATCCAAGTTCCGTCGCGGCACCACTTGCGAAAGCGATCGAAGACTGTCTTCCACGGTGGAAAGGAATCGGGAAGCAGGCGCCACGGACAACCGCTCTTGACCAGATAGAAGATGGCATTGAGCAAGGCCCGGGGAGGAGTCGGCGGCCTTCCCATGCGTTTTCGCGGCGGAAGAAGCGATTCGATCAGGCGCCATTGCTCGTCATTGATATCGGTGTCGTAGGACGAATTTTGCATCGCCCCGACAGCGCTTCGCGCGGAAAGTGGCCAATCCCTCTGCCCGCGCAGGTCAAGCCTGATTCCATCAAATTTTCTCTACTCGCACTATTCGCGGGTTCACATCCTGCCCTCGTCGAACCGACTCGTTTCCGACTTTTCGGACGCCCTCTAAGCGCCACAAACGGGAACACATTCCTGCGGATTCCAAAGGATATGGACCTAAGTAAGCCTCAATCCGTTCTGTGTGTGGTACATGGCGATACAGGCAGCGTCAACGCAGGGTATCTTTATGAACAGGGATTTAATGGGGTATTCGAGTATGACGGTACCGCCTCTACTTTTCCTACGGCGCCAACTAGGAATCTGCCGCAGGCTATCTGGTATGGGCAGAACTGGTATGATGCCGATTACCAGTACCTTAGCGCTGTCCGGGCCGCATGCATGAACGTCGTTCACAAGGAATCGGACTACATCATTTTGGGCTATTCAAGGGGCGCGGAGGCGGCCTTGGGATATACACTACTTCATCCCGAAAATGTCGATAGGCTGGTTATCTATGCGGGATTCTACAACGCTACCGTTGTGAACCACGTAAATAGTCAGAGAGGGTCCGGACATCTCGCAGATAACCCAGTTCCTACTGTGGTAATTTCATCTGTCAATGACTCGCTGCATTCGATTACTGTAGAGATTGCGAGGAGTATGGCTAGGGCGCATGGGTTTGAAGGAGCACCGGTGAGGCGTCCTGGCGATATTGATCTGAATGAAAGGCCTCTGGGCAAAGATGCATATATAATGGAGTACGGCCCCTATGTCAGGCATATCATATCGACTGCTCCCAGCCATGAGGATACATTTGTTTTGTCGGCCGAACCAGGTGCCGGCGCTGACACCGTTAATCTTGGATTCATAAAGAATGGGATATTGCCCTAGGAGGTCGTCCGAGTGTACCTCTCCACGGCACACTCGATCAGGCTCTTAGACGTCTGCGGTGTCGAATTGGGGTCTGCCTGGGCTAGCTGAAGCCCTGATTTTATGCGTTCTGACATCTGAACACCGCGTGTCCCACTGCGGGACTGGGAGGGGGAGGAAGGCGCGAGCCTGGTATTGTGCTTCCGGGTGGGCCGTGGAACCGGGCTCGGCTGATATCGTCAGGCCGCGCGGGAATCGCGGCCTGAAGTTTTTCCACTCCGCGACGTGGCGCTCCGCCGAATGCCGCAACCTCGTGCCAGGAGGAACCTGTCACTGCGTTGCTTTCCCATTCGGCTCCGCTTCTTCTACGTCGACTCCGCGTTCTACCGAGTGGCCAGCCCGGGGGGCTGACTCTGTTGTTGCGTTCGCGTTCCCTGCGCGACGGGGGGTGGTCCAGACGGGGGCGAAACCACCCCCCGCCGCCCAGGGAATGCTTTCTTGGGGGAATCGGGGGGCATTTATCGATCGGAGAACCTCCTATGAACGTTTATGAAGTCGTGACCGCACGTGTGTTGAAACAGCTGGAAGCCGGCGTTCTGCCTTGGCGCAAGACCTGGACCACCGGAACTGATCCACGCGACCGGGCACAGCCGGCGGCTGAATCGGTTCGCGGAAGCGGAAGGATTCCGGGCCGAGAAGTATTCGTTCGAAGAACTCGTGGCGGAGCTGGGCGCCGCGTTCTTGTGCGCTTTCGCGGGTCTCAAGAACCCCAGCACGGAACAGCTCCAGGCGAGCTACATCGCCGATTGGGCGAAGGTTTTCCGGGGGGATGTCCAGGTCCTGGGGCGGGCCGCCTCCGCGGCACAGAAGGCGGTGGACTTCATCCGGGGGACGGTCTTTGAGGAGGCAACCAGCAAGGCGGCGTAACGGCGGGCGGGCCTCCGGGAACGAGGCCCGCCCCCAAGCCACCCGGGAGCGTTGCGAGACTCCCCTCGCCTTCGACACCCGACGTGCCTGGCGGCAGCGGTCAAGCCGCGCAGGCAGCGCGGCTTGCAGGTCTTTGGCTCTGTGCCGCCGGGTTTCTGCGCCAAGGCGCGGCCGGACGCGGTCGTGCTCAGTCGGAGATCTTCGCATTGCGGGCTTCGGCTCTCGGCGTCCGGTCGATGCTGAGGATGCAGCACGTCGCCGTCCGCCCCCGTTCGCCTTGTTGCACGACTCGCCCAACGGTCTGCTTCGCCAGTCCGACGAACAGCGCATGCAGCCCGCGGCGGTCGATGACGACCTCGTCGGTCTGGAACCGCAGCGTGATCCGGGTCGGGGTGAACTGGATGCCTTGCAGCAGGTGGTACGGAAGGAAGAACCCATCCTTGGTGCGGTAGAACCGAACCCCCAGGGCGCGATCCTCCGTCGTGAACGGTTGATCCAGGCCGGGGAGCTGGTTCTCCGGATCGCCGCCGTCCGGCGACCGCATGGGACCTTCCAGAGTGGTTCGGAGCATGATTGGTCAGGCGGCGGCGCGTGCCCTTGCTGCCGGGCGCTGGGTGGGTTGGATGGCCAGTGGTTCAACAAGTTCTGTGGCGGAGAGTCGATCGGCGCGGCGTTGGACGACGTCGCTTAGAAATTCCTGGCTGTCGGTGTAGACCCGCACCTGTTCCCGACCCCGGGAACAACTGACATAGAACTGGTTGAGATGGGCGGCCTGGAGAGTGTGCGAGTCCACCGCCACAAAGATGCGATCGACGGTGCGCCCTTGGGCGGCGTGGCTGGTGACGCAATAGCCGTGGGTGAAGGTTCGGAATTCCGCCGGAATCGTCCTTCCGTCCTGGAGGGCGATCGATCCGTCGGCGTTCAGACGCTGAACGGCGACCAGCTGGCCGTTGAACAGACGCTGGGATTTCATCGTGCCTTGGAGCAGCAGCGTGTCGCCCTCGGCGATCGGGAGTTCGACGGGTGTCGCCACTTCGTAGCAGGCCGCTTGTTTCTGAGTCACGGCGACAGCGGTGCCGTTGGCGCGGGTCGCATGAAGGGTTCCGCCTTGAATGCGCTGGATGACCAGGGTTTCCCCGGCTCGAACGGTCATGGTCGCCCGGTGGAACACCAGGGCCTGTTGGGCCCGGTAGTTTCGCAGATCCCGCTTCTGCGCCTGGGTCCACTTGAGCGCCCGATAGGTCAGGACGGTGGACTCCCCGCCCCCCAGTCGCCCGGTCTGTTTCAAGCGCGCTCGGATTTCCTCCGTGACCGCTGCGATCTCCCGCCAGGTCGGACTGACGATCAGCGCCGACTTCCCGAGCGCGATCGCTTCGAGGTAATCCGACGCCAGGCACTGGTAGCGTTCCTCGTCGGCGATTTCGCGAATCCCGCCCAGGCGTTTGAGGCGCAACAGGCCGTCCGCGCCGTCGCCGGCGGCGAAGGCGGCAATCGCCTCGCGATACTCGGCATGGACCTGGCGGATGATGCCGTGCACACCGAGGCAGGCGAGGGCGCTCTTCTGTTCCAGGAGCCGCATGGCGTCCCCGGCTTGCACACTGTTGTGTTGGCGGGTGTCCCCGGAGAGTAGGATGCGGCATCGATGCTCTTGGGCTCGCTCCAAGAGAGCCAGCATGTCGTCGGTGGCCAACAGGCCGGCCTCGTCAACGACCAGGACCCGGTTTTGGGATTCCCGCTGGAACCCTTCGTCCACCAGGTAGCGTTGAACCGTGGCGGTTCGGGTAAATCCCATGCCCCGGAGCTCGGCGACCGCGGCGCTCGTGGGCGCGAGCAGGAGAGCCTCCTGGTGCTGCTCGATCCCGGTCACGATCTCCTTCAAGAGGGTACTCTTGCCGGTGTCGGCGCCGCCTCGCAGGCCAATCACCCAGTCGGGCGCCTGGAGAATTCGCTGCAAGGCCAGGGCTTGTTCGGCATTCAGGTGGGCAGGGGCAGGGAAGGTGGCGTTCATCGGCGCCTCCCGGCCCATGCCCTGGTTCACCAAGGCGATCATCCGGGACTCGCGATCGAGCATGAATTGGGTGGTCAGTTTCCCGTCGACTTGAAGGAACTCCGCTCGGGCATCGAGGGCGGCTTCCAGGTCGGACAGGGACAAGGTGCCCCGGCTGTAGGTCAGGGCTTCCTTCAGGAAGAGGGGACGCTCGACGACCGAACGACGTTCGAACAAGTGGTCGCGGGCGAAGTCGATGGCGGCGTCGACGGAAACATCCCGCTTGGGAACGGCGGCCGCGTTCCGGCCCGGAATGGCCTGGCGCAATGTGGCCAGTTCCTCAGGGGTCAGTTGCTGGAGTTGAAGGCGTTGAAAGTCCTCCGGGGTGAGATCGTGGTTCTTTCGGTCGCGGGAGGTGTGCGCCACGGTGGCGCGCGCGTTGTTGGACAGGGGCGCTCCCAGCTTCTTCTCGAGCCGAGCCTCCTCCGCCAGGATGGCGCGCCGACGCTTGCTGTATCGCGTGACGAGTTACTCGCTGACGAGTGCCAGTTCGAAGCCATGCTCGGTGGGGCGGATGGCGTAACCGATGTCCTGCACCCGCCGGGCGAGATCGTTCCGGTAGACCTCCGTGAAAAAGGTCATCCGCTCAAAAATCCTC
>JBFWOK010000275.1:0-5640 GCA_050250555.1 Limisphaerales bacterium
CTAATCGCCCCCGCGCGGATGTGGCAAGGTCGGGTGCCGGAAGCAGACGCCACGCCGGGGGCCCGTCTCCGAGTTCTGGGCGCTCTCGCGATGAACACCCGCCCCGCCCGCGCGACCGACCACAACTCCTTTGTGGGAGAGCCGATTCTCCTTCACCCTGCCCCCCATGAAATCGACCCCCGCGCGTCCCCCGTGCTCCTCCTCTTCCCAAAGACATCCCGAGTCCGGGTCCAATTCCGTCTCCAACCCCACGACCGGTTCGACCCGTCGCGAGTTCCTGCGGACCACCACGCGCGCCGCCGCCGCTTCCGCGCTGGCCGGAGTCGCCCTGCCCCACGTTCACGCCTCCGACAGCCAGACCATCCACCTGGCCCTGATCGGTTGCGGCGGTCGCGGCAGCGGAGCCGTCGCGAATGCCATGTCGGCGGGCGGCCTCGTCCTCGGCGATGCGTCCGGCACCCAACGCGCCGTCGGTTCGGGCGCGGGCGGGCCCATCAAACTCGTCGCCATGGCCGATCTCAGGTCGGACCGCATCGAAGGCGCCCACCGCGCCCTCAGCCGCGAACTCGGCGACCGCGTCGATGTCCCCAGGGACCGCCAGTTTCTCGGCTTCGATGCCTACAAGAAGGCGATCGACTGCCTGCGACCCGGCGACGTGGCCATGCTCACGACTCACGCGGCGTTCCGGGCGCCCCACCTGGAGTACGCCGTCGAAAAAGGCGTGAACGTTTTCATGGAGAAAAGCTTCGCCGCCGACCCGGGCGGCATCCAACGCATCCTGCGGGCCGGCGAACTCGCCGACAAAAAGGGGGTCAAGATCGCGGCCGGCCTCATGTGCCGGCATTCCTCCGCGCGCAGGGCGCTCATCGAGAAGATTCGCGAAGGGGCCGTCGGCGACGTCCATCTCATCCGCGCCTACCGGATGGACCCCGGATACTTCATGGGCCCCTTCACCAGGGACACGAACGAGCTTCTCTGGCAGCTCAGCCCCGGGCATCCCTACCAGTTTCTCTGGGCGTCCGGCGGCGTGTTCATCGAACTGATGATCCACCAGATCGACGAATGTTTCTGGATCAAGGACAGCTGGCCCGTCTCCGCCCACGGTGTCGGCGGGCGCTTCGCGGGAAGCACCGATTGCAGCCAGAACCTCGACAGTTACTCGATCGAATACACCTTCGCCGACGGGGCCAAGGCGATGGTCACGGGCCGCTACATTCCGAACTGCCACACGGACTTCGGGACTTATCTCCACGGAACGAAGGCGGCGGCCAAGTTCTCCGGCGATGTGCATGCGCCGACGAGCTGGATCCACAAGGACCAGCGGATCGCGCGCGACAGCATCGCCTGGCGGGCGGACAAGGAGACGGTAAACCCGTGGCAGGCCGAGTGGGATGCCCTCCTCTCGGCCATCCGAAACGACCGCCCGCACAACGAAGCCCGTCGCGCCGCGCTTTCGAATCTCGGCGCCATCATGGGACGCGCCGCCGTGCACAGCGGAAAGGTGATCACCTGGGACGAGGCGATGACGTCGACCTTCCAGTTCTGCGGAAACGTCGACGCCCTCACCGCCGACAGTCCTGCGCCCGTCCAGGCCGACGCCCAGGGCTGCTACCCCGCCCCCATCCCGGGCAAGACCACCGAAGTATAAACGTCCGCTTACAACCACGGAGCACACGGAACACACGGAAGGGAGAGAAACGAAGGGGATGGATGCCGGGTGCGGGGCTTGGAAGTCACTTCCTCCGCGCCCGGCTCGCGAGGTTCCGAGTCAACCGACGTGATAAACCGGGCGGCTTCCCCTCTCCCCTCTCCCTTCCGTGTGTTCCGTGTGCTCCGTGGTTGCATCCTCCCCTCCGGAGTCCGGGTTGGGAGAAACCGGTGATGGTCCCCACCTCCCACCGTGTGGCAATCCTGTTCTCCTTCAGGGAAGAATCCCCTTTATGGGAGGCTCGAGGAGGCGCGCTGATGCCGCGATGGAAGTCCATCCATCCCATCTCCTGTATCAGGACGAGAGCTATGCGGTTCGTGGTGCGCTCTACGAAGTCTACCGCGTGCAAGGTTCGGGCTTTGTGGAACCGGTGTACCACGAGTGCCTGAAGATCGAACTGGATCTGCGCCGAATCCCCTTCGTTTCGAAACCTCGGACGTCCATCGAATACAAAGATCGCCGACTCAACACCGAGTACATCCCCGACTTCATTTGTCACGACCGGATTCTGATCGAGCTGAAAGCGGTTTCGCAGTTGGCCAACGAGCACCGGGCCCAGCTCCACAATTATCTCAGGGTCACGGGTCTCCGCCTCGGATTCCTGGCGAACTTCGGCCACCATCCCGGACTCGAGTTGGAGCGAATCATCCGGTGAAGAACCACGGAGCACACTGAACACACGGAAGGGAGAGTGAGAAGCTGCCGACGGAGCGGACGCGGCGGTCGAGATCTCATCGGAACCTCGCGAGCCAAGCGCGAACGAAGCGATTTTCAAGCCGCGAACCGGGCATCGGTCCTTCCTGCTTCTTTCCCTTCCGTGTGTTCAGTGTGCTCCGTGGTTGTTTCGACACAGTGTTTTCTTTGCCTTGCTCGACGGCGTCGCGCAGCCTTGCGCGGATGAAACGCATGCCCCTGGCGACACCCTTGTTGGCAGCCTGTCTAATCGTCTTCGGGACCGCCGCGGCCCGCGCCTCGGTCGGCCGCGGAACGGTCTTCGACGACCGCAACGGAAACGGCGTTCGGGACGCGGGTGAACGCGGGCTCTCCGGGGTCCGGGTGTCGAATCAACGGGACATCACGGTCACCGACAAGGAAGGGCGCTGGGAACTTCCGGTCGACGACGACACGGTCTTCTTCGTCATCAAGCCGCGCGGCTGGATGCCGCCGGTCAATCACCATCAACTCCCCCGGTTCTTCTACGTCCACCGACCCGGCGGAGCGCCGCGCACCCTGAAATTCCCCGGTGTCGATCCCACAGGCCCGCTACCGGCCTCGATCGATTTTCCCCTAAGGCGGCAATCCGAGCCCCGCACGTTCAAGGCGGTGTTCATGGGGGACACCCAGCCGCGCGACATCCGCGAAGTGAACTACTTCCGCGACTCCGTGGTGCCCGAGTTGGTCGGCACCGACGCCGCGTTTGGCGTCACACTCGGGGACGTCGTCTTCGACGATCTAGGCGTCTTCGAACCGCACAATGCGGCGGTGGCGCTCATCGGTGTTCCCTGGTGGAACGTGATCGGAAACCACGACCACAACTACGATGTGCCGAATGACCTCGCCGCCAACGAAACTTTCACCCGCTTCTACGGCCCGAATTACTACTCGTTCGACCACGGTCCGGTGCATTTCATCGCCCTGGATGATGTCGAATGGGGCGGCGCGAAGCCCGAAGGGACCGGGACCTACACCGCCGGATTGGACGCGCGCCAACTCGAATTCGTGAGGAACGACCTGGCGTTGGTTCCGGAGAACCAGCTCGTCGTGCTTCTGATGCACATCCCACTCCACAATGTGGGGAACCGCGGCGAACTCTTCCGCCTCATCGAGAACCGCCCCTACACGCTCTCGATCTCGGGCCATACACACTGGCACGAGCATCGGTTCATCACCCGGGAGGACGGATGGATGGGTCCGGAGCCCCACCACCATATCGTGACGGTGACCGCCTGCGGCAGCTGGTGGACCGGCGCTCCCAACGCCGCGGGGATCCCCCACGCCACCATGCGCGACGGCGCCCCCAACGGCTACGCGGTCGTCACCTTCAATGGCAGACGCGCATCACTCGCCTTCAAAGCCGCCGGCATGCCCGCGTCGAAGCAGATGAACATCATCCTTCCCACCGTCCTGACCACCGCCAACGCGTCCACCAACTGGATCCACGTCAACGTCTTCAACGGCTCCGAACGGTCCACCGTCGACTGCCGGATCGACGGCCGCGGGCCGTGGATCCGCCTCGAAAAGGTCAAGGAACACGACCCTTCCTACGTCGCCCGTCAACTCGCCGAGGAAGCCAATCCCCCGACCATTCCTCCGTATCGAAAAATGGGGGCTCCGATCCTCTCTCCCCACCTTTGGAAGACGCGAATGCCCACCCTTGGCGCGGGTGGACATCAGATCGAAGTCCGGACCCGGGACCTTCACGGGAAAGTCCATCGGGACGAGGAACGATTCTCCGTGGCCCCGTAAGTGAGGGAGTGAGTGAGCGAGTGAGCCGGGTCAGGCGCGGCGCGACCGCCGCCAGATCCCAAGACCAATCAGCCCGACGCCGACAGCGAGCGCGACTTGGGAAGGCTCCGGTACCGCGGCCATTGTGATTGTTCCGTCGAGCAACGTCGCCGCCACTCCGGATCCACCCAGGACATACTCGCTGCTGACGAAGCCGAGACCGTCGATATCCATCCCAAGACGCAACGTCCACGGACCGTCGGAAACGTCGAACCCGGTGGTGTCCACGATCACGGTTCCGAGCGGGTTCACCCCCGGCAGGATGGAGACCGTGCTCCCCGACACCGCCGTCGTGACGTAGAGCAAGGCAAACCCGGACGGCAGCGCTTCCTGAAAGACTTCGCTCGAAAAGTTGGGCGCGAACGCGGTTCCCGTGTGCAGATCGGCGTCGGTGATCACAGGAACCGCCGGGCCTCCCAGAGAAGGTCCACCGCCACCAATCGCGGCGAAGAGCGTGAACGTGTCCACGTGCACCGCCGTGCCCGTGTTGCTCACGTGAAGGGTCAGGGGCTGACCGGCCAGGTTGGGTTGAAGTTCATGGTCGCCGGCGATCAGAAAAAGCGCGGCCGAAGCGTCGCCAATTCCGAGGGCAACGAGCGCTGAAACCAGGATCGGAAGGCGGCTCACGGTCACGGTGCCCGCGCTTGTCGAAGTATGGGGTGTTCGTTTCATGATCGAATGGGGCTTGGGATGGGTGGAGATGCGTCGGAGTGAGTTGAGTTGGGCTGCGGGAAAGGTGTTCGGGTGCGTCCACCCCTCTATTCCGAGGGAGCGAGAATCCGGAAGAACTGATGGGGACCATGGTCGGCCATCGGGAACTCGAAAACGTAGGTCGTCCCGTCCCGGACCATGCGCGGCTGGGGATCCAGGTCGTGCCAGGGCTCGCCCAACCCCGATGATGCCTGAACACGGAACGGTCCCGCGTCGACGCCCTCCCACCGGAATCGGCCGAGCAGTACGCGGGCGGACCCCGTTCCCCGCGCCTGCACGGACCATCGTGAATCGCTTTGAGCCGGTGATTCCGCTTCCCAACCCGCATGGGCGGGAGGCGCGGACAATAGGGGCGGATCGGTCGTCACGGGGACCGGATCGCCCGAACCCAACTGGATCAGGCGGAGGGCGGTCGTGATCCCGGTTGAATTGGCGCGCATGACCGACACATCCGTGCCGCCCACCAACCGGTCGCGGTTGATGTCGTAAGGATCGTTCAGCGGCGCCGGATTGAGCACACCCTTCGGATGAGCGCGGATGGCGGACTCATCGGTGCCACCCACGATCGCGTTGAGCGTGGAATCGCCGGTTTCGCCAATCGCGTTGCCGAAATAGAACGTGTCCGGAACCGCCAATCCCGTGTTCGCCGTGGCCAGCACGGTGACCTCCAGCCACTGCTTCTGAATCTGGTTGTTCGGCCAGATCAAGGTCACCCG
>JBFWOK010000276.1:0-5565 GCA_050250555.1 Limisphaerales bacterium
TGGCACTGATGAGCGCTCAGGCGCTGTCGGCCTTCTTGTATGGCACCAGTCCCGTCGATGGAGTGACACTGATGCTCGTCCCGATGGTCATTCTTGGACTGGTGTCGGTGGCCGCTTTCGTGCCAGTCCGTCGCGCGACAAGACTGGATCCGCTGGTCGCGTTGAGACTGGGATGAGACGTCGCGAATCAGGCGGATGAATGGGATGCCTTTCATCGACTGGTCGTAGATGCCACCGAGTGTGCGTGTCTGCGCGAGGGCCAGGTGCGAATGCACGCCCCTCACGGTGTCACCAATCTCCTCAAGCAGAGCTGACGTGCCGGTCCGTTGGCTCCGTGCGACGAAATGTGACCTCCCGGGGCTGAAAACCGTCGACGCCGAACGTTCGCGTCGTCCACTGAGACGGCCGGCAGCTTGCCTTCCGTTGCTATATTATTCATAATTTAAGAAGTTATGAAACGCAAACTGCTCACCGATTTCGAGCTGATGATTCTTCTGGCGATCCTGCGCGTGGAGGAGGCCTATGGTGTGCCGATCGCGCGGGAGATCGAGCACACGGCGGGGCGGGGTGTGGTCATCGGCGCGGTGTACACAGCACTTGACCGTCTTGAGGACCGCGGACTCGTGAGCTCCTACGTGGGCGATCCAACGCCTGAACGAGGCGGACGGGCGCGTCGCTACTTCCGTGTCACGCCGCGAGGCCTTCGTGCGATCAGGCAGACACGTCAGGCTCTGGTGTCACTGTGGACCGACGTCCCGGAACTCGAAGGAGGTGCAGCGTGACTCTTCGCCGCCCGCCTTGCTTGGCGCTCGCGATCCTCGACTGCTTGCTTCCCGACAAGGCCCCGCTCAGGGGGGATTTGATGGAGGAGTTCCAGGCGGGTCGCTCCCGGCTGTGGCTCTGGTGGCAGGTCGTCGGCACTCTTCTCTGGGAACCACAGGCATGGGCCAGTCGCTTGATGCCTTCGAGTCTGTCCCTGGTGACTTGCGCGGTGGTGCTGCTCCTAAGCTTCGAGCTGGCCTTTGTGACGAACGTCATCTATGCGTTGTTCTACGGTCCGTCTCCTCAGGATCTCCGCGGCTATCTGCACCTCCTTGCCAAGTACGGACCGCAGGAAATACCTGCCCAGTCCATTCCCGCAGCCCTCGGCTTCTCGGCGTCACTGCGCGGTCTGGTCGTCGGGATCCCCGTCGGATGGGGGCTAGCGGGGCGACTGGGAATTGATCGGCACCGAGTCGGCCTCGCCCTCGTCATGGCAGGGTTGGTCGGATGGGCCGTGATTCACGTTCACTTGCCGTTCACCGCGCAGTTCCTGGCCATGCTCTCACTTGTGATCGGGCTCTTGGCGGGCGGTTGGCTGGCCGGAAGGGGATGGGCCACGACCGCGCAGCCCGAGTAGCAGAAGGCAGCCGCAGGTGCCGGCCTGTTGGCATTCAGAGCACGACCACACTGGCCTGAATCACGCCCGATTGGAGATGAGCGCATGAAGACCTATCTGATGGCTCTTGTCGTTCTCATGCTCGTCGCGTCCGCACCGGCCGGCGCAATGCACAGCGCATCCCAGCCGTCGGTGCCAGCACTCTGATGGCGGCTGCCTCTCGTGCGTCCGCTTGAATTGACCCGACCTCAGGTGGCGAGGGCCTATGGGAGGGCCTTTCAGAGAATCGTTCCTTGGTCCGGGTAGGGGATACGAACCGCTTTGTGCGTAATCCGCAACGGGTCAATAGGCCCTTCCGAAGCTTGGGCCACCTAGAGATCGTGGCCCCTTGCGTCGGCGTTATCTAGTCACATGAAGGGACGAACGTGCGCGTCCAATCCGCTGGCGCTTGTCGGACTGCCAGCTCTGAAGCTTTCGGACGATCACCAATACGACGACTCCAAGCGGCAGGTCGAGGCCGTCTGAAAGGAACGTAATCCATGAGGATACGAGGAGTTCCTCGATCGTTTCGGCGCGCAACGCCGTCCGGAGAACCGCTTGGCCGATGAAGTTCGCCATAAGCCAGAGCGCCCACCACAGAGACAAAATCGTGGGATGTGGCGCCTCTCGCCAGTTCTCGACAAAATCGGGGTGCGAAGCCTTGAACGTCTCCTTGAGAGCTTGGTATGGCTTCCATAGTGTTGCAAACGGAATGAAGTACCAGCCGACTGCCCAGGCCGGTGTGAACTGCATACCAGTCGCACCCAGTCCGCGCGCATTCCGATTCGCGAGGTAGGTCCACCGCAGGAACAACACACCGGTGACCATGAAGACGACAAAATACAATCCGCCGAGAAACGCCTGACGGGAATCGCTCACGGCGGCCTCGGCCTCAGACACCGCGGTCCCGTCTGCGGCTCGCTGCAGGAGCTGGATTTCGAGCCACCCAGACCAGAGAGCGACGGCCGCAACAGCCATGTAGACCGCGAGACTGCACTTAAGAAGCGCGGATATTCCCCCGAGGTCTCGGAAGTCTCTTGTGTCGCTGATGTCAAGTCCGTTGCTGCCACCCAACGCACCCGCGCCGAACCGCGGTGCGCTGATCGCCGGTCCCGCTCCGGCAGGCCGCCCGAACTGGTGACCGCAATCGCACCGAGTCGACTCAGTCGGACTGAAGAGTCCGCAACGGGGGCACGTGAGGTGCCCTGTCGACACAGGCGCTGCAGCAACGGTCGTCGGCTGCGCTAGTTTAGACGGAGCTTTGCGGTCGTGTCCGGCTGGTTCAGGTGTTCTACCGACTGGCGCCGGGCGGGGAGTCCCACAAGACGGGCAAAACTTTGCGCGGTCGGAGAGCTGTGCGCCACATTCCTCGCAGAACATCGACGATCCCCTTTCGGATGGGAAGGCCCCGTGAGGCGCGAACTTTGATTTGACGCGCGCCGGTCACGGGATCCTCACTTCACGCGACATCTCTCCGGACATCGGCAATTAGTACGAGCGCAACGCTGACATCGATCACCATCCAGGTGCCACGTTCAAGGTGAATCGGAACAAGCGGATTGAACAGGAATGCGATCACGGCAAGTGCCAATACCCAGCCTTGCTGTCTCGTTCGCCACGTAGTTGAAGTGGTCTGGCGATGCTCATAGGCCCGGTACGCACCGAAGGCGGTGACGGCACAAACTACAAGTCGCAGCAGAGTGAAGTAATCGTAGGGCCATGGACCCACGGCGGCCAGAAGCATCACGATCGCGACAACCCGCGCCCAGAAATAGCTGAACATCGGCAAGGGGATCGAGAGACGCGACTGTCAACCTCTCGGGTTGTAGTCGCCCGGATTTCCCGGCGGTACGGGGGGCGCCCATCCAAGCCAACTTGCAACAAGACGGAGAGCCAATAGAGCAAGGGCGGCCAGGCCTGTGTACTTAAGAATCGGACCGAGCAGGATTCCCGTCGATTGCAGCGCTCGTTCCAGCGCGAAGGCTCGCCTGGGAAACGCCCACTGTAGCGTCATTACCACGAGCGCGACCACCCAGCCGATGGCCCAGGTCACGATGAAGACCTGAATAACGAAATCGAACAGCCTGTCGCCGAGAGGAAGCTGCATTCATGGTTTCCGGCAAATCAACCAGAAGAAAAGCGGCCCTGCGGTGATCTGATTGTTGGCCTAGTGATGGTCTTCGTTGCCGCCGATCGGCCCGAGAGCGGTTCTTGGCGTAACCGATGAAAAGGAGCGACACTTCTCGGTGACTCAAAAGTTGCTATTTCTCATTGTTCCAGAGAGCTTCCTTCGTTCCATGTGGAAGACAGCACACACAACTTCCCTATCATTTCTCTCACGCCAAGACTCTTCGGTCGGATGGATGGTCGCGATCGCGAGGGAAGAGCTGTCATAGTCTCGGCCAACGAAGTCCTCGAATCGCTCCAAGCACATCGCATCCGAGAGGTCGGCCATCTCTTGGCGTCCGGGATAGTTTGTCAGGCTGGCAGGCAGAAGAGCAAAAACTTCGTTGTCGTGCGGCTCGGAGCAGGGCACCGCGGGAACGCTCGATACTTCGGTAATCTCGGCTTGGTCCGTTGCTGACAAGGGGCCATCATCGTTGTAACAGTCGCCCACCCTGATTTGGAACGCGCCGAGGCTCCCTGCGGTGGCTATAGTTCCGTCGCCCCCCCTGTCGGCCTCCAGTGAAATGATGTAGGCAATTCCAAGTGCGACCGCAAGAACCAATGCGGCCAGGCCGTATCGGTCCCACAAGGGAACTGGTGACTTGCTGAAACCCGCCTCCACCTTCTGCCGTTCCAGTTCCCATCCCTTCTGACAAACAGGACATGTCAGCCAATACTGCCTCTTCACGACCCATCGAAAAGCCCAGTACACGTGAATGTACTTGTAAGCGAGTGTGAGACCGAACGGCTGGACCTTGCCGCAGGTGTCGCACTGGCGCTCTTCCACAAACCCTAGATTGACGAGGCGCCCGTCAGACCCATAGAAAATCACGGCTCACCCCTGTACCTTTTCCGCCTATCGGCTCGTCCTCTCGCGCAGGCCTGAGGAACGGCGGACTCTAGTGTTCAGTGAAGCCAGAGACCAATTGATCGAGCTCGTCGCGCTTCTCGTCGATCAAGTTCCTACCTGTCCATCCCAGCAGTTGGAATGTCCCGATCGGGCTGCTGTAGTAGTGACCGACGAAGGTCAATGGAATTCCATTGAACGTTCCTTCCATTTCCTGAAACAACATGCGACGCCCGTTCACCGTTCGGGAGCCCCGCCGGGTGACGATCACATCTGGGTCCATGCTTCTAGCGTTTTGAAGTCCTATGTCCGGCATCTTCTCGACGGGAATCTCGATGCGCTCGGAGACGACCATGAACCAAAGATCGCCATCGGCATGCGCAAGACCATCACGTGAGAATCCGGTGTCTTGACGTTGATTGGGACTTTGATCGCCGACCAACTCCTCCTCACTCATCACCCGCCAGGATGTGCTCTCGTAGCGGACGGTCGCCCGTCCCTGCAAAAGTCGGAGTTCTGCGGGTCGTCTGAGCCGGATACCACCCAATTCCGTGAGGACCTCATCCTCAATGCTCGACGTGGTTGTGCTCTTAAGAGCCTCGGCAGCATCGTCGGCCACGGTCGCCACAGCATTCACGATGGTCTCCAGCGCCTGTGCGTCAATCAACCGCAATTCCGCTTCGTTGAGGGCGATGAGATCCCCGTCGTCATCTACGCCGACCTTTGCGTAGTTCATATCAAAGTTGAGACGCAACAGCGCGTCTGTCTGAGCGGCAGTAAGTTGGCTCCCTTCTTCTATGGTGCTCATGACGTACAGCACTCCGTCTCCCAGCGTGATGAGGACGTCCACCGAGGCGAGGTGGTCACCTTCGAACGAAGTGCTCCAGACCGTGTCGCTCACTCGCTCGATTTGTAGTTCGGAGGTGCGCAACAACCCATCGAGGCGCGCGGCGTCGCTTGTCCCACCCTGCGCTGAGGTTTGCGTCGCCGCGGAATCAATCGATGTAGAAGGGAAGCGCGCCGACAGCTCCGCTCAAGTCCATCGGGACTCAAGGGCAAGAAGTCCCCGGGCGGAGTTAATCGGTACCGCAAAATTAAGGTTCTCTCCGACCGGCAGTTTCAGGGTTGTGAGACC
>JBFWOK010000277.1:0-5480 GCA_050250555.1 Limisphaerales bacterium
CTGGACTCCACCCAGGTCCTCGCCCGGTTCGACGCCGAACGCCAGGCGCTCGCGCTGATGGATCATCCGAACATCGCGCGGGTGCTCGATGCAGGCTCCACCCGGAACGGCCGTCCTTATTTCGTCATGGAATGGGTGCAAGGGGAACCGCTCACCCGATTCTGCGACACGCGACGCCTCCCCATCGCCGACCGCCTTCGCCTCGTCATGGCCGTCTGCGCGGCCATTCAGCACGCCCACCAAAAAGGGGTCATCCATCGGGACATCAAACCCGGCAACGTCCTCGTCACGTCCTTGGACGGCCGGTCCGTGCCCAAGGTGATCGACTTCGGAGTCGCCAAGGCCATCAACCAGCGGCTTGCCGAACGAACGCTGTTCACGCAGCTCGGTGCGATTGTCGGGACTCCCGAGTACATGTCGCCTGAGCAGGCGGAACTCAATGACACCGACGTCGACACCCGGAGTGACATCTACAGCCTTGGGGTCCTCCTTTACGAGGTGCTCACGGGCGTTGTTCCCCTGGGGCCCGGCGCATCGCGCCGACTGCCCTTCGACGAACTCCTCCGGCAGGTGCGCGAAGTGGATCCGCCCAGGCCCAGCGCGGCCGTGACGCAGTCGGGCCTCGATCCGGCCGAGGTCGCGGCCAGGCGCGGTTTGGAATCGCGGACTCTGGCGGCCGCCCTGCGCGGGGACCTGGACTGGATCGTCATGCGCGCGTTGGAAAAGGACCGTTCGCGCCGGTATCCGACCGCCAACGGTCTGCTCCTCGATCTCGAGCGTTACCTGGCCCACGAACCGGTCAGCGCGAGGCCTCCCAGCGGGTTGTACCAGCTCAACAAGCTCGTGCGCCGTCACCGGCTGGCGTTCGCCGCGGCGGCCACCACATGCCTCACCCTGATGATCGGTCTCGCGGTGAGCGCGTGGTCACTCCACCTGGAACGCCAGGCGCGGCGGCGCGCGGATCGTGCGGAATCAGAACAATCGAGTCTCCGCGCGGCCGCCGAAAAGGCGGCGACCCGCAGCCGGGAAGTCGCCGATTTCCTCACCCGCATGCTTCAGGGCGTCGGGCCCGCGGTCGCGGTCGGTCGGGACACAGCCCTGCTCCGCGAAATCCTCGACGAGACCAGCCGGAGCCTCCGGGAGGATCTGAAAGCCCAACCCGAGGTCGAGGCCGATCTCAGCACGACGCTCAGCCGGGTTCTGACCGATCTCGCCGAGTATCCAAAAGCGGTTGAAATGGCGCGTCGGGCGGTCGCGTTGAGGCCTCAGGCAACTTCGATCGACGGCACCGCTTCCGCCGACAGGGCCGCCTCCCTTCGCGCTCTCGCGCGGGCGCTTGCCGGCGCCGGGGAACTTCCCGAATCGGAGGCGACCGCGCGCGAGGCGCTCGATTTGCTCCGGCGGCTCGGGCCCGAATCCCTGCCGGCCGTCGCGGAATCCTTGGCGGAGCTGGGTCGGATTCTCCTGCTTCGCGATCGCCCACGATCAGCCGAGACGACGTTCCGGGAAGCCGGCGCGCTTTGGGAACGGCTGGGTCTGCCCGATGATCCCAGGGCCGCGGATGCCCTTCACGGGCTCGCGCAATCCATCCATGCCCAGGGAATCGAGCGATACGCGGACTCGCTGCCGGTGTACCAGGAGGCGCTCCAGGCCACTCGAAGGGCCCTCGGCAAGCATCCTCAGGTGGCCGACCAGCTGGCCGACTATGGAATGCTCCTGGCCAACCAATGGAAGCTGAGCGAGGGCGAAGTCCCGATCCGCGAGGCGCTCGCCCTCCGCATTGAACTGCTCGGACCGACTCATCCCCGCGTCGCCGACACGCTCTACCTCTTGTGCGACACGCTGTTGAAAGCGCGGAAGTATGACGCGGCGGATCTCGAAGTGGGCAAGCTGCTGCCTCCCGGGGTCGGCGTTACACCCGAGGGGGTTCACCTGCTGCGGACTCGGGCGCGGGTTCACGCGCGGCGGGGCCGATTCGAGGCGGCTGCCGACGACTTCCGAAAGCTCCTCGAACTCGAACCCGGGAACCACTTCGACTATCTCCAATTGGCGCCGCTCCTCCTCGAGATCGGGGACGAAGCCGGCTACCTGGAACTTTACCGGCGCATGGTCGGCACGTTCCTCGATACACCCGATCCCAACGTCGCGAATCGAGTGGCCAAGGCGGGATTGCTGATGCCTATCCCGAACGTCGATCAGGCGCCATTGGACCGCTGGACGGGCTTTGCTTTGCGGGAACTCGAGACGCACATGTTTCTCCCCTACGCCCAGCACGCCCGCGGACTTTTCGTCCTGCGCCAGGGTCGGTACAGCGAGGCGGTTGAGTGGATGGAGAAGGTCCTGGGCAACACAGGCCCTTCAAAGGCCGGGTTGCGCGATGCGCAAGCCTGCGCGGTTCTTGCCATGGCTCAGGCGCGCCTTGGCGCCCTGGACGAAGCCAGGGAATCCGTCCGAC
Organism: Limisphaerales bacterium; assembly: GCA_050250555.1. Taxonomy (GTDB): domain Bacteria; phylum Verrucomicrobiota; class Verrucomicrobiia; order Limisphaerales; family CAIMTB01; genus CAIMTB01. Next base: position 2,456 of record JBFWOK010000277.1, read on the forward strand.
GCGCCATCGAAATCCGGGACAGTGATCCCAATGCCGATCCCGAGGATCTCCTTTCGAGCTGGCACGACTGGCTGATCACCGAACTTCACATCCGCGAAGCCGAGGCTGTGATCAAGGAGTGCGACGCCGGTTGATCCTGGCCGCGATGGGATGGGGTGGGGTGGGGTGACCGTGCGAAGCGAAGCCCGTCAAGAATCCTGTCACCGGGCGCCGACACCGCTGTTTGGGAAGAGGCGAGACCTATCGCGTGGTCCGCAGGACATGTCGAACCCGACACCGACCCCCATCGAAGGGCGTTGCGGCTGTTGCGGGGCCCCGATGGACCCCGGGGAAGCCGAATGCGTCGCCTGCGCCCTGCGCCTCGCCCTGGCACCGTCGGCGCCAGGGTCTGCCGGTCCGGAAGCGCCCATGGGAGGATCCGTGCGTTATTTCGGTGATTACGACCTGATCGAAAGCATGGCGTCCGGGGGCGCCGCGACGGTCTGGCGAGCCCGGCAACGGTCCCTCGGCCGCGAAGTCGCGGTGAAGGTGCTTCATGGCGGCGCCATGGCGGGGCCGGTCGCCCAGGCGCGCTTCCGACTCGAGGCCGAAGCCGTCGCTCGATTGGACCATCCCGGGATCGTGCCGATTTACGAAGTCGGCGAACACGAGGGCAGCCCGTACTTCTCGATGCGTTACCTGGCTGCCGGCAGCCTGGCAGCCCGACTTCAGCGCGCATCGCCGTCGCCGCGCGAGGCCGCGGAACTCATCGGCAAAGTGGCCCGGGCCGTTCATCATGCCCATCAGCGCGGCCTAATCCATCGGGATCTGAAGCCCGGCAACATTCTCCTCGACGGAGACGGCGAACCGCTGGTCGCGGATTTCGGACTGGCGCGTTGGTCGACGTCCGACGACAGCCTGACGGGGACGGAGCAACTCGTGGGCACGCCCGCCTACATGTCGCCGGAACAGGCGGCCGGCAGGGATGTGTCCATTCAATCGGACGTCTGGGCCCTCGGAGCGGTCTTGTATGAACTGCTGAGCTGCCGAAGGCCGTTCGCCGGCGCCAGTCCGCTGGCCATTCTCGAAGCCGTACGGCGCGAGGACCCTCCGCCTCTCCCCGCGAAACGGTCCGACGGCACGGTCCTGGATCGCGATCTGGCCACCGTCTGCATGAAGTGCCTGGTCAAGGACCCGGACGGACGCTACCAGAGCGCCCGGGAGTTGGCCGAAGACCTCGACAATTGGCTGGCCGGTCGCGCCGTTCGGGCTCGGCCCGTGGGAATCGTCGCGCGTTCCCTCAAGTGGATGCGGCGCCATCCCTGGCAAGCGGCCTTCTTCGGATTCCTTCCCGTGCCGTTGGCGGTGGCGCTGGGGTATCTCGTCGCGATGAACTGGTTGACGGGCCATTTCGAATCGAGCAACTGGCGCGACGGTGTGGTGGAGGTTCCTTTTGACAACACCGACACCTTGCGGTGCACCAAGAATTTCGACTGCGACGATTTTCGACGAGCCCCGGGATGGGTGCGGCTAGAACTGACCAACGCCCCGCCCGAGCTGGCCCGCGCAATGCGGGTCCGGGTCTTCGGCGATCGGCTGGGCTACCCCGACCTCCCCTTCAGCGAGCCGGGGCTGACCAACGGCCAGGTGTTCCAACTGTCGGTCCCCGGCCGACCCCGTCTCTTTCGCATTCGATTCCTTTACTTTCAGGAGGACGGCTGGCGCTGCGACGACCTCGTCTCCAACGCCCCGAACGCCCGCATCCTCCTCAAGCGCGTCGATCCGCCCGGGACAAAGTGAAATCATGACCTTCGTCAACACCTCGTTGCCGGAATCAGAGCAACTCGGGACCTACGCCGAATGCCGTTGCCCAGTGGGTGCCAGAGCAAAAGATGTGCTTCGAAGCGTGGGCCCCCAGGGTTTCGCGCCACCTGACTCTTCCCGAAGGTTTCATGTCACCGTCGCCCGGAACTTCGGTTTCGGTTTCAGAAACCGACGATGCCATGAGCGACGGGTGGGAGACCCCGGATCGCGGCGGGGCCCCGCCAGGAACCCGTCAGACGGGAACGGATCCCCGCGTCCGCCGCCCCGTCGCCGAGACCCGCCCGAAACGCCCGAACCCCGGTGGGAAACCGACCGGCCCGACGCGAACCGAAGCCCCGCAAAATCATGAGGTCGAAAATCGCCACCAACGCCCCGTTCCCGGACCAGACATCCCAGCTCCGCCACCGCCAGACCGCCCCGCGGGGGCGCCACCTATATCGCGGCCTGCGAGGTGTAGGTGGACCAGCCATCGCGGCGATATTGGCACTCGTAGTCGCGTCCGACGCGGAGATACCCCAGGCCAGTCTCGAACTGGTAGCGAAAAAGGGCGAGCTCGGTATCACCGCAATACGACCCGGAATATCCATCAATAACCGCGGAACTATAGCCTTCGGTGCAATGACGCCGGAGAAGAGCACCATCATGCTGAAACGCGTCGGCGAAGGTTTGCGCGAACTCAATCCGACTCTTGATGCCATTCAAGGATTTGGAGTCCAAATCAACGACAACGACGAAGTCGCCTACCTCATCGGACCCGTGGATTCCGGCGATGCCATGTGGTGCGCCTTCGCAACCGCCTTTCGGTTCGAGTGCACCGGCGGGTCGATCTATACGTATGGGATTAACCTCGCACACCCAGACCGGGTTTCCGAAAGCCCGCGCCCGCTCATGGGGACCACGTTGATTGACGACTTTGCGGGTGGAACGCCGCGGACCGGTATAGGACCGTACACAACTCTAGGGCCAGCACTAAGTATCAACAACGCAGGCGACCTTCTTTTCGTCGCCGACACCGCGTTTTCATTCACAATCCCGCGGGAACCACCCGCCTATGTTCTCTCGGTTGCTCCCCGTGGTTCCCCTGCTGCCGTACTTGCCGCATTACCGACTCTACCTGCGTCACCGCTTGCGCATCCCCTGATATCGGAACGCGATACGTTCGTGATGAATCCCGACTATTCACCTGAGGGAAGAATAGTGGTCTACGACAAGATGATGCAAT
>JBFWOK010000278.1:0-5405 GCA_050250555.1 Limisphaerales bacterium
GAAGGCGACCCGCGGGCCGCAGGCGGGCCAGACGGTTCCCAGAATCCGCAGCGTTTCGATGCTCCACTGGGTCGGCGGACCCGGATGGGATCCCGTTGTTCCGGCGACGTCGCCGGGCTGGAAGTGCTTCCTGAAGCTCGGGGACTTCAATGATCCGGGTCCGTCCGGCACGTTCGTCTTCGTCGACGAACGGGAGGACAGCATCAACGACGGTTACTTCGTGGTGGACATGGCGGGCTTTTGGAGGGAACAAGGGCAGGCCGTGCAGGGATCAGCGCTCAAAATCGTGGACTACCCGGCGAGCTACCACAATGGCGCGGCGGGCCTGGCGTTTGCCGACGGCCATTCGGAGATTCATCAGTGGAAGGACGGGCGGACGAAGCCGTCCATCGCCAAGAGCGATCGGCCGTTGAACATCGGTTCGCCGAACAACCGCGACGTCGTTTGGATGCAGGAACACGCGACGCGCTGGACCCGCTGAAGCCCGGACCCCTTTGGAACGGACACCCATCCCGCCGCCACGCGCCCGCCTTCGCAAGCGGGCTTTCACCCTCATCGAATTGCTCGTCGTGATCGCGATCATCGCGATCCTCGCGGGCATGCTTCTTCCGGCGCTCGCCAAGGCCAAGGCCAAGGGACGCCAGACGGTGTGTCTCTCGAACATGCGGCAGATCGGCTTGGCGACGATGATGTACGCCAGCGACCACAACGATTTCATGCCGTACGGGTACGCGTACACCTGGCCCGGACAGCAGCAGCTGTTCTGGTGGCAGGACCTCTGCCGGCCCTACATCGAGAACGAACCCGTCTACAGCTGCCCCAGCGCGCGCCCCCACGGATCCTGGTCCGAGCTCCGTCCTCCCAACACTCCGAAGCCTCTCATCAAGGACTACGTCTGCAACGCCAGCGGCGGCGCCTATCCCGAGAGCGGCCGGGCCCTTTGGGTGAATGCGCCGGGACCGTTCATCAACAATTGGAACAACCCGAGCCGGCCACTGTCCGAGATCCAGGATCCCACGGGATCCATCGCGATCGTGGACGGCAACACGAACACGTTCGAAATCTGGCGCATCGAACAGACGGACGCCTGGCACAACGCGGGCTTTGGCATGGCGTACCTCTACAATTCGCCCGACCGAGTCAATGCCACGTCGGGGCATGTTTCGAAGCGTCACAACGCGGGTTTCAATGCCAGCTTCTGCGACGGTCACGCCGAATTCACCCGGAAGTCGAAGCTGGGTGCGTGGACCATCCGCTCGGGTGACTGAGGGCCGCCCCGGTCCGGAAGGTTGAAGCGTGGGTGAATTCCAGCCGTTTCCGGAAAGCCTTCTTGAGCCGGCCGCGCCACCACCGGCAAGGTTGCACCGGCCATGGTTTCCAAGCTTGTCGCGTTCGTCATCCTTCTGATGCCGGTCGGCCTGTGGGCCGCGGCTCCCGCGTCCTCGGCGACCGCCGATTTTCCGCCCCCGTTGGAAAGCTATGGGGATGCGAACCTTGGGTCGATCGGCGCCATCCTGCGCCACCGGGTGGAGGTGGAACCGTTCAACCTGCTCGCCACCCTGCTTTTCTTCGGCGCCATCTTCCACACCTTCCTCGCAACCAAGTTCCGGAACATCGCCCATCACATCGAGGAGACCCACAAGGCGCGCTGGTGGGAGTCCGTCCAAGCGGCCGAGAAAGCCGGGTTGCCGGCGCCGACGGAGACCATCTCCGTCGGTGGCCGGCTGTTGCATTTCCTGGGTGAGGTGGAGGCCGTCTTCGGCCTTTGGGTGGTCCCACTGCTGGTCGCGTTGGCGATCCGCAAAGGATCCGACGCGGCGATCAGCTACTTGGAACATCGGGTTCATTTCATCGAACCCCTCTTCGTCGTCGTCATCATGGCCCTGGCTTCCACCCGGCCCGTCCTGGAATTCGCCGAGCGCGCCCTGAAGGCGGTTTCATCCCTCGGTGGGGGGACACCGGTGGCGTGGTGGTTTTCGATCCTCACCGTCGGCCCGGTCCTGGGTTCGCTCATCACCGAACCGGGCGCCATGACCATCGCCGCCATGCTGCTGGGCCGGCAGTTCTACCGGTTCGATCCTCCGCGCCGACTCGCCTACGCCACGCTTGGCCTCCTTTTCGTGAACATCTCGGTGGGTGGCACCCTCACCCACTTCGCCGCCCCGCCCGTCCTGATGGTGGCCGGCAAATGGGGCTGGAACACGCCGTTCATGGCGACTCACTTCGGCTGGCAGGCCGTCGTCGGCATCGTGATCGCCAATGTCCTCGTCTACCTCCTGCTTCGAAAGGAGTTCGTCGGACTTGCAAGTGCTTGGGAAACCGAGCAGCTGAAGCAGGAACAGTCGGTCGCGGCTTCGCATCCCGTCCCGGCCTGGGTGACCGTCACCCACCTGCTCGCCATGGCCTGGACCGTCCTCTCGGCCCACCACCCCGTGCTCCTCATCGGAGGGTTCCTTTTCTTCCTCGCGTTCTACACCGCCACCGAGGATTTCCAGTCGAAGCTCGACCTCCGCGGCCCCATCCTCGTCGGATTTTTCCTCGCCGGCCTCGTCGTCCATGGCGGCTTCCAGCAGTGGTGGATCGCCCCGACTCTCGGCGGCCTCGGCGAGTGGCCCCTCTTCGCGATGTCGACCACGCTCACCGCGTTCAACGACAATGCCGCGATCACCTACCTCGCGTCGCTCGTCCCGGGCTTTTCCGATTCGATGAAGCATGCCGTCGTCGCGGGCGCCGTCGCCGGCGGCGGACTGACCGTCATCGCGAACGCCCCCAATCCCGCCGGCCAATCCATCCTGTCGAAATACTTCCCGGATGGGGTCTCCCCCCTCGGACTGCTCCTTGGCGCCCTCCTCCCCACGCTGATCGTAGGGGCCTGTCTCATGCTGCTTCCGCATTGAGACCCAAAACCCCGCGTAAGAAACCACGAAGCGCACGAAGAGCACGAAGGGAGAGGCGGAAGCGAGTCCCTAATCGGGATTGACCTGTAGCGGATTGCCGAGGCCGGAACGAATCATGCTTCCTTCGTGTCCTTCGTGCCTTCGTGGTGGGATCGCTTTCTCCCAGGCGCCCCTATCCGGAGATCAGGGTGAGAGCCGCGGCGTTGACCCGGTCCCGTGGCCCGTAACATTCTTGCCGCCACGCCACGTCCCCTGAAATCCGCCATGCGCAAGAAACTGAAACAGCCGGCCCGCGGGAAATCCAAGAGCGCCGCCAAGGCCAGGTCCGCCTCCACCTCCGCTTCCCCTTCCCTTTCCCCTTCCACCGGTGGCGGAGGCAAGGCGATCACCTCCATCCTCCAGGAGGCGCGCGTTTTCCCGCCGTCCCCGGCGTTCTCGGCGACGGCCCACGTCCGGTCACTCGCCCAATACAGGAAGCTGCACCGCGAGTCCATCACGCGCCCGGATGAGTTCTGGGGCCGCGTCGCCCGCGAAGAACTCGTGTGGTCCACGCCGTTCAAAAAGGTCCTCCAGTGGAAGGAGCCGGTCGCACGCTGGTTCGGAGGCGGACGCCTCAACCTTTCCGCCAACTGCCTCGACCGCTGGCTCGACACTCCCACCGCCAACAAGGCCGCCCTCATCTGGGAGGGCGAACCCGCCTCCGACGGCCGTCCGGGCGAGGAACGCACCCTGACCTACAAGCAGCTCCACCGGGAGGTCTGCCGCTTCGCCAATGTTCTGAAACGCCACAAGATCGGTCGCGGCGACCGCGTGCTCATCTACCTCCCCCTCGTTCCTGAAGCCGCCATCGCCATGCTCGCCTGCGCCCGCATCGGCGCGGTTCATTCCGTCGTCTTCGGCGGGTTCAGCGCGACTTCCGTCGCCGATCGTGTCGCCGATTGCGGCGCCAAACTCATCATCACCGCCGACGGCGGGTTCCGCCGCGGAGCGGTCGTCCAGCTCAAGAAAAACGTCGACGACGCGCTCAACCTGAAGGACGCCGCCGGCAAACCCATCGCCGCCTCGATCACCGCCGTCCTCGTCCTTCGCCGGTGTCAGAACGACATCCATATGCAGGAGGGCCGCGATTTTTGGTGGCATCGCGAACTCGAGTACGTCACCTCCGACTGCCCACCCGAGAAATTGGAGTCCGAGGCGCCGCTCTTCATCCTCTACACGTCCGGCTCCACCGGAAAACCGAAGGGGATCTTCCACACCACCGCCGGTTACCTGCTCGGCGCCAAGCTCACGACCCGGCTCGTCTTCGATCTCCAACCCAACGACGTCTACTGGTGCACCGCCGACGTCGGCTGGGTCACCGGCCACAGCTACCTCGTCTACGGACCCCTCGCCAATGGCGCCACCAGCGTCATGTACGAAGGCGCCCCCAACTGGCCCGAACCCGATCGGTTCTGGCGCATCGTCGAGAAATACGGCGTCACGATCCTTTACACCGCCCCCACCGCCATCCGCGCGTTCATGAAGTGGGGCGACGAATGGCCGAGGAAGCACAACCTCAAATCCCTCCGACTGCTCGGATCCGTCGGCGAACCCATCAATCCCGAAGCCTGGATGTGGTACCACGACGTCATCGGCGGCAAACGCTGCCCCATCGTGGACACGTGGTGGCAGACCGAAACCGGCGCCATCATGATCGCCCCGCTCCCCGGTGCCGTCCCCACCAAGCCCGGATCCGCGACCCTTCCGTTCTTCGGCATCCAACCCGAGGTTGTCGACGACCAGGGCAAGGAAGTGCCCCGCAACACCGGCGGCAAGCTCGTCATCCGCAAACCCTGGCCATCCATGCTCCGCGGGGTCTGGGGCGATCCCGAACGCTTCAAACAGACCTACTGGACCGAGGTCCCCCACAGCTACTTCACCGGCGACGGCTGCCGCCAGGACTCGGACGGCTATTTCTGGATCGTCGGACGCATCGACGACGTGCTCAACGTCGCCGGCCACCGCATCGGAACCGCCGAGGTCGAAAGCGCGCTCGTCTCCCATCCTTACGTCGCCGAGGCCGCCGTGGTCGGCCGTCCCGATGAACTCAAGGGCCAGGCCCTCGTCGCGTTCGTGACCCTGAAATCCGGCGTCCACGCCAAACCCGAGCTCCGCGAGGACCTCCGCCGGCACGTCGGCAAGGAAATCGGACCCGTCGCGAAACCCGACGACATCCGGTTCGCCGAGATGCTTCCCAAGACGCGTTCCGGGAAAATCATGCGCCGGCTGCTCAAACAGATCGCCTCGGGGATCGAGGTCAAGGGCGACACCACCACCCTCGAGGATTTCAATGTGATCGCGAAACTCGCCCAGGCTGCCGAATAGCTGGCTGCCGAAGCAGCGGGGGTTTGATGGAGTCCCTGGAACGACCCGCCGCGATCGGGTGGAAGGCAGCATCCCGGTTTGGGAAATGGGCCGGATCAGGAAGCGCGCTGTTCATCGTATTCGATCCAGGTACAAACAACAACG
>JBFWOK010000279.1:0-5384 GCA_050250555.1 Limisphaerales bacterium
GGCACCGTCGAGTTCGAGGTCACCCAGGATATGCTGACCAACGAGCGCGCCTTTCTCGAACACTTCCACCAGGTCCTCGCGAAGACCGAACGCATTCCGGGCGACGCGCGTCCGCCGGAGGACCCCCCGTCACCTCCGAAACTGAATCCCGATTTCTGAATTCAACCCGTCATGAAGCAGAGACTCGTCACCCGAATCCAGAAGCTCGGCCAGCAGGCGGGCCGATTGCGTCAGGTTGTCGAAGCCGCTCCGGCCCAGGCCGCCCGTCTCCGGGAGAACGTCGTGCTCACCGTGGGTCAGTTGCATCAGCTGCGATCCGAACTCCTGACCGGCATCACCGAGCTTCGCGCCGACAGCGGGGAGCATCTGCTCAAGGTTCTGGAGGAGATCCGCGGCGCGACCGACGTTTTCGGCGAGGCGGGATTCGAACTCGCCGGGGTCGATCTCGAACTGGGTCTCAACGCCGGACAGCGGTTGCTCCTGCTCCTGCGCGCGGTCGAACCGGCGGACCCGGCCACCATCGACCGACTGGCGCGCGCCCAGGTTTCCCGGCCCGCGGTCCGTGGCGTTCTGGCGGCGCTTCAACGCGCCGTCGAACTGGCGGGGACCGTGGACTTGCCCGATCTCGTCCTGAGCCGTTTGACGGTGGCCGTGGGCCCGGTCCCCACCGTGCGCATCGGGTGGCGCGAGACCGCGGAGACGCCGGAGCCGGAGCCCGCGCCCGAGCTGGCCCCGGTTTCCACGAGTCAACCGCCGCCGGTGTTGTCCACGACCTCGGGGATGGTCCTCTCGCCGACCTTGCCGAGCCCACCCCACGAAGTCGCGCGGTCTTCCGTCCTGACTTTTGGGACAGCCGCCGCTCCCGCGCCCGTCGGGCCGGCCCAACCGTCCGGTGGGCCTCCGCCTGGGAAGCCGGTTGAACCGACGCCCCCGCCATCGGCAAGCGCGGTTGGGGCGCCCCCGCCGGAGCCGACGCCAACACCAACTCCAACGCCAACGCCGTCCCTGTCCACGCTGTCATCTTCCAGGCGGCTGGGCTCGGACTGGCGCGCGGGCGCTCTAGACCGATTCAAGAAGATGCCGGATCTCCATCCGGGCTCGTGAGTTGCGATCTCCGAATTTCAGACACGAATTGGGATCATGAACCCGAGGGGCATCACACGGAGGCGCGGAGGCACGGAGGGGGAAGGAATCCATCTTCAAATCTCCGTGGCTCAGTGCCTCCGTGAGAGAATCCTCGAGACACAAGATCTGTCCCTTATTAGTTGGACCGGTTCCATCCCGGCTCGCGTGTGGCGCCGGCCCCGGTCGGTTCTTACGGTTCCTGGTCCGCGAGAACGTGGATGGTGTTTTGGAGAACCCCTTCGACCGGTTCGCCGTGGGAACCTTTCAGGCGGTACCGGATGTCCATCTGCCAGACGGGTTCGATCCCGGGCAGGGTGAGCGTGAGTGTCTTGGAATCTCCGGAAAGCCTGGCCGCGGCGACTTTCAGTTCCTTCTCGTCATAATGCTTGGAGCCGTATTGGGCGGACCTTTTCAGCGCCCACGTGCGGACCTGAACCGGGGGCGGTTGTCCCTCCATCGCGGACAGCGAAGTCGCGTCGATGGGATCGGAGAACGTGATGGCGATGCCGTCCCGGTGGGCGCGAAGGCCGACAGGGAGGTGGGCCGGGCGTCCGGTGGCCCGGACCCGATAGAAGCCCCCGGGGAGGTGCATCTGTTCCGTGCCCCACGCGGCCATGCCGCAGACGTAAAGGTTTCCGTCCCCGGGGTGGAATCGCCCGCGCATCACTCCGGTCGGAAAATCCGGGATCGGGAGCATCGCCACGCCGCCCTGGACCCGGTTGCCGACTCGTTCGTGGGGAACGATGGCGATCCGGCCGTACCCGTAGGAGAGATTCAGAAGCGATCCGTGGAGGGCGCCCCAGGAGTTGCTGTCGACCCAGAGAAGTTCGGACGGGGAACGGTCGGTGGCTTTGTCGACCCAGCAGAGTGGAGGTTCCATCGCGGAATCCGAGGGGTCGTCGGGGGCGCCGTAACTCCACATGTTGCCGAAGAATCGGCCACCGGGAACGACCCAGTTGATGCGGTTCATGGGATTCCAGTGGCCCTCCTGATCCGTCACGATGAATGACCCGTCGGGGTTTCGGCAGACGCCGTTGGCGGCTCGGAATCCGTTCGCGAGGATCTCGGTCGTCGCGCCGTCGGCGCTCACCTTGAGCAGGGTTCCGTGATGGGGAACCAGCGGCGGCCGCGCGTGCCTTGCGCTCTTGGCGTAGTAGAGGTTGCCTTCGTCGTCCGCCTGAAGGCCCATCGCGAACTCGTGGAAATGTTCGGTGACCTGGTGGTCGCTGTTCAGGCATTCGTAAAAGTCCGTCTCCCCGTCTCCGTTGAGGTCGCGCAGCCGGACCAGCTGGTCCCGGCACGAAACCACCACCACGCCATTCACGACCTTGATTCCGAGAGGTTGGAACAGACCCGACGCGACGCGTGTCCATCGCACGGTCGGACCGCCGCCGGTGATGCCATCCACGCGCCAAACATCGCCGTCCCAGGTGCACACCACCGCGGCGTCGGTGCCGGGAAGGAAATCGAGGCCGCTGAGGCGCATCCAGCTTTTCCACGGGTTGGTGTCGCGCGACGGAGGCGGGAAGCTGTCGACCGCGAAGGCGCCGTGACTCGGACCGTGAACGACGACGGTGTCGAACGTATTCGTCCAGCGGGCGGGGCCGCCGGTGGTGAAGGTCCGGAGGTCGCGTGGCGGGCGAGGATCGCGGCTGGGTTGGGTTTGGCGCTCCCCCCCGGCGGACGTGTGGATGACTTCCAGCGCGAGGGGTGTGGCTGATGCGGGAATTCGGACCACGTCCCAGCCGTCCTCCTTCGTCACGCGGATTTCCGACGGGCCATTGACCCGGACGTCGGCGCCCGTGTTGGAGGCGCGAAAAGCGAGGTCTCGGGTCGACTTGCCCAGGTTCAATGTCCGGATGAAGACGAAGGGTTGCGTCGATTCCAAGTCGTGTGTCTCGAGGACGGTGGCGTCTCCGACCGAGTACGTGACCACCGTGCGGGATCCGTCCCGGTACAGTCCCTTGTAGCGGGTCCAATTCCTCGGAAGGGGACCGTAGGGGCGTCCGTCGAGGCCGCGGATGCGGGGGTCGTCGAACGTGCCAGTGTTTGGGTTGGCCCAGCCCGGGACGTCCGTGGTCTCCAGCCGCAGGTCGCCCACCGTGCGGGGTCGAACGACATGGCGGCCGTCGAAGTTGATCCCGTGCCAGTCGATGAAGCCGTCGCCCGTCCAGACGCCGGCGACCCTCAGCGTGTCGTGCTCGAAAGCGATCCACGCATTGCCCTGGGAGACGCCGCCATCGCCCGGATCGAGCCGGATGGCGATGGCCTTGTAGGCGATGTTCGCGTTCGGCGGGACATCATCGGGCGGGCTCCCTTTCGGGCGGGGCGCGGAGCGATCGGCGGCGTCGGTGATCTCGAAGGTGCCGATCAGAAAGTTCCCGTAGTCCATGTCCTTCCAAGGCTCGCGCCGGACCGGCGCCGGTCCGGTGGAAGTTCCGGCGGGAAGGTTGGCGAGGTACTCGCGGGTCACTTCGAAATACTCGGAGGGATTGTGTTCCCGCAGGAAGGCTTCGCGGATGTAGTGGATGACATCGTACTTCTCCCGCGGAACGAGCTGAACCTGGGGAGCCATCAGCCTCCATCCGCGGGTGATCGTCCGGTACATCGTGAACGGATCGTTCCCGTGGGCGAACCGGCCCTCGCCAAAGCGGAGGGAGAGAGGGATGGAGCCCGGGAGCGCCAGGTCGCCGTGGCAGCTGTGGCAGATCTGCTGGTAGATTTCGCGGCCCCGCTGAAACGCGCCGTCGTTCCACCCGCGCAGGATCCCCGCGTGATCGATCTCCCGCTCGTACGCGGGGAGCGCGGACTCGACCAGGTGCATTTCCGCGGGAGGCAGGCTCGTGTCGAGGGCCTGGCTTGGGCTAGTGCCCGAATTCAGCTCGGCGGCCCCGCTCTCCCAACCGGTCACCAAGAGGACAAGACTCAGGGCGGCGGCCCACATCGAGCGGCCGGGTCGCGCGGGTGAGGGTTGGGACCCTTGGGAGCAACGCTCCGCGTAGGGTGGAAGGGGATTCCAAGGCATGGGCGCGGGTGGGCGGTGGGGGGCAGGTTTTGGCGTCGTGTTTCCGGGCGAAAAAGTAACCCGCCGATCGCTGAAACATCAACGAACGGCGGGCTGGGTGGGGGTCGGGAATGATCCGGCGACACCCGGACGACGGGTGCCCCGGGGGGGGATCCGGAGCGGATCAGGCGATGGTGACGTCGCCGTCGAGGTAGACGTCCTGGATTAGGTTGAGCAGTTTCACGCCCTCCTTCATGGGGCGTTGAAAGGCCTTCCGACCCGAGATGAGTCCGCTGCCGGCGGCGCGCTTGTTGATCACCGCCGTCTTCACGGCCTCGGCGAAGTCGTTGTCCCCGGAGGCGCCGCCGCTGTTGATCAGACCGATGCGGCCCATGTAGCAGTTCATCACCTGATAGCGGCAGAGGTCGATGGGATGATCGCTCGAGAGGTCCGAATACACGCGTTTGTCGGTCTTGCCGTAACCGGACCCGACCGCGGTGTAGCCGCCGTTGTTCTCGGAGAGTTTCTGCTTGATGATGTCCGCCTGGATTGTGACTCCGAGGTGGTTGGCCTGGCCGGACAGGTCCGCTGAGACGTGGTAGTCCTTGTCCTTCTTGAAGCCGCTGTTGCGGAGGTAGCACCAGAGGACCGTGGCCATGCCGAGTTCGTGGGCCATTGCGAAGGCCTGGCTGACTTCGACGATCTGGCGGGTGCTTTCCGGCGAACCGAAGTAGATCGTCGCTCCGACGGCGGCGGCCCCCATGTCGTGCGCCTCCTTGAGGGTGCCGAACATCACCTGGTCGAACTTGTTGGGAAGGGTCATCAGCTCGTTGTGGTTGATCTTGACGAGGAACGGGATCCGGTGGGCCCATTTGCGGGAGAGCAGGCCCAGGACGCCGAACGTCGAGCAGACCGCGTTGCAACCACCCTCGACCGCGAGGCGGATGATGTTCTCGGGATCGAAGTAGACCGGGTTCTTGGCGAAGCTCGCTCCCGCGGAGTGCTCGATGCCCTGGTCGACGGGCAGGATGGAGACGTAACCACTGCCGCCGAGGCGGCCGTGACCGTAGATGCGCTGGAGGCTCGCGAGCACCCGGTTGTTGCGATCCGACTGCGAGAAGATCCGATCCACGAAGTCGGGTCCGGGCAGGTGGAGCTGGTCCTTCGAAACCTTGGCGGTGTGACGGAGCAGGGAGTCGGCATCGGCGCCGAGAAGTTGGACGAGTTCAGCGTTCATGACGTCCGAAGCCTGCCT
>JBFWOK010000280.1:0-5368 GCA_050250555.1 Limisphaerales bacterium
GCCAAATGAACCTCGGTTCGGATGCGCGGGCGGTTTCGGTATCCGCCGACCTGGCGTTCGTCGGACTGTCGAACGGCCAGGTGGTCGTGGTCGACGTCGAAAACGGGGGAATCCTGAATCGCGTGAGCCTGGGTTCCGGCGCGGGAGCCGTGCAGGACGTTCTTGTTCTGAATGAAGCCGCCTACGCCCTGACGGTGGGCCGATTGCACGTCCTTTCGTTCCAGGAAGGCGTCGTGACCAAGCGCTCGGAGGTCGCGAGCCCGGGCGCCATTGGAGCCGCCCAGCGAAGGCTCCGGCTCTTCGCCGGGGGCGACCGCCTTCACGCGACGTTCACGTCGGGGTTCAATGTGTTCGATCTCGCGGACCCGATCGCGCCGGTGCTCCTCCGCCAGCACACGACCGCTCAGTTTGGATGGAAACAGATCGTCGCGAACGGTTCCGGCCTCGGCTTCGCCGCCGTGTCGCCCAACAGCACCGACGATGGTCCCCATCACGTCTCGCTCCATCGGCTCGCCCCGGACGGGACCAACGCCGTGTTCCTCACCGAATTCCCCACACCCGGCCTCGCCTCGGCGGTCGCCATCTACAACGGGCAGGGATATGTCGCCGATTCCGGCGCCGGACTGCAGGTGGTGAACTACCTCGCCTTCGACAGCCAAGGCCAACCACCAACCATCCGGATGGATTCCAACTTCAGCCTCAATCGCGCGGAGGAAGGCAAGCGGATGCGCCTCTCCGCCGTGGTCGCCGACGATGTCCAGGTTCGCAACGTCGAGTTCTATGTTGACGGTCGTAAGGTGGCCACCGACGGCAATTTTCCGTTCTCAACGTCGTTCGTCACACCTCGCGCCGGCGCGCGTTCGCTCACGGTCCGCGCCCGCGCCAGCGACACCGGCGGCAACGCCACCTGGACGGACGAAATCACCGTCGACATCGTTCCCGACGCCTCGCCGCCATTCATCACACGGACCGTCCCCGCGGCGGGCGCCATTGTCGGAAACGTCTCCGCAGTCACGGTGTTCTTCAGCGAGCCCATCGACCCCGCCAACCTGGGTCCGGTGTCCTTCGCTCTGATCGGCAACGGCCCGGACGGTATTCCCAACACGACCGACGATTCCCCCGTCACGGGGGGCATTTTCTCATATCGCGACGCCCTGAACGCGGTCGTCCTGTCGTTCCCTTCCAATCTGCCTCCCGGCGGCTACCACCTCCGCGTCACGGGTCCGCTTTCGGACTTGGCCGGCAATCCCGTCAGGGCGCTTGCCAACACCGGGTTCCGCGTTTTTTCCGGCGAAGACGTCGACCAGGACGGGGTTCCGGACGAACTCGAAAGCGCCCTGGGACTCCTGGTTGGCAACCCGGATTCCGACGGTGACGGAACCCTTGATGGCGACGAGGACTTCGATCGCGACGACCTGACCAACGCGGGGGAAATCCTCCTGTCGACCGACGCCACCAATCCGGACACCGACGGCGACGGCATCCGGGATGGGGACGAGGACACCGACGGTGATTCACTGACGGACGCCCGGGAGATCGGCCTTGGGTCGAGCCCGACCCGCCGCGATACCGACGGCGATGAATGGACCGACGACGCCGAGTTTCTGGTGGGCAGTGATCTCACGGATTCCAGGTCCCGCCCGTTTCTTCAGATCATGGCGGAACCGCCAACCGGCCTTCTGGTTCCAACGCTGGCGGGAGGGGAACAGGATCTCGCCTTCGGGCCCTGGCTTTCCTTTCCCCCCGTGGGGGTCTTCCTTCCCAGTGACGAGGACTTCAGTGGCTTGATTGCGGGAACACGAATGGCGTTTCCGCCCGTTTCGGTGGTTCTCAATCATTTCGACGGCGGCGACGGTCTGGCGGCGGGCACCTTGCTGGCGCTTCCCCCGATCTCGGTCGTTCTGCCGAGGTTCGCCGACGAAGACGACGATGCGGTCTCGTCGTCCACCCACATCGCTCTTCCTCCCGTCCAGGCCCGAATCGACAACGGATCCTCAGCTCAAACGCCATGAAAACGCCTCGCCCACGTCTGCCCCTGATCTTGACGACGACGATCGCCTCCGCCGCCGCCCTCCTGTCGTCCCACGCCCAGGGGTTTCTCTCTGGAAGTACCGGCGCAGACGGCGCGCTCCTCGTGACCGCCAATCGTGTTCTCGACCTGCCTTCCGACGGCATTTTTCACTTCACCACGATCGAGGTGCGCGCTGGCGCCACGCTGAGCTTCAAGCCGAATGCGCTCAATACGCCGGTTCACCTCCTCGCCACCGGCAACGTCGTCATCGAAGGCCGTATTGAAGTCAACGCCGGCAACGGCTCAGCCAACCCTCCGGTCGGCGGCCTCGGGGGACCCGGCGGTTTCAACGGTGGCAACCCCGGGACGGGCGCCATCCCGCCCGGCGCCGGCTACGGACCCGGAGGCGCGCGCGGTGGAACACTGGTCTTCTCGGCTCCAGGGACGGCGGCCGGCTCGTTCGGCAGTGTCGGCAACGGCGGATCCAACAATCGATCCACCGTCTACGGCAGCCCATTGCTCGTGCCACTGATCGGCGGCTCCGGCGGTGGCGGCACGACCGGCACCCCAGGCACGGGCGGCGGCGGCGGTGGCGGCGCCGTGCTCATCGCCTCGTCGACTTCGATTCACGTTCCCGGAGCCATCGAGGCCATCGGGGGAAACGGCATTGTCAATGCGGCCGACAACGGCGGAAGCGGCGGCGCCATCCGCCTCGTCGCACCCAAGGTCTCCGGTGCCGGCTTCATCCGGGTGGGCGGATCGGACGGCGGCGGCTTCGGACGTTCCCGCGTCGACACCCTCGATCGCCGCGACCTCGCCCTCCGATTCGAACCCACCGGCGCGGCCACCGTCGGTTCGCTCATGATGGTCTTCCCGACTCCGCGACCGCGCCTCGACATCATCGGCCTCGCCACAACCCTCATCCCGGCGGGAACGAACGCAGCCGTGTTCGTCCAACTCCCCTTCGGCGCCCCCACCAACCAGGTCGTCCGGGTCCAGGCGACCGATTTTTCGGCGATCGTGCCGATTCGCATCCTGCTGACTCCCGACAACGGGGAACCGCGCGCCTTCGACTTTCAGATCGACAACCGCCAGACCAATCCCGCCGTCCTGGACGCAACCGTGGGCTTCCACGCCAACACCCAGGTTGCGGTTCAGGTTTTCACACGGCCCGGATCCTGACGGAGCCACCCGTCCGCGCCATGCACCGCCACACGCACTTCGTTCTCGCTGTCGCACTCGCTCTCCTTGCGGCTGTTCCGCCGGCGGCTCGGGCGGCGGACCTTCGCATCTCCGACCTCGCCCTGCCTCCGTTCGGATCCGGCTCCCTTCGCCTCGAGCTCGCGTCGTTCCAACCGGTCGTGGGCGTTCAACTCGACCTCGATTACCCCGCCTCCCAACTCGTGCTCGGAACGCCCCAACGCGGTCCCACCCTCGACGTCCAAGTGCTCAAATCCGCCGAGGTCGCCCCCGGCCGCCGGCGCCTGCTCATTTACTCCGCGCGGAATCAAGTCCTCGTCCCCGGCGTGATCGCCGAGATCCCCGTCACCCATGTCGGGTCCGCTTCCACGGGCACCTTCCCGATCGTCCTCACCAACGCCATCGTCGCCTCCCCCACCGCGCTCGCCGAACGTCCGCTGAACCTGTTCTCGTCGGAGTTGATTCTCGGCGGATCCGGTCCCCCCATTCTTTCCGCCGCTGCGGTGGGTCCCGATGGCCGGATCCGGTTCATCCTCGAAGGCGCGGACGGCGAAACCTACCAGATCGAGGGCTCCACGGATCTCGATGTCTGGACCGATATTGTCCGCGTCACCGTCGCGGGCACCCAGGTTGCCGTTGAAAACCTCCCAACGGCCGGCGCCACCTATCGGTTCTACCGCGCCCGCGCGGTCAGGTAGCGGATCGCTTTGCCATTCAAGTCACCGAAGACGTTCGGCGGCGGCCGCTTCCCTTATCACTGGGTGGCCTTGCTTCCGAAGAAAGCCTCCCACGCCCCGGTCCCGAGGGCCTGCCAGATCTTGATGACCTCGTACACGATGACCGTCGTGAAGGTGACGGCGAGCCAGACGCACACCGCCTCCACGGGCAGACCGTGCCAGGCGCGGATGAACCAGCCCGTCATCGCCGCCGGGCGGTAACCCCACCATCCGTAGGGAATCGCGAGCGTCGCTTCCCAGAGCAGGCTGATCAGCAGGATCAGGAAGAAGGTGAACGCGAACGCCCGCCAATTGATGAAAGGTCCCGCCGTCCGGAAGAAACCCGCCGAGGGCACGAACGACAGCGCGGTCAGATAGGTGAGATACCAGGGAAACCCTTCCGGGGAACCCGAGAAAAGCTTCTTGTAGACGGTGGCGGCAACGATCAGGGACGCGCCGAGAATGACCGACGCGCCATGAAATTGCGCGATGCGTCGGACCTCCCGAACCTCGCTTCGATAGTCCGGCACATTGTAGGCGGACAACCAGTATTCATCGGCCCAAACGTAGCTCAGCAGGACGAGCATGAAGCCGGTGACGTAGAACACGAATTCTTCGATGGGAATGGGACCGCCCACCGCGGGAATCTCGATCCCCAGGGTCGACGCGTGGTTGGGAAAGGTGAAGAACGCGTTTCCGAACAGCAGATCCAGCCCGACGCCAAGGGGGCTGAGCACCGCGATCGTTCGCCAGAAGGCCTTTCGCGCCAGAACCAGATCCCTGCGACGCACGAACCAAATTCCAAGCGCCGCCAGCGGAACCAGAAAGAGGAGCAGACTCCAGGTGTAGCCCAAGGGCGTCGGATCCTGGCTCTCAAGGACCAGCTTGCCCGGTTCCAAAATGGTCCGAAGCGTTAGTGACGCCGGGAGTACCAATAGCCCGATCAGAAGAAACACCACCCGGAACGCTTCACGCTTTTCCAGTCCAACGCCGGCGCGATTCCCGGCCGGCTGTCTCTCCGTGGGCATGGGACCAGACTGGCAGATCGTGGGTTCGGCCGGAAGATGGATTGTGGCACAGCGCTGCCGTCCAGCAGCGCACCCCTTCCACGTTTTCCTCATTGTCGGCGCTCTCGCGATGAACGCCCTCGTGCGAAGCGCGCTGTCGGGGTCGGAATCGGAATCTGAATCGAACTGGATACCCGCGGTCTCAACCGAGATCGGAGCGTCGGTCCCCCTAGGATACCGATACCGATGCCGATACCGACCCCGACTTTGCCGGACCACCCACAAATTCGTGATGCGCCCGGGTTCGCCCCGGTTGGAATTCCACGCTTTCCAAGCCCCCCAGCCCTCGGGCATAAACTGCCCAAGCTCAACCCCGTCCATCCACCATGCTCACCTTCCTGGGTCCCCGCCCTCCTCGCTCCGGGTTTTGCGAC
>JBFWOK010000281.1:0-5353 GCA_050250555.1 Limisphaerales bacterium
TTCCGCCTGGATTGGGGACGCCTGCTCGAAGCCCAGCTTGTCGATGGCCTTCTGGATTTCCGGGGACAGCCCCAGCTCGGAGAATAATTTGGGTGTCATTCCAACTTGAACGAACCCCCACTATCCCCACGAACCCGGCGCCCTGCGAGAGGCATTTCTACTGGCTGTCGAGGACGCTCGAAACCCCGAGGCCCCCGTCCACCAGGCCTCTCCCCCCGCCACCCGACGCCGGACGGACATTCTGCAAGTACTGCGCGACGGCCACCTGCCCTTTCTCCCGCGCCATGTCCAGCGGCGTCTTCCCTCCAGGCCCCGTTCGATTGACGTCCGCCCCGCCCGCCGTGAGCGCCTTCACGATCGGCAATTGCCCCTTCATCGCCGCGAAATGCAGGGGCGCCCATCCGTACTTGTCCTTCACGTTCAGATCGGATCTCGCCGCGATGTGCTGCTGCACCGCCTTCAGATCCCCTTTCTGCACGGCCTGGTGGAGCGAGGTCGCGGGTTTGCCCGGGCCACACCCGGAAAACGACATCAGAACAACCAGACCGACCAGACCGAGACTCGGAAACCAGTGATGCTTTTTCATGATGCGGGCCTTTCGCGTCGTTCGCCGGAATCACCCATGGCTTTCCCGGACTGCCGACCCTACGCCGCTCCCGGCCGGCAACGCAATCCGGACGGCACAACCACGGGACAGGTTGTTTGGCGAATGGCCTTTTCAATAGGGAACCGATCAATCCCACACCGACGGGCGGTGTCGCCACGTGAGCACGCGAGTCTTTGGGACGGTTGCATACGGGCGTTCGGCGATCGTGCCGCAAACTTTATCATTCCACCCCCCCCGATTCACGGCTTCACCCGAAGTCCTGCCTCCTTTGCCAAAGTCCCCTGCCGGGTGTCGAAGGTGAGGAAGTCCGTCGCCTTCAACACGAGGGCGATTCCTACATGGAGCAGGTCGATGCTGCGCACGCCGAGCTTCTCGGTGTGCCTTGCGCCGAGTTCCTCGGATTCTCGGAAGGCATCCGTCCACGGGATGGGGGTGTGGACAAGGACGGCGGCATCCAAATCCGATTCAATCTCAAGGAGGGCCAGCTTCCGAAGCTCGGGATTCAGCTCCCCCCGGAAGACACGGAGTCGCAGCGCATTTCGCAGTTCGAGTCGATGCAGGGGCGTCAACGGAAGCGGGTCTTTTGCCTTCTGCATCCAGGCCAGCGCTTTGTCGGAATCCGCGTGGGGCGCGTAGACCCGCGCAAGGAAACTGGAATCCGCGTATGCGGTCATGGCGGTGAGGATGACGGGACGCGCCCCGGCCAAGCCGTCAGAAGGTGTGGGATTGTCGCTCCTCAACCACCACGTCTCCCGAAACGACCAAGTCACCGTAAATCCGCTTCAGCCGGGCGGCGAAATCAGGACGGGTTCCGGATCGGGTTGTCTTGGCGCGCGGCGGGGGAGAAAGGAGGGCGATGGTTTTCCCGCGTTTCGTGATCTCGATGGCCTCTCCCTGCTCCACGAGGGCAAGCACGGACCCAAACTCGTGCCGCAACTGCCGCAGTGTGGCCGTCTTCATGTTGCACAAGGATGTATAACATGGAACAAACGTCAATCCTTGGGGCGGCGATGCACTATGGGACAGGTCTTTAGTCGTCGCTATGGGACAGGTCTTTAGTCGTCGTGTTCATCAAACCAGCCTCGACGTCTTCCGCAAAAACCGGACAGGGTTCCCTGAACTGCCCATGCGCGCCATCAACTCCCTCCTCCTCGCGGCGGCCTTCGCCTCGACAACGGCATGGGCCCTCCCCCTCCCACTCGATTTCCACGCCATCCGCGATGTGAACGGACTGCTGGAACCCATCCGCGCCGCGCACGGCGTTCCCGCCGTGGCGTGTGCCGTCGTCCTCTCCAACAAGATCGTCGCGGCGGGCGCCGTCGGTGTGCGCAAATTCGGCGTTCCCGCCGCCCCCGTCACGCTCACGGACAATTGGCATCAAGGGTCCCTGACCAAATCCATGACGGCCACCCTCGCCGCAATCCTGGTCAACGAGGGCCGGATCCGCTGGGATACCACCCTGGCCGAGGTTTTCCCTGCCCTCGCCCCGACGATGGACCCCGGTTGGCGAGAGGCGACTCTCGAGCAGTTGTCCTCCAACCGGGGCGGCGCCCCCGGCGACCTCAATGCTTCTGGAATCTGGACGCTCCTTTGGAACTTTCCCGGTACCCCGCGCGAATCCCGCCATCTGTTGCTGGAGAAATTGACGGCGCTGCCTCCCAAGTCCCGGCCGGGAACCGGCTACGAGTATTCGAATGCCGGGTTCTCCATCGCCGGCCACATGCTCGAAACCGTCTTGGACCGCCCGTGGGAGGATCTACTCACTGAGCGGCTCTTCCTACCCTTGGGCATGACTTCCACGGGCTTCGGTGTCCCCGCCACGCCGCGCTACATCAACCAACCCTGGGGACATCAGTGGTCCGACGGAAAACCCGTCCCCATCGAACCCGGCACGAACGCGGACAACCCGCCGGCCATCGGACCCGCGGGAACCGTCCATGGCACGGTCCTCGATCTCGCACGCTACGCGGCGTTCCACACGGAGGGCCATCTGCGAGACGTTCCCCTTCTGCCGACCGCCTCCATGGTCAAACTTCACACGGCGTATCCGGACAATTCGAACTACGCCCACGGCTGGATCGAGGTCGCGAGGCCCTGGGCCAAACCCGGCAAGGCCTACACCCACACCGGCTCCAACACCCAGTGGTACTCGGTCATCTGGTTCGCCCCGGCCCGCCGCTTCGCCGCCGTCGCCGTCTGCAACCTCGCCACCTCCTCCGGACCCAATCCGGCGGCGGTGGCCACCGACCAGATCGTCGCCCGGATGATCCAGGAATTCCTGCCATGAAGAGAACCCCCGCACGAACGTCCGCCTTCACCCTCATCGAGTTGCTGGTCGTCATCGCCATCATCGCGATCCTCGCCAGCCTGCTCCTCCCCGCCCTGTCCCAGGCCAAGGAACGCGCCAACCGAACGTCCTGCCTCAACGCGATCAAACAGCTGACCTACGCGATCATCCTCTACTCCGACGATCACGAGGGCCGGTTCATGCGCGACGGACACCGCGATCCGCACTGGGTCGGACTCCCGTTCCGGAACATGGTCCATTCCAACTACAGCGTTCCCAGATCGCAGTTCTATTGCCCCTCCAACCGCCTCTGGAACCGGGATGACTTCTGGAAATGGCCCAGCGAGGACAGTTCGGTGCTCGGCTACGTCTACTATGTCGGCGAACCGACCTGGAACGACACCCGCGCCTACCACCCGATCGCCATCACCAACCAGCCCATCTTCGCCCTCCGCAACACCGACACGCCGCACTACAACATCCTCTGGTCCGACATCAACCGGAAGCTGTCCGGATCCTGGTACCGTCCGGGCGACAACAACCCGCTCGTCCGCGGCGTCAACCACATCAGTCCCAGCGCGCGCGAACCCGCCGGCTCGAACGAAGGCTACCTCGACGGGCATGCCGAATGGGTCAACGCCCGGCGGTTCGTCTCCCGCCCGAGACTCGATTTCGGCGGGCTCCAACTCTTCTTCTACGCCGGCGTTCCGACCAGTCCATGACACGCTCCGTCCTTCACGACCCCGTCCATCCCTTTGAACCGGCTCCTTTGGAGCGCGGTGCTCCGCACCGCTTTCGCTTGGGAGGGGCTCGCAAGGCTTCGGCGCTCCGAGGCGATCCAAAGCGGCGCCGTGAGACAAAAGACCTGTCCCTTAGCGTGCCTCACCGCCGTTGCCACGCCAGCCAGGCGCCAAACACCCGCTTCACCAGCGGCGTCAGGCGCGTCCGACCATAGAGATCGCCGATGCGCCGTATCGATTCCCCCTGTGTCGGGTACGGATGGATCGTCGCCCCAACCGTCCTGAGTCCCAACCCGCCCCTCATCGCGAGGGTGATCTCGGAGATGAGGTCGCCCGCGTGGGCGGCCACCACGGTCGCCCCGACGATCCGATCCGTGCCACGCCGCACATGGACCTTCGCGAACCCTTCCGTCTCGCCATCGAGCACGGCGCGGTCCACCCGGCTCAACTCCTGCGTGAATGTGTCGATTTCGAGGCCCAGCTCTTTCGCGTCCTTCTCGGAAAGCCCCACGTGCGCGACCTCCGGCGAGGTGTAGGTGCACCACGGAATCAAGAGGGAACTGGCCCGCGCCCGACCGTGGAACAGCGCGTTCTGAATCACGATCCGGGCCTGGAAATCCGCCACATGCGTGAACTGGTACGGCGAGCAGATATCGCCGCACGCGAAGATCGAGCGACGGGTGGTTCGCAGCCGGTCGTCGACATGAACACCCCGCGCGTCGAACTCCACTCCGACCGAATCCAATCCGAGCCCCTCCACGTTGGGAGCCCGCCCCGCGGCCACCAGGAGGCGATCGACCACGACGTCGTAGGCGTGCCCGTGCGATTCGACCTGGAGTCGCACGCCACCCCCCGCCTCCCGCGAGACCCGCAGTTCCCGGCCGCAGCAAAGGAGCCGCACGCCGTCCCGCTTCAAGGCCGCCTCCACGATGCGCGCCGCATCTCGGTCTTCCCGCGGAAGAACGCCCGAGGCCGTTTCCACCACGTGAACCTCCGATCCGAATCGCGCGAAGCTCTGGGCCATCTCGCACCCGATCGGACCCGCGCCGATGATTCCCAGGCGCCGGGGCAGTTCCGTCAGCGAAAAGAGCGTCTCATTGGTCAGGTAGGGAACCCCGGCGAGTCCCGGGATCGGCGGGGCTGCGGCGCGCGCGCCCGTCGCGATCACGGCTTTCGCGAAACGGAGTTCGCGCCCCCCCACGACGACCGTCCCCGGTCCCGTGAATCTTCCGCTTCCCAGGAACACATCCACCCCCAGCTCTCGAAATCGCGCTGCGGAATCGTGCGGACTGATCCCCGCCCGAAGGCTCCGCATCCGTTCCATCACCCGCTCGAAATCCACCCGGGGCGGCCCGTCCAATCGAACGCCGAATTCCCCCGCCTCCCTCACACCCGCGACCGCGCGGGCCGCGCGGAGGATCGCCTTGGACGGAACACAACCGACGTTCAGACAGTCGCCACCGAGGAGGTGTCGTTCCACGAGGGCCACGCGCGCGCCGAGTCCGGCGGCCCCGGCCGCCGTGACGAGCCCGGCCGTGCCGCCACCGAGGACCACGAGGTTGTATTTCGGCGCGGGCTCGGGGTTCACCCAGTCCGCCGGATGGGTGTTGTCCCGGGGTCGCTGATTGTGTTCGTCCCACGGCTGCAGCGGGGCGAACTGCGATGGATCAAAACGTGCTGATTCGCCGGGGGCACTCTCGGGATTCATGGTTTCAGGCT
>JBFWOK010000282.1:0-5311 GCA_050250555.1 Limisphaerales bacterium
CCGACCTCGGACAGATAGCCGAGCGGCGTCCGCTTGATGAAGCGCTCGATCTCGTCCTCGAAGTACTCCGCCGTCTCCGCGAGGGTCATGGGTTGGCGCAGAATACCCGCCGGACCTTTTTCGGTTTGGAACCAGGCGTGGCCGTGGCCGTCGACGGCCAGGCTGTGAACGAGGTCGTCGGGAAGCCATCGCAGGCCCTGTCGATACGCCCAGTCGGCGCCGTCGAAGCGAAGGGCTCCCCGGCGGGTGCCGAACCAGACCTCGCCTCGGGAACCCGCCGCGATTCCGGTGAAATCGTTGCCCGGAAGGCCATCCCGACCTTCGTGGAACGTCCATTCCAGTCCTGTCCTGCACGCCGCGCCCGCCGGCCCCGCGACCCACAGCCGTTGCTTCGAATCGAACGCGACTCCGCGCAGGTCCCCGCCCCAATACCGGCCGGCGCCATCCAGAATGGGGACCGCCGCGAACCCCTCCGCGGACCGTCGGAACAGTCCCGCGCTGCTGGCCACCCACAGGCCGCCGTCCGCGTCGAGCGCCAGTTGGCGTACTTCCCATCGGCTGGGCCAGCCGACCGTGGACGCCTTCCCGTCCCGGACCAGGTACGGGTCCTTGGCGGTGGCGATCCAGAGATCCGAACCCCGGCGGACCACCTGGATGACTTCGGTCCACGGGATATCGACCCGGACGGGAACGCCGGTGGCGTCGGGGACGACGAACTCGCCTGGGCCGGCGGCCGGCAGGCCGTTCATCGGGACCAGTTTCTTCTCGCGGACGGCGTGCCAGACGCCCCGGATCAGGAACCTGGGTTCGCCTTCCGGGGAGAGATCGACCAGACCGCGGCCGTCCGTCGAGCCGTTCCGCGGTCGTTCGAATCGGAGGGCGACTTCCTGCGGGAAAGCCGTGTCCGGGGCCGTGGGCTTCGAATCCGCCGGGGAGGCGGCGGGAGCTGGCAGCAGGGCTCCCAGGACGACGATGACGACGAGGGCGAGCTTCACGCGCGGAGCGTGGCGAATCGCGGGCTCGACGACAATGCGGGTCGTTGGCGGAGTCCGGCTTCGAGGATTGCCGGTCGCGCAATGCCTGCGGCAGGCTATCCTGCAACGCGATGGCCCTTGGAGAACCGGAGCAGGAGACGATGGGAGGTGCTTTTCCGCAGGCCGGAGGCAGCGATTTTCCAGTGGCATCCCGGGTGGAATCCTCGCTCGCAGCCCGCCCGCGGCGTTCCTGGCATGTCTTTCCGTTCGCCGCCGACAACGCCCACGCGCTCGACCGCCTTGGCGAACGGATCGCCGAATGGTTGTCCACTCGGACCGAGCCTCCCGAGGCGGTCGCGGCGGCGCTTCGGGGAAGTTGCCATCGGGGACGCCATCGGCGGGCCGTGATCGCGCGCGACGCGAGATCCGCGGGTTCGGCCCTCGCGCAGCGGCATCCCGACTGGGTGGTGAGCGACGTCGTCGCGGGAGGTTCCCCGCCCCCGGTGGCTTTCCTCTTCCCGGGCGGTGGAGCGCAACGCGTCAACATGGGGCGGGATCTCTACGAAACCGAACCGGAGTTTCGGCGGGCCTTTGACCAGGGCGCGGACAGTCTTCGGGATCGGATGGGACTCGATATCCGCGAACTCGTGTTCGCGGGGCGTGACCGCGAAGGGGAGGCGGCGAGCCGGTTGGGGCAGGTGGATCATTTCATGCCGGTCCTCTACGGGTTTTGCCTCGCGCTCGCGCGGCAATGGATGGCTTGGGGGATTCAGCCCGCCGCCCTGTTGGGACACAGTCTCGGCGAATATGTCGCGGCGACGGTGGCGGGTGTTTTCGAACCCGGAGCGGGTCTGGCGCTCGTTCAACGGCGAGGCGCCCTCATCCAGGAACAACCTTCCGGCGCGATGCTCGTGGTCTGGCTTTCCGAAGGGGAGGTGGACTCGCTCCTCTTCGGCCGTCTCGCGGTCGCGGCTGTGAATGGACCCGAACTGTGCGTCGTGTCGGGTCCCGCGGATGAGATCGAGGGATTGGAGGGTCGGTTGGCTTCCCGCGGTGCCACCACCCGACGGCTTCAGATCGATCATGCGGCCCATTCCTGGATGGTGGAGGGCGCCATGGCGGCGTTGGAGTCGGCGGTTCGCGAGACGGAACGATCGGCGCCGTCCCTGCGGTACGTGTCCAACGTGACGGGGACCTGGATGAGGCCCGGCGATGCCGTGGATCCGGGCTACTACGCGCGTCATCTGCGACAGCCCGTCCGCTTCGCCGACGGTCTCGCGACGCTCCTGGAGATTCCGAATCTCGTGCTGTTGGAGGTGGGCCCGGGACAGGCGCTGTCGGTGCTGGCGCGTCAGCATCCGAAGCGGACGAGCGGCCATCGGGTCGTTTCCTCGCTGTACGGCATGAAGGACGATGAAGCGGCCTCCATCGCCCTCGCCGTCGGACGCCTGTGGTGCGCCGGGGTCGAATTGAACTGGGAGGGCGAGCTGGGGGGCGTGGCTGACCTGCCCGGTGTGCCGGCTGAATGGCTTTCGTTGGCACGGACGGATTCCCCTTCGACCGAATGCGCGGCGGTGCACCGTGGGGAGGGCCATGAACCGAGGGATGGAACGGAACGAACGCTCGCCGGTCTTTGGGGGGAACTGTTCAAGACGCCGGCTGTCGCCGACCGGCGACAGGGGTTCTACGACCTGGGCGGCTATTCCCTGCTCGCCGTGCAGCTTGTGAGGCGGGTCCGGGAAACCTGGTCGGTTGACATCCCGCCGCAGACCCTGCTCGCGAATCCTTCCCTCGAAGGTGTCGCCCGAACGATCGACGAGTCGAGGGCCGATCAGGATCGGCATCCCGAACGCGCGCGTTGCCGATCGCTGATGCGGATCCAAGGAAGCGGATCCCGGCCCCCGCTGTTCGTGGTTCCTGGAGGCAACGGCGAGGATGGCGAGCTGTATGTGCACGCCGGGCTGTCGGAGGGGCACTACGGCCCCGAACAACCCGTGTACGGATTTCGCCGACGGGGCTGGGATGGAAGAATCGATCCGCACGCCTCGGTCGAGGAAATGGCGAGGGACTATCGGGAGGAGATGCGGACGATCCAGCCGGTGGGACCCTATTTTCTCCATGGCGACTGCGCCGGCGGTCCGGTGGCATACGAAATGGCGTGCCAGTGCGCGGAAGCCGGGGAGGAGGTCGGGATGCTGTTGTTGACGGATTCCCTGTGTCCCAGGCCCTTCGAACTCGTGCGCTACGCGGTGACGGGCTGGGCGCGCCGACTGCGACGCAATCCGGTGTTTTCGGTTATTGCGAACCTCGTCGAACTGTTGTCGCTACGGGGTCCCGCGCGCAGCGCATTCCTGGAGAAGAAAAGGGAGGCCATTCGGCGGCGGCTGGGAGGGGTTCGCAAGGAGACCCAAGACGCGGCACCCGACTCGGGAACTTCGGTCGCGTCGGTACCGGCCGCGGATCCGGTCCGGGGCGGGCTGACGGCGCGGCATGTCGGCGAGAGCGAGTTTTGGACCCCGGGTGGGCTCCACTACTGGCGTGTCACCCAGCGTGCGCGTCCGCGACCCTACTCCGGGCGCGTTGAGATCATCGTGAGCGAGGAGCGTTCGCGTCTCGAACGGGTCCATCGCTGGCGGAAGTTCGCTCCGGACACACGGATCGAGGTCGTGTCGGGCAGCCACTGGCTCTACCTGTGGCATCACGGCGATCGCGTCGTCGCCCGGATAGTTGAATGTCAGTCGGCCCGCGCGAGAGAGGCGGGGCGTGGAGGCGATACGCGGTTGGACGCCACCCGGGCCAAGGCCTGATCGAGGATGTCGACGGCCCGGTCGATTTGATCGCGGGAGATCGTCAGCGCCGGCGTCAGGGTGAGGATGTTGCCCTGGGTGACCTTGAAATTCAGGCCGGCCGACAGGCAGTTGTACATCACCTGTTCGGCGAGATCGTTGGCTCGGACCACGGTTCCGTTTTTGTTTTCGGTGGCATGACCGAGTTCGACACCGACCAGGAGCCCTAGACCGCGGACGTCGACGATCGCCGGGTGTCGTTGGGCGAGGGCGCGGAGGCGGTCGACGAGGTGGGCGCCCAATTGCCGGGCGCGAGCGGGGAGGCCTTCCGCCTGGACCACCTGAAGGGTGGCGAGGGCGGCGGCGCACGCGACGGGGTTTTTCTCATGGGTGTAATGGCCCAACGCGCCGTGGGGGAGGGCGCTGTTGAGGTCTTCCCTGGCCAGAAGGGCCGCGAACGGAAACACGGCGCCTCCCAGGCCTTTCCCGAGAACCAGCATGTCCGGGACGATCCCGTAGTGCTCACACGCGAAAAGGTGACCCGTCCTGCCGAGGCAGATCGGGATTTCATCGAGGATCAGCAACGCGCCGTGCCGGTCGCAGGCGGCGCGGATCCGTTTCCAATAATCCGGAGGCGGGATGAAGGGGGTGCATCGGACGGTCTCGGCGACCACGGCGGCGACGTCGCCCTCCCTTTCGAGGACGTACTCGACGTAGTCGGCGCAGGCGAGATTGCATGCGGTGCCGCAGCGGAACGGGCAGTGCCGGCAGTCCGGAGGCGGAACGTGTTCGCAACCGGGGAGAAGGGGTCCGATGTCCCGCCGAAAAATGGCTTCGCCGCCGATGGAGATGCAGTCGAGGGAGGCGCCGTGGAACGACTCCCACATCGAGATCGTCTTGAAGCGACCCGTCGCGGCCCGCGCGAGCTTGAGGGCCATTCCGATGGCCGAAGCCCCGCCCGGCGCGAAGAGAACCCGCTTCAACCGGCCGGGCGCGAGCCGGGTCAGTTCGCGGGCGAGTTCGATCGCGGGTTCGCAGGTGTAACGCCGTGGGCAGAAGCTGAGATCCTGGAGTTGTCGCGTGATGGCTTCCAGGATCCGCGGGTGGCCGAACCCGACCTGGTGGACGTTGTTGCCGTGGAAATCGAGCAACTCCCGATCCTGCATGTCCGTGAGCGTCGCCCCGGAGCATCGCTTCAGGACGTTCAGGCAGGGGCTCGACAGGGATTGATGGAGGAACAAGGACGCGTCGTCCTCGACGAGTTGGCGGCTCCGGTCGTCCAAATGCTCACGCGCCCACGCCTGGCGGCGGGGCGAGAGGTTGAGATCGCCCTCGGATCGTAACGCGTCGAGGGCGGCCTGAGATCGCTCCATGCGCCGGAGGATGGGGATTCGGAATCGGATTTCACGCCAAACCGTTGGACGAATCGGAAACGGGCACGGGCGGCTGGGACGGATCGGGAATCAGTGGGCGAGGACGTGCCGGATGTAGAGGTACATCAGGGGCGCGTTGAAAAGAAGGCTGTCGAGCAGATCGAGGATTCCGCCGATG
>JBFWOK010000283.1:0-5288 GCA_050250555.1 Limisphaerales bacterium
GGATGGCATGGCACGGTCGATGGCGTACGAGTTCGAATACAGTTGGGAGGTCGACCTGGCGACGGATCGGCTGCGAGCCAGTCTGCGCGATCCGATCCTGCCGGAGGAGGTCCTGAAGATCGAAGGGCCCGCGCTGTCCGGTGGCGCCGCGGATATCGCGCCTGTTCCCCAGGCACAGGCGTCCACCGGGCGGAGTCCTCGCCCCAGGGCGCGTCGCCGGTAACGCCCAAATC
Organism: Limisphaerales bacterium; assembly: GCA_050250555.1. Classification (GTDB taxonomy): domain Bacteria; phylum Verrucomicrobiota; class Verrucomicrobiia; order Limisphaerales; family CAIMTB01; genus CAIMTB01. The sequence goes on from JBFWOK010000283.1 coordinate 234, forward strand.
AGCCGCTCCGAAGCGGTTCGAGTTGGTCGGGGTGCTCCAGAGCCCGATCCGACGTCAGGGCCACTGACAGCAGAGTCACGTTGCCGTCCGGCGACCAGAGCTTGCCATGAAGGCGAGCCTGCTTCTGAGCGGCCGTCAGGGTGGTGACTTCCTGATAGGCGGTGAAGCGTTCCTGCTTAAGCACGCTGATGACCCCCCAAGCCCATCCGCCGGACTGCCCGGACGAACCTGGAGCCGGGTCCGGAGTCGTTCGATCTCCTGGTTGATGAGGACGACTTTCTCGCGGAGCAGCACGATCCGATCGCGGTACTTCTCGGCCTCGACCGTCCCGAAGTCGGTTTCGAGGCGGAGCATTTCATCGGCCACCACCTGCCGTCGGCGCCGCAGTTCGTAGTACGACTCCCGCAGCTCGTGGGCGACGCGCCTTCGCCGCTCTTCAGCAGCGTCCAGGTCGAAGTCCTATCCGGCCCCGCCGGGCTTCACCTGCGGCGAACCCGGTGGCGACCAGAGGGACCCCGCCGCATCCCGCAACTCTTCGAAGCCCTCCTTCCCCTCCCCGATGAAGGTCCGGAAGGTTACCGCGGCACCCTGAATTGGGACCGAGAAGGCGTCGCGCAGGGCATCTCCACCACCCGATGAAAGTGATGGGGCATCAGGCAAAACGCGAGTCCTTCATACCCGGTTTTCTGGCAGGTCTCCCCCAAGGGCTTGAAGGAATCCTGCCAGTCGACGTTGTCCTGAAAGATGGCCTCCCTCGGATCGCCCCGGTCCGCGACACGTTTGATCGGACCCGGGATGTCCGCTCTCGCCCTTCGCTGGATGGGAGCAGCTTCCCGATGCCACCCGACAGCGTGAAAACGATGGTTTGGCCCCTTGTTGGGAACCGCGACATCACCGAAGAGGACCATGTCCAGGCGATCGACTGGACCGAGACCGTGGATCGCCGCCAGCAGATATCATACAAAAACCTGGCGGGTTGAGAGTCCGGACGGCGTTGCTGCTGATGAAGGCACGTTTGTGAAAGCGCCGCTCCGAAAACCCGCCTGGCCCGATGAGACACTGTCTTCCAGGGCCGCGTTTTCACTCCCTGACCATCCAGGACCTGACCCAACCGGGTCCGTTGCAACGAACCCATGAACAAACGACCTACCAACCCGAATCGTCCTGACGCATCCCTCCGTCGGCGAGGGTTTCTAAAATCGGCGAGTCTACTAGCATTGGCCTCACCTGCGGCGATAGCTGCGCATGGCGGGCCTCCACTGACGCCAGACAGCCAGAAATCGCACGGCACCCATATCGCGCTGCTGGCCGAAGGGGTGGTTCCTTTGAGCTTCGTGCTGCCTCCACCCCAGATTCCTCCGCCACCCTCTGGCGCGCCCGCTCTGGAAGCGAGGCTACGAATAACATTCCCGATCAGGCGCTCGGCCAACGCCCTAGCGATACAGGTCTACTTCGTTCCACAAGGCCTGCCCGTCCTTCCCCTTCCGGAGGCCCCGCCCCTCGTGCCGGATGATCCCACGGATCCAGTCACCATTTCCTACTTCGAGGTCGACGTGGTCGACCTCCAGCTTGGGGACTCGCCCGTTGCTGGGTCTGCCCAGCGATTGCGCAGTTTCACGCTGACCGGCAGGGTGACTGCCAACCCGGTTCCGTCGCCCTTCGGCGATCTCACGGGCGCTCCATGTGTCGTGTCGGCTTCGTTTCACCTAGCAAGCCCCAGGACGGGCGAAACCGACTTTGTCTTTCTGACGAGCATGGTGGCCGGGAATCACGTTACGGTCGCTCCAACTGGAAAGGGTCTCTTGCGCCTAAAAAGGTAAGCCCGAACCCATTGCACGCGGACATCTCCCAGGGACATCGATTTGGAGTGACACCCAGCTTGATCACGCCAACCATCACGGCCGTAAATGACGTCGGACGGAGATGCCGGCCGGCTTGGCGACGCGACGGCGGGGAACCCTCCGCGATTGGCGGAGGACCTTCTGCCTCTGGTCTACGAGGAACTTCGGAGATTGGCCGCTTCAAAAATGGCTCAACAGCCACCCGGTCACACGCTTCAGGCGACGGCGCTGGTCCATGAAGCCTGGCTCAAGCTGGCGGGTCGCCGGAATTCGTCGTGGCAGGACCGGCAACATTTCTTCAGGGCCGCGGCCGAGGCCATGCGACAGATCCTCACCGATCGTGCCCGACGACGTCTTCGCATCCGCCACGGAGGAAACGCAGAGCATGAGAGCCTGGACGGATTCGACATCGCGGCTCCGGCGAAGGAGGAGATCTTGCTTCAATTGGACGAGGCGCTGGGGGAATTGCGTGCGTCCTCTCCCGAACGCGCGGAGATCGTGAACCTCCGGTTTTTCTGCGGCTTGAGCGAACCGGAAATCGCGGAACTCCTGGGCGTTTCGGTACGCAGCGTCCAACGTCAATGGCGTTACTCACGAGCCTGGCTCTTCGCGCGGGTCGACTCCGGGAAGGGATGCTGAGGGATTCTGACGGAACAGGATCTTGGACCGCGTTGCTTGGAAGGGAAATCCATCCATGCCAAAGGACCGACGATGAATCCGCTCGATCCGCTGGAAGAGGTCATCTTTGTGGCGGCGTGTGCACTGTCGGATGCGAAATCCCGGGAAGTGCTTCTGGACCGCGCCTGCGCGGGCAATGACGGATTGCGGCGGCGGATTGAAGAGTTGCTCGCCGCCGATGTCGAGGCGACTCGGTTTCTTGGAGATGATCCGCTGGAGCTCGCTCCCGCACGAGACGGTCGACAGGAGGCGGTTCATGCGCCGCCTGAAGGACCGCAGGATTCCCGCATCGGTCGCTACCGTCTCCTGGAGAAGATTGGGGAAGGCGGGATGGGCATGGTTCATCTGGCGGAGCAGGAGGAACCGCTGCGGCGGCGGGTTGCGCTCAAGATCATCAAGCTGGGCATGGACACCCGCCAGGTAGTGGCTCGGTTTGAGGCGGAACGCCAGGCCCTGGCCCTCATGGATCATCCGAACATCGCCTGTGTGTTCGACGGAGGAGCGACCGAAAGCGGCCGGCCCTTCTTCGTGATGGAGCTGGTCCGTGGCGTCCCGATTACCGAATTTTGCGATCTGCGCCGGCTTACGACTCGCGAGCGATTGGAGCTGTTCATTCCGGTGTGCCACGCGGTGCAGCACGCCCATCAGAAGGGGGTGATCCACCGCGACCTCAAGCCCTCCAATATCCTCGTCACCGAGCGAGACGGCCGGGCGATCCCCAAGGTCATTGATTTCGGCATTGCCAAGGCGGCGGGCGCCGAATTGACGAACAAGACCCTGTTCACTGGTTTCCATCAGTTGCTCGGAACGCCGGCTTACATGAGTCCGGAACAGGCCGGACTCGAAGGGTTGGATGTCGACACACGCACGGACATCTACTCCCTGGGTGTGCTGCTCTACGAAATCCTGACCGGGCACACTCCCCTGGATGCGCTGGAGCTGCGCGAAGCGGGCTCCGACGCGATCTTCAAAACAATTCGGGAGAAGGACCCACCCAGGCCGTCCAAACGGTTGAGTGCGCTCAGGCGAGAGGAATTGTCCGCGATTGCCGCCCGACGCGGTGAAGACCCGAGACGACTACCCAGATCGTTGCGCGGCGACCTGGATCGGATTTCCCTGAAGACCCTGGAGAAGGACCGGACGCGCCGCTATGAATCGGCCAATGATCTGGCACGCGACCTGCAACGGTTTTTGAATCACGAACCGGTCACGGCGGTTCCGCCGACCGTTGGATATCAACTCGCGAAGTTTGCGAGGAAGCATCGGATGGCCCTGGGCGTAGCCGCCGCGCTGTTGGGTGTGCTGGTGGTCGGAACCACAGTCAGCCTGTGGCAGGCGATCATCGCAGTCGCTGCACAGGTGGAACAACGCCACGCGCTCTATGCGTCGGATATGGGCCTGGCCTTCCAGGGCTGGGAGCTGGGGCGCGCCGGTTTGACCCGTGAGCTTCTGGAGAACCAGCGGCCCAAGTCCGGCCAGGAGGACCTCCGCGGCTGGGAATGGCGTTACCTTTGGGCCGCAAGCCGGACGATGGAGCAGGCGATCTATCCCGCCACCAACCACTATGGGTACGGAAGCTGCGCCTTGTCGCGGGATGGACGCTGGCTTGCAGGCGGCACGGGTGACGGAACGGTGCTTCTCTGGAATCTCCTGGAGTCACGTCCGGTCAAGTACCTTGGCGATACAACCGGTCTCGTGATTGCCGATGCCGTGGGGTTCTCTGCTGACTCCCGGCTCCTGGTTCAAACACGTCGCAGTCGTCGAGACGTGCTCGTCTGGGAGTTTGGCCAGGACAAGTTGCTTCTCAGACTGACCAACTCACTTGCCGTCCATCAGTGCGCCCTCTCGCCAGACGGAAACTGGATCGCCGCGTGTGGAGGCTATACCTATTCTGGAAACCAACCCGGTGAACTGCGTCTGTGGAGGCTTTCAGATGGCAAGGAAGTCACTCCGAACCCGGCCCAGCCGGTGGGCCTGGTGAACCTGCGGTTCTCCCCGGACAGTAGCGTTCTCATTGCCATGGGTGGCAAGGGATACGCCCGATTGTGGTCGGTTCCCGCACTGAACGAAGTCGCCCGCCTCACCCATGTGTCCGATGTGTGGGACGGGGATTTTTCACCGGATGGACAGCGGCTGGTCACCGGTGATCTCCAAGGATTCCTCCATGCTTGGGAGCGTGATCCCAATACGGGCTCCTGGACGCGACTGTGGTCCCAATCGGCTCATGTCGGCAGTTGCGACCGGGTACGATGGTCCCCTGATGGAAGAGCGATCGCCACGGGCGGGCGGGACCAGATCATCCGGTATTGGCTCTGGGCTCCATCTGGGCGCCTCGAACGCTCGGAGTTCAAGGGGCATTCGGGCCGAATCACCGGCCTTGCATTCTCATCCGACGGTAGAGAGCTGTTCAGCTCCTGCCAGGACAAGACAATCCGCCGCTGGAATTTGGCGAAGGCCAACCTGTCCGAGACCCTGCACCGGGGTGGCTCGGATGTGGGCATGACCCTCGCCATTTCCCCGGACAGTCGATGGCTGG
>JBFWOK010000284.1:0-5183 GCA_050250555.1 Limisphaerales bacterium
GTCCCTACACCGGACTCATTCCACCCCTTATCCCTGTTCCAGGAGATCCCACCATGATCAACCGCCTTCGATTCCTGCTCACCCTGGCCATCACCCTGGCCTCGCTGGCCGGGCACTCCGCGGTGCTCACCGTCCGATTCGACAAGACGGATTTCGCCCCGAACCAACCCGTGACCGCCACCGTGACGGCCGCGGGGGCCGTGGGCATCGAGAACGAGATCCGCGCCCAGAGCTACCAGGAGACGGTGAACGGCACCCGCACGGTCAACCTGGGCCAGCCAGCCAAGCCGGGATTCTATCGCATCCGGTTTTTCGCGGGCACCGAAGTCCGGGATGTGGTCCTCCCGGTGTTCGGCGAACTGCCGGCGTTCACTCCTTCGGTCCAGCCCCTGACCGCTCCCCAGGCCGCGCTCGTGGAACGTCTCTACAAGGGATTCACGAAAGACCGATGGAAACGCACCTGGGACGGCTGGGACGGCAAGCAGTACATCGCGGAGAAAGCGGTCGCGATCGCGACGGTGGGACCATTCGGACTGGCCTGCGCCGTGGGAGCGACTCCGGCCTGCAGCGTCGCTCTTCCCGCCGCCGTCGATCTGGCGGCCGATGTGACCGCCAAGCTCCTTCTCGAATTCGTCAAGGTTCTGGAGAAGGACGGGCTGATCTCCATGAGCGAACGAACCACCCTCGATACCCTGATCCGCGCGGGAAAGGTGTTCGCGGGTGTCCTCTCGTCGGACACGCTCCGGGAACGGGCGGTCACGTTCGTGACCGAATCGGCGAGCGAGGTGTTCGACGCCGTGGTCAGCAATCCGAGCGCGAAGGTTTCCGTGACCGTATTCCAGGACCAGGCCAAGAAAACCTACCTGATCCTCAAGAAACTCAAGCCCTGAGCCCTCAATAACCGCCTCAATCCTTTGGTTGTATCTACGGACAGCTCGATAGCCTCCCGGACACGGCAATAGGATTGATGCCTCACGGGGAGGGGCATCCTATTGGCCCATGGTGTGCCTACGAATTCTCTTCGTGCTTTTGACGGGCTTGGCGATGGCCGCCGCCCAGGGCACGGTCAATTTCACGACCAGATCTGGCGGCTCGGTTAATGCTCCGGTCTATCACGTCGATGGCCGGTTGGTCGAAGGGACCGGTGAACAGGCCGTCCTCGGTCAGCTCTACGCGGGTCCAGTGGGATCGCCATCCTTCTTATTCTCTCCCGTCGGGACGCCAGTTCCTTTTCGCTCGGATGCCGGCCGAGGCTACATCACCGCGGGAGGCGAGGTTACGATCCCGGAAACCACGCCCGGCGGTTCGGTGGACGTCATGTTGGTGGCGTGGTTCGCCTCTCAGGGGAACTCGTTGGAGGAGGTCTGGAGTCAGCCTCCCTATTGTGGCGGTTGGGGAATGTCGCCTGTGATCACGGTGAACGGCCTAGGCAGTCCAGGTGGACAGCCAGCGCTTCTTGCAGGCTTGCAGGGTTTTACAGTGTGGCCCATTTGCCCGGAACCTTCGATCGGCTCTCTGATCGTCCTGGGCCTTGGGTTGATGATGTTCGTGCGCGGACACCGGCGGTCAGAAACGGGCGTCCTGCGGACAGCGGGTGCGGCGATGGGCTGCGGCTCATCACGTGCCGCTCGCCGAGACGCAACGAATGGCAGACACGACAATAACAAGAACTGACCCCTCATCTATCCGGAGTGACCGCGAAGGAAACCCTTTGGACGCCGGCGCGTCGGACGAGGTCGAGCACGGCCAGGACCGCTCCGTGGGACGTGGCCTTGTCGGCGGTGACGTAGATCGGCGTGTTCGTGGATCGCCCGTGGTAGCGGTTGGAAAGCGCCAGTCCCAACGCGGGCAGGGTGGTGCCGTTCTCCCCGATGAACAGTCGACCCTCGCGATCGAGCGCGATGCTGAAGACGTCCGCCTTGATGTCCTTGTCCCCGGTGACCGCCGTGGGCACGTCCACTTTCACGGCGTTCAGTTTCTGCATGTTCAGACTCACCATCATGAACGAGGCGAGGAGGAAGAACATCACGTCGATCAGCGGGATGATCTCGATCCGCGAATGCCGCCTGGGAACCGGGGACCCAAACCTCATCGCGCCTCCTTGCCCGAGGGCGCCGTGATGTTGAACGAGACCTTCTGGATGCCCGCTTTCCGGCAGAGATCCAGAATCCCAAGCACCTGACCGTGGGTGGCTTTCGGATTGCCGCGGATGTAGGCGGGAATGTTCGGCTCCGCCGCATGCCGTTCAGTGAGATAGGCGAGCAGATCGGGAAGTGTCTTTCGCTTCTTTTCCACGAAGGCGTCGCCGACGGCATCGACCTCGATGTCGATCATCGAAGGTTTCTTGCCCGGGGTCCTCGTCGTCGGGGTGGGGAGGTCCATGCGCAACGCCTCGGCCCGGATCATGGTGATGCTGACCATCATGAACGACGCCAGCAGGAAGAACATGATGTCGATCAGCGGTATGATCTCGAACCGCGCGTGCCGCTTGCGAACGGGGGAGGCGATCTTCATGGCAGCGGTGGGATGCGAATCGCTGGGATGAGCTGAGGTGAGGTGAAGTGAGGTGAGGGTGGTGGCGCCGGGCGTTGGGCCGCGACCTCGTCCGCGTCACTCCCCGGGGTTGGTTTCCTTTCGGAACTCCACCGTGTCGTATCCCTTCTGGCGGGCGGCGTTCACCATCACCTCGATGTTGGTCGCGGCGGTCTCGAGTTCGAATTGAAGCCGGGACAGTTTCGCCGTGAACAGGTTGAAGGGGATCAGGGCCAGGATGGCGATGCCGAGACCGGCCGCGGTCGCGATCAGGGCCTCTCCGATGCCGCCCGACACCTTCTGGACCGCCAGTTCCGCGTCCCCGAGCCCCGTGAAGGAGTTGAAGATGCCGGTGACCGTTCCGAGAAGTCCGAGCAGAGGCGCGAGGGTCACCAGGGTGTCCATGACGGTCAGGAAGCGCCCGGCCCGCTGAAGTTCCACGCCCGCCGCGACCTGCAGGGCGCCTTCGAGCGAGGAATGCACGTGGTTCATTCCGTGGTAGATCATCCGGATGACAGGGTCCCCGGAGTCCTTGGCCAGTTGGGCGGCCGTCTTGAAGTCGCTGTTCTCAAGGGCAGCCAGCAACTGTTCCAGCCGTTGGGGATCCCGTCGCCTCGATTCCCGCCACCACCAGAACGTCCGCTCACCGACCACCGCCACGGCGGTCAGTGCCGCGACGAGGATCGGCCACATGATGGGTCCGCCTTTGATGAACAGTTCGACAAGCGTGTAGGCGAGGAGCATGGGGGATGGTCGGAGTGGGTTCGGAAATGATGGATGGATCAGTCAGGATGTTCACGGGGCCGCCAGGAACGGGATCGAGGTCTCGGAATCAGGGTGATTCACGACGGGTCGATTCCTGTCGGGTTGTTCGGAAGAAAACGGAAGCATTCCGGGGGACGCGAACGCGGGCTCATGGGGCGAAGGTGATGGCGATCTTGTAATGCCCGCCACCCCCGGGTTCGGCTCGCCATTCCCGGCGGATGAAATCGATCACGTGACGGTCCAAACCGGGATTCCCCGAACTGCGGCCGACCTCGACCCGGGACAGGTGGCCTTCCGAACTCACGGTGATCAGGACTTCCACGGTGCCGCCGATCCGACTGCGCTGGAATTGCTCCGGATAATTGGGAGGCGGCTGTTTCCGAAACTCCCTTCCTCCGAACCGAATCGACCTGAACTCGGGCTGCGGCGGCGCCTCCGGCGGAGGCGCCTTGGGAATGATCGCCGGCGGGGGCGGAACGAAGCGGGCTTCGGCGGCGATCGCCACATAGCCCTCCACCGGGACCGCGAAGGACACATCTTCGGGCAAGGCCACGAGCACTGGAACCACCACGGGGATCTCGACAGCCTCCAGGGCGATTTCCTCCGGTTCTTCGTCGGGCGTTTCGACCGGTTTGTCGTCGGTCTCCACCGGGGGAAGGATCTCGGCGCGCATCGGTTCGGGCGGCGGAGCCACGGTTCGGAGCACGAAAACCGGTTGGCGCAAACCCAGGCATCCCACCAACACGAACAGGAGGGCGATCGAATTCGCCCACGCCAACTTCCGGGCGTCGTCCTTGGCGGCTCGCGGGAGACAGTAGACCGCGAGATCGGACTTGAGGCGGTACTCGGGCAGCGCACCCGATTCGGCGACTGCGGCGGTCATAAGTCGACGATGGCCTTCGGCATGGACATCCGGTGGCCGCCCATCCCGAGTGGGTCGGCCAACTTCACCGGGCGGATTGGGAGGACTTTCCTCATGGCGGTTGTCACTGCCCCGAGGACTCCCCCTCGCGATCGATCGCTCCACCGAGCCCGACGAGCGGAGTCTGTCGTTGGGGCAGGGGAGAGGCAATTGAGTTTTTTGGGGCGGTATCCGGAGATCTCTCCCGTGGCGACGAAGGTTCCAGCCACCACCAACGCGACTTGTCCATTCCCCCCATCCTCCGGGGTCTCCTCCGTCAAGTCGTGACTCCGATCACTTTCCGTCGGACGGTGGGCCGCCGGCTCCGAGGCGATGCGGGCCCGTTGTACCAACCAGCGCGCGCCGCGAGCGTCGGCTCCGCGGCCGGTTTCGAAACCTCCCGCAGCGGTACCGCATCCGGAAGGTTTCCAAGGCCCCGGCGGAGCCGGCCGCCAACGACCACGCCGACCACGAGTGGCGCATGAATCGACGGAAACGAGTTGACTATCAAACCCCATGAATGTAGCAGCGACGCGTAAATGAAGTATCGCCTACATTGTGAACGCAATAATACAATCAAACTTTCTTTGTCCTGCGGATCATCAGTCGGCCTCTCCACCCTGCTGGCCGCGGGTGTGTTCGCGGCCCAGGCCCGGAATCAGCCTCCTTCCACGGAGTCCGAGGCCCCGTCTTCCACCGATGGCGCGGTCGAGCTGCCCCCAGTCGTCGTCACCGGCACGCGCACTGAGAGGACCATTCTCGAGGTTCCAGTGCGAACGGAGGTGATCACCGCGAAGGATATCGCCGTCACTGTGTCTCCCAAACTGGCCGACGTGCTCGAGTATCAGACCGGGCTGCGCGTGGAGAGCAATTGCCAGAATTGCAACACGACCGAAATCCGGATGCTTGGGTTGCAGCAACGCTACATCTCGCTGCTCACCGACGGCATGGCCACCTTCTCCGGGCTGGCAGGGGTCTACGGCAT
>JBFWOK010000285.1:0-5180 GCA_050250555.1 Limisphaerales bacterium
GGCGAAGAAGACGGAGGAAGAAGGAAGAAAAGGTCGGTTCGGCGAAGGGCCGGAAGAAGACGCCACCGGAAGAATACCTGGATTTCAAACCGCCGGAATCACCCGGTTTTCGAATCGGCGTTCACAAGGATCGCGGACGAGACCCAGTTCTTGTCCATGAGCTGGACGATCCACCGGGCGAGGCCGTCAGCTTCGCGTAGTTCGTCGAGGGGGACGTCGTACTCGACTTCGATCCGGTCCGGATCGGGTTCGAGGTAGCGGTCTTCCGTCAGGCGCCAGTAGTGGCTCTGGGTCATGCCGTCGCGTATTTCGATCTTCAGGTTCATGGGGTTTCTGCTGTTTTGGTTTTGGTTTCATCCGGGCACGGGATTCCGATTCCGAGTCCGGTAGATACGTGTGGGCTTGCCGCCTTGGGCGGGGCGGATTTCCTCGGAGACGAGGATCCCATCCTGCTCCATGCGGCTAAGGAGCGCGTGCGCGGCCTCGGCGGTGGGGCTGATGCGCGCTCGCTGCACCTCGCGCGCGGTGATGAAGTCACGACTTCGGCGGGTGCGGTTCTCCTCCAGCAGTTCGAGGACCTCATCTTCGATTTTGGCGGCATTGGCCCGGCGTCCGCGGGTCAGAATGCTGATCTGGCAGTCGGCGAACCATTCGGCGAGTTCGACCGCCTGCCGCGCAGTGTCGACGTCGACCGGAACGTCCGCCGCTTGTGCCATGTGCTTGGCGGCGTGCAGGACGACCAAGAGGCGCCAAGCCTGCTCCGCCCAACGGGCGGTGAACGGCCCAATGTCGGTCAGGTCGAACTGCCGGCGATCGACGATGGCGTTGTGGTAGCCAACGAGGACGGCGGTAGCATCAAGGGATGGGGTTAGCGTTCGGGGCGCGGGTGCTGACGGGCGGGAGCTGCCATCGCTGTTGGGCGGAAGTCTGAATGCCATAAGGATCGATTCTACGAGGTCACGCCACCCCTGGATGGTTGTGGTCGCCAGAATGGGAGTCTCGCCCTCGATCCGAGTGGGTTCCGCCCTAGTGTGGGCGAGAAGGCAACGGGGCAGGAATCCGCTGGCGCTGAGGCTGGCTTCATCCAGGAGCGATTCGAGAGCGTCGGGCTGGATCCACCAGAGCAGCGCCAAACACGGACGCCGGAGGACGACTGCGGGGCGCCCTTGCCGATCGACGCGGATGTGGTCTCCACTGAAGGCGGAAAGGTAGAGACCCTCGTCCGTGCGATCCTTGGCGTAGCGACCCAGGATATTGTCGACCAACTTGCGGGCATCGGCCGAAGCGGACAGGAGTGTCTCGCCGTTTTGTTCGAGCACGACTGCGAGGCGTTCGGTGGTGATGTCTTGACCGACCAAAAGCGGTGCGTGGTTCTGATTCAGCAGTTCATCCCGCTTGGCGATCAGGTACTTCACCTGTCCTTTGAGCCGATCGAGTTCCCGACTGTCCTCCGTTTTGCCGATTTGGCGATCGAGGCGCTTGAGCTGGTTCTCGCAGGTCCGAAGTTCCGCCTGGAGCAGCGGCGACAAGTGTTTCCGCCATTGTTCTTGGACAACTTCCTCGGCTTCGAGGATTGGGGAGGCGAGCATGCGGAAGGTTTCGGACTTGCCGGTTCCGGACTCGGCACTCGCGATCAAGAAAAGGTTGGCGCGGGTGGTGCGTTGAGGGCCGCTGATGACTTGCAGGCCGGAGCCAATGGCCGCGGAGACGACACCGATTGCCGTGATTCCTGGGAGTGCCTCCGGAACGCGGTGAACGCGAGCGATCTCGCGGACAATGGCAGCAACGGTCGGCGGGAGGAGATGGGTGGGGAAGGGCTTGGGTGCGTCGTCGACCTGATCATCGGGGGGGAGTTCAATTTGTCGGGGAGGTTCCGCGGGTGAGGGAGCCGATGCCTCGGGTGGGATCGCACCCGTTTTCGGAACGGGCAAAGCTTCCTGAATGGCCGCATGGATTTCCTCGGGGCGACCACCGGCGCGGGTCCAGTCATTGGCGTCTTTGTGTGGGGATGGGGTTTTGACCTCCCTCACCGCCCCGGCGTGGGCATTGGCGATGTCCTGGAGCCACTTCCGACCCGGGTCATCGTTTTGGACGAAGGCATAGACCACGGCTCCCGCCGGGATGTGGCGAGCGGCTTGGCGTCCGTTGGCGGCGCCGCGGGTGGCGATGACTGCGGTTCCAGACGGTGGATCTGTATGCCAGCCGAGAATTTCCGTGATCGCGAACGCGTCCCACTGGCTTTCGAATGCGAAGACACGCTCGATGGAAAGCGGCTTCCAGAGAACGAGGGGATGGGTTCCGATGCCGGTCGGGAAGTACCGCCAGCCACCCTCGGGGAGTCGAAAGTGGCAGCCGATGATGTGGCCGTCCTCAGACTGCACCGGGAGGGCGATTTGTCCCTTGAACGTGCCGACCCAACCTTGGCGATGAAGCCAGGCGACAAACTCGGGTGAATAGCCGCGCCCGGCCGCCAAACGGGCGACGTCCGCTTCTCGGGAGGCCGCCAGGCACGCTGCCCAATCGAACGCTGAACCAACGTCGACGGGTGCCGGCGATGGGGCCTTGGGCGTCGCCGGTACTTCAACACCGGCCATGCGGATGAATTCGGCGATTGCAGCAGGCAAGTTCAGCCCTCGGCGTCGTTGGAGGTAGTCGATCGCGTCGCCCTGGCCGCAGCCCGCATGGCATTTCCAGCGTTCATGCCCGTCCTGACCGCGGTACACAGAGAAACTCGGGGAGGAATCCTTGTGGAACGGGCACGGAGCTGTCTTTCGAGCGCGATCGCCGTCCCCGAGCATCGCCATGAGGTCGGGGAGCGATAGGCGACGTTTGGCTTCGACCAGCGAATCCTCATTCATGGTCGGCGTCCTTGAGGGCCGGGGCGGCCACGGGTCCCCGGTGATGGGCCATCTGGGTCAGAAACCGAACCAGGTCGGATTCCCGAATGAAGGTCTTGGCTCCCACGCCAATGGCATGGAGACCGGCCCGTCGATAGCGCCAGAGCGTGGTGCGGCTGAGTTGGTAGCGGGTCTGGAAGAACTCGAGGGGCAGGGGTGGGTCTTTCGGGTCAAATTGGTCCCCCGGATGGGGAGGCGTTAGAACTTCGACTGGGGACGGATGGGTGGGCTCCTTCGGTGCCGTTGGCGCCACCCGAACGGGCTCCTGGGGAGCGGTCGTGGAGCTCAACGTGCACCTCCGATGGTCCGGCGTTGGACCCAGGCTTGGAGGGCTTCAACCGGGAATTTGATGCAGCGCCCGATGCGAATGTGGGGCGGGGGATCGGGTTCCAGGAGGAGGTATTCAACCTTGCGCACGCTGAGGTTCAGCGCGGTTGCGGCTTCCCGTTTCGAGATGAGGAGTCGGGGCGACTCCGACGCGGTCGTGATGTTCGGCATGTTTCGCCCGGAGTCGCTGCCCATCGCGGGGAGCGGTCCCGGTGGACACATCCATGGCGGCTTCCATCAGGGGCATTTTCGATGTCCCTGATGGACTTCTAAACGGGAATCCCGATGGAGCAGCGCAAAGGTGGCCCGGGATGCGCACGATGCGTTTGTCCTAGCCGAAATCGACTAAGTCTCAGGAAATGAACGCTATATGGCTGTAGAGGGAGGCGATTTCTCGAATTGGCGCGGTATTGCGTGCTCGTGCCCTGATGGGGGTCAATCGAAAATCCCACCGAAGTTTTCAAATCAGGACACGATGCGGCGAGGGAGCCTCCTGAAGGCCATGATCGCCGGCCTTTCTGGCCCTTTTAGCGTTCGCCCTCGCTACTCCCGGACGTTTCGGTTGACGCCCGGCTGCGCGTAGTATCTCAGGCAGCCGAGATCGGGGAAGCGGCTCGCGGGGAGGGTGGTCGATTAACTTGCAGTAATTCTTCCACGCCTTGTCTGCCCTGGGAACGGCTCGCGGAATCTGTTGGTCCAGCCATTCCAGAACCTCGTGCTTGGTCATGGCCTGGCATTCCGGGTGGGAGGCCAGTGCCTTGGCATGTTTTTCCCGGTCCTCGGAGTCGATCGGATCGGTGACTTCGAAGCCGGACGCCCAGGTGATGTCGCCGCTGGCCATGGTGATGCGGTACCGGACGGACGCGGTGAGGTCGTCGAGGCATGCCGGATACCATGGATGTTGCTTCTGCGCCTGAAATGGCCCTGCTTCGTCAAGCAGCACGGCAACGCGCTTCACGCGGTTCAAGAACAACTTACGTTCTTTCCTCATTTGCTGGAGATCAACCCCGACCTCCCTTGCCCAGCGAGCATGCAGGAACTTGGTGACTTCGCCTCCCCGGTCCAACAGAAGCGTCTCCGAAGACATTGGAAGCCAAGCGTAAACCTTTCTGGTCTCATCCAGGCGCTCTGCTAGAAAGTTCTGGTACTCCTCCTCGGTGGCTCGTCGCCTGCTATCGGCTCCGAAGAGCCAGTCCGAGGCTTCTTCCCTGGTCCAGGTCTCGTCCTCAATCCGTCGTTGCTCATATTCGGCCCTGCCGCGAGCGTTGATTCTTTCCAAGACCTTAGACAACTCCGCTGGATCGTCGGGTGGGGTGAGGCACTCCGCGTACCTGGTTTCCCAGGGTTCTGGCACTCGAATGGAACGGATTCCCTGTGACCGAGCCGCGGAATAGAACGCTGCTTGCGCATCTCCCCAATCGGAGGCGAACGCTGCTTTGGCTGTTTTGAAGGAATCTCGAAGTGCCTTTGCTTCGGCAGCGTTCATCCGGGTCGGCGGTGGCATAAGACGAACCGGTTCAATCAAGACCGGTATACCCCGCGGAACGATCGGAGCGGTCCAGGCAATGCCTCCGGTCGTGGGCCGTACGATCCTTAGGACGAGCGATTCACCCGACGGTCCAACTAGGTAGGCCTCGTCCCTTGTATTGTCGTCTTTCCAATCCAGGAACGAGTACTCCAGGTCAGATACCACGCGGTCTGCATTCTCCCTCGGAAGCCTAATCGTCAGGAGTCTTGGTGGTTTTGTGGACATGGTCTGAAGGAATCGTGGTCAATGGATCACGGTTGTCTGCGGACTGTTGGATGGGATCGCCGAGATTGGCTCGGGGCCATCGGTATCCTGGGCCGCTGGGAACGGGATGACCTCGCTAGATTGGGGGGGATCGATGGAGAACCACCGCGCCGCGACATCGGGTGTGACGAGACTCTTGTAGTGCTTGTGAACGATGTCGGCGG
>JBFWOK010000286.1:0-5113 GCA_050250555.1 Limisphaerales bacterium
CGAGGTGCAGGATTCCGTGGAGGAACTGCCCCATGCGCGGCGTTTCCTGGAGTTCTGCCGGGCTTCCGGCCTGAGGACGCTGCTCCTGGGCACCATGCATCCCGACCATTTCCAGGTTCAGACCCGGGTGAACCGGCTGGATGAGTTCCTGGAGCACCGGTACCTGGGGATCCTCGACAAGCGGGCGAAGATCCATGAGATCCTCGAGACCCACGGCCTGGTTCCTGACGAGACGGTGTTCATCGGGGACATGGAGCACGACGTCGAGACGGCCAAGGCCGGCGGAATCCACAGCGTCGGTGTGTTGACCGGGTACAACCGGCTCGAACAGCTGCGAAACGCGGGACCGGACCTGATCGTGGAGCATCTCGGGGAACTGGGGGAGGTGCTGAGGCGGAACGGAATGAGGCTCAAACCTGGCGGCGCGGTCGCGGGGCGGTTCCCGGTCGTCACCGTCGGGGCCGCTGTTTTCAATCCACCCGGCGAGGTGCTGATGGTTCGGACGCACAAATGGTCGGGGCTTTGGGGGATTCCGGGGGGCAAGGTGAAGTGGGGTGAAACGAGCGAGGACGCGCTTCGGCGGGAATTGATGGAGGAGACTGGCCTGAGCGTTGACGAGGTGGAGTTCGTCCTCGCGCAGGACTGCATTCGTTCGAAGGAATTCTACCGGGACGAACACTTCGTGCTTCTGAACTACCGGTGTCGGGCGAATTCGCCGGCGCCGGTCCTCCTGAATGAGGAGGCCGAAGAATTCCGATGGGTCCGCCTTTCGGAGGCGATGGCCCTGCCTCTGAATAGTCCGACGCGCGTGCTGCTGGAGGCGATCCAGGCCCGAGGGAAGGAGGCGGCGTGAGGAATGAACCGGAGGGCGACGTGATCCGGTTGGTGGATCTGGAGGTCCATTATCGGGTTGGCGTTCCGGACGACGAGCGGTCGAGGCCGCAGCGACTCCTGCTGACGGTGTCGATGTATCACGATGTCAGCGCGGCGGCGGCGGGGGATGACTTGGCGAAGACAATCGATTACTCCGCCGTCGCGAGGCGATTGCTGGGTCTGGGGGAAGGCAGGGAGTGGCGGCTGATCGAGGCGCTGGCTGTCGAGATCGCGGAAGCAGTGCTCCTGGATTTCGGCGCGGCGCGGGTCGCGGTGGAGGTGAAGAAGTTCATCCTTCCGGAGGCTCGTCACGTGAGCGTCCAGGTGGAACGAGGAGCGCCTCGAAAGCGGGGTGACCGCTAGGGTTCGACGACCGTCACGCGCGAGTTGGGGGCGGTTTCGGCGGCGGCTAGGGTTTGTTCGGCCCCATTGGGCCATTGGATGCGGACGGACTCGATCTTTGTCGCCTTGCCCAGGCCGAAGGTGACCGGGAGTTCGGACTGGGAGAGGTAACTCCGCGTGGGCATGACCTGGCGGGATTGGGTGATGCCGCCGGCGGTGACGTGAATCCAGGCGCCGATGGCGTCGCGGTTCGAGGCCTTGCCGCGGAGTTGGAAGCGGACCCACGCGTGGCCGGTGGCCTGGTCGTTGCGAAGGAGGACGGGAGGGCCGTGGGCCTGCATCAGGAGGACGTCGGTGTCGCCGTCGCCATCGATGTCCGCCATGGCGGAGCCGCGGCCGACAATGGGTTTGAACAGGTCGGGGCCCGCGTCGGCGGTTTGGACTTCGAGGAACCCTCCTCCCCGCGACGTCGCGCCGGCATTCCAGAACAACTGGGCGGGTTGAAGGTAGTGCTGGCTCTGCTGGATCTTGGAGATTTCCTCCTCGAGATGGCCGTTCGCCGTGAGGATGTCGGCCCATCCGTCGAGATCGTAGTCGAGGAAGAGGAGGCCGAACTTGAGCGGAAGGCGGCTGGCGGGGCCGATGCCCTCGGCGATGGCTTCGTCGGCGAAGAGTCCGGCGCGGCCCTGGGTGACGTAGAGCGCGGTCATTTCGTTCGCGAAATTGCCGATGGCCACGGCGAGGGCGTCGTCGTTCCGGTGGCGGGCGATGTCGATTCCCATGGCGCCGCGGGCGTTCCCCATGGTGTCGAAGGCGAGGCCGAGCACGTCGCCGGCCTCGCCGAACGTTCCGTTGTGGCGGTTGGTGAAGACCAGGTTCTGGACGGTGTCGTTGGCGACGACCAGGTCGATCCAGCCGTCGCCGTCGAGGTCGGCGGGAGCGACGCCAAGTGATTTCGCGGCGGGGACGCCGGTGGACGGGTTGCGGATCTGGACGCCGGAATCCGCCGAGATGTCGGTGAACCGGCCGTTGCCGTCGTTGCGGTACAGGTAGGGGAAGGATCCCTGGAAACTCATGGGCGGGCCGTACGCGCGGGTCTTGCCGTCGAGCGAGTAGCCGACCTGGAAATCGATCTCGCGCGACCAGCGGACGTAGTTCGCGACGAAAAGGTCGAGGTCGCCGTCGCCGTCGATGTCGACGAACGCGGCGCTGGTGCTCCACTGATCCGGGGCGCCCGCCACGCCGGCGGAGGCGGTGATGTCCTGGAACCGGCCGCCGCCGAGGTTTCGGAAGAGGTGATTCGCGCCGACATTGGCCAGGAAGACATCGACGAGTCCGTCGTTGTCGAAATCGCCGCAAGCGACCCCCATTCCTTGGGAACTGATGTCGAGTCCGGAGCCGGAGGTGCGTTCCCGGAAATGCCCGGAGCCATCGTTTTCGAAGAGCGCGTGGGTTTTCGGCGGGGTGGGCGGGCTTTTGGCCCAGGGCCAGGCCGCGCCGTTGACGAGAAGGACATCCGGATCACCGTCGGCGTCGAAGTCGAAGAAAGCGCCGCCGCCTCCCATGGTTTCGGGGAGGAGTTTCTCGCCTTCGGCGCCGTTGAACCGATCGAAGCGAAGCCCGGAGGCGGTGGTGATTTCGGTGAAGCGGACGGAGGGGGCTCGGACGTCGCCCTGGGAGGGGGCCACGGGGGTGGCGAGCGGGGTGACCTGGGAGGGGCCGCCGGCGGGTTGCCGATTGTACCAGAGTCCGATGGCCACGCCGCCCGCGGCGAGGATCCCGAGGACGACGACGGACCAGCGGGTGGCGCGTCCGATGACGGCGTCGTCCGCGTGGCCGGTTTCGGCGGGGACTTCGGGAGGATTTGGCGGAAGGGAGGAACCGGGGCGTGGATCGTCGGGGGTCATGGACGAGGCGAAGGTTGGACGAATTTGGGCGGGTGTTCCAGTCGGCAGGGCCGATTCCGGGATCAGAGTTGAAGCCCCGGGGCTGGGCGGGAGACAGTCGCGGCATGTTCAGCGGCATCGTCGAAGAGGCGGGTCGGATCCATTCGGTGGAACGGACGGACACCGGAATCGCGATGGCTGTGCATGCGCGGAAGGTAGGGACGGGATCGCGGGTGGGCGACAGCATTGCCGTGAACGGGTGCTGCCTCACGCTGGTGCGGGCGGGACGGGGCCCGTCCGGTGTGGGACGGACGCTGCATTTCGACCTGCTGGAAGAGACCTGGAAGCGGACCTGTTTCGCCGATCTGAAGGTGGGCGGGTTGGTCAATCTGGAGCGATCGCTGCGGATGAACGATCGGTTGGGCGGGCATTTTGTCACCGGCCACGTGGATGGCACGGGAAGGATTCTGCGGTGGGAGCCGTCGGGAGCGGATTGGGTTTTGGAAGTGCGCCCGCCGGCGTCGATGATGCGCTATTTCCTCGAGAAGGGCTCTGTGGCGATCGACGGGATCAGCCTGACCGTCGCCGAGGTCGGGCGGGAGATGATCCGGGTTTGGATCATTCCGCACACGCGGGCGGTGACCAACCTGGGGGAGCGTGGGGTGGGGGATCGGGTGAATCTGGAAGCGGATCTGCTGGGCAAGTATGTCGAGCGCCTCATTGCAGGTCGGGATTCCGGGGGAGCTTCCCGGCGGCCTCCTTCGAGTACGGTTCGATCACGCGGACGCGCATGACGGGGATCTCGTTGGTTTTCCCGTAGCCATCCTTGAAGACGTACTTGCTGTCGACGCGCTTGGGCTTCCGGGAGGTGATGATCTTCGAGCCGTTGGTGGTGGTGATGACGTACCGGTTCGAGCAACCGGAGAGCAGCACGGCGGCCGCCAGGGTGAACAGGGCAAACCGACGGAAGCCGGCGTTCAGCGGGTTCATGCGGGCATCATTGCGCCTGGGGTCGGGCGGATCTCAATTCCAAAACCAAAAGCCGACTCTGAATGAACGCGCGGACGATGGAAGGGCGCCCCCGAGGTGAGGGAATGAATCCGCCGAGGGAAAGGCCGGGGGACGGAAAGAGGGAGAGAGGGAAATTTGGTGCGCACGGCAGGACTTGAACCTGCACGCCTTACGGCACTACCACCTCAAAGTAGCGCGTCTGCCAATTCCGCCACGTGCGCGACCGGCCCGCCTGTTATGCGGTGACGCGATGGGTTCATGCAAGCGGGTTTTCGGAATGGAAGTTTGGCCTGGGGAAGGGTCATGATCGACCGCGTTCTCCGAATCCGATCGAAACATCCATGAACTCGCTTGAACCGAATTCTCCCTCGTATCGGGGCCATCGCGCCCCACGTTTCACCGGTTTCCTGACGGTGATGGTGATGTCCTGCCTGGTGGCCGGGGTTTGCCGCGTCGCGCAAGGCGCGGGCAAAGAGCCCCCGGTGGTGACCCCTGGCGCCACGTTCAGTCACGGCGCGCCTCCGCCGGCGGACGCCATCGTGCTGTTCGACGGCAAGGACCTGGCGGCGTGGAGTTCGCAGGGCGACAAGCCCGCCGCTTGGAAGGTGGAGAATGGCTACGCCGAAGTGCGGGGCGGCGGAATCTTCACGAAGGAGGCGTTTGGCGACATCCAATTGCACATCGAATGGGCGGCTCCGTCGGTGGTCACCGGCAAGGACCAGGGTCGAGGGAACAGCGGAGTCTATTTTCAGGGGCGGTATGAGATCCAGGTGCTCGACTCCTTCGAGAACCCAACCTACCCGGATGGCCAGGCCGGCGCCTTCTATGGCAACGCCGCTCCGCTGGTGAACGCGTCCCGAAAGCCCGGGGAATGGCAGACCTACGACATCGTGTTCCACGCGCCGAAGCTCGATTCGGACGGCAAGGTGGTTCCCGGGTCGTTCACCGTGTTCCACAACGGCGTCCTGGTGCAGGACCACGTTCCGATCAAGGGCAACGCG
>JBFWOK010000287.1:0-5080 GCA_050250555.1 Limisphaerales bacterium
CTGATCCCTGCACGGCCTGCCCTTGTTCCCTCCAAAAGCCCGCCATGTCCACCACGAAGTAACCGTCGTTGATGCTGTCCTCCCGTTCGTCGACGAAGACGAACTTGCCGGACGGACCCGGATCATTGAAGTCCCCGAGCTTCAGGAAGCACTTCCAGCCCGGCGACGTCGCCGGAACAAAGGGATCCCATCCGGGTCCGCCGACCCAGTGGAGCATCGAAACGCTGCGGATTCTGGGAACCGTCTGGCCCGCCTGCGGCCCGCGGGTCGCCTTCGCCGTGGTCTTGTCGGCCGGACACTTGAAGATGCCGACCGCGTTCCCGGTGAAGGGCCAGAGAACGCTTTTCTTGGTGTAGGCGTCGTGGTCCCAGTTGTTGGGATCGGTCTTGTTGTTCAATGTGAGCCAGCTTCCGCCGGTCCAGTTCGGTTGGACACCGCCGCCGGGCGGATTCCAGTTCGCGGCGCCCGGGATCTTGTCGTTGTGATCCTCCGCATAGAGCCGCCAGGCGAGACCCAATTGGCGCGTGTTGCTCATGCACAGGATCCCCTGGGCCTTCGTCTTCGCCTTGGCAAGCGCCGGCAGGAGCATCGACGCCAGGATCGCGATGATCGCGATCACCACCAGCAGTTCGATCAGGGTGAACGCGAATTTGTTCTCGGGCTTCGCTGTACCGAAATCAGTGTTTCGCATGGTCGGAAGTTTGGGGGGTTATCTTGGGCTGTCGGATGCCAGCAGAACCGGCCCCGGCAGGCAACCCAGAATTCTGCTGTTTTCGGAGGGTATTTGTCGGGGGGTGGGTCCATTGCGGTAAGACGGGATAGGACAGAGTTTGAGTTTGCAACTGCTGGAATCAATGGCTTGACAAATCCAACACAATTGGGGCTCCTAGTAGTCAGTCTCGCTCGAAAGGATTCTATGCTCTCATCTCTCATCTCTCATCTCTCATCTCTCATCTCTCATCTCTCATCTCTCATCTCTCATCTCTCATCTCTCATCTCTCATCGGTTCGTGGGCTGATTTCGTCGCGTCGAATTGAAGTGGGCATCGCGGCGAGTTTCGCGTTGAGTGGTGTCGCGCTGTCTCAGTCGTGGACCTCTTACGGGGTAAATCCTGATCCGGAACCTTCTGGATTCTTCGGGACTGGCACGTCGACCGGCACGGTTAGCGCTTCATATGAAGGAACTGCGATCACGCTGACCAAACTGGTCATTCGATACGACCTTTCGTGGAATGGGATCTTCGTGGTCGAGCCTGAAGTGGTATTTAATGAGACGATAACGACTGGAGTTCACTCATTCTCCGCATCGAGCAACCGAGCTGCGGATGCCAACCTGTATTGGGGAGACAATGGCATGTATGTCTTCGGGGGGTTCGTCTTTCGTCCGTAGCCATTCCCCATACTGCTGATGGATTCCGAACCGGGTGCGGCGGGCGACGGTTCCGTGGATTTCTGCTGCCCGTGGTCCTCGCGTCTTTGGATTCCTTGAAATGAAAGGCTCCCAACTAATTCTCGGACTGAGCTGTTGCATTGCGGGATACCTTGTAGGTCGCACTCCAATCGGATTTCCTTCCGCAGAGGAATCGGGTCGGATGGCGACAGCTCCATCGGGAGTCGTCGCTTCGACTAGGGTCGAGTATTTCACTTCGGCGAAGCCTGGGCGATTCGATGGCTTCGAGGGCCATGGAACCCAAGAGGGAGGCCCCTCGACGGACTTTGGAGACGCCGATGTCGCCGAGAACGTACGGCTGCAGGAACTGCGTGCGGCCGGCGAGTGTGTACTCGACATGGACGACCCTCTCCAACGAAAGCAGAACGACCAGCTAAGGGAGCGAAAAGTACGACGGATCGAGGAAGCCAGACGCGCCTTGGGCCAAGCCGAGATGTTCGCGTCGCTTGGTTTGTCGGAAGGTCAGGCGGCCCAGTTTGACCGCCACCTTTCCCAGATTGTTCGAGCTTCGGCCGAAGCCTCGATGGGCATGGCCCAGCTCCAAAAAGCCAGAAGCGAATACGCGAAGCGTATTCGTTCCACTCTGACTGCTGAGCAGGCCAAGGCATATGGATTGTTCGAGGAAAAACTTCGTGTCGCACCCGATGTGGATGCTTTCGGGAAGTACTTGGCTGAAGCGAAGTCGCCCGTGGATAGCGATGTGCGAGGTCAATTCGCCGCGGTCGTCACCGAAGCCGGCGCCAGCACGTTCGTAAGTTGGTCGGGACCATTCGACGAAATGCCAACCCCTGCGTATGGAGCCGATCAAGTCATACCCCGACTCGAACAGGAATTGGTGCGAATCACCGATGGAGGTACTCGTGCCCTCCGTGTGGCCGCTAATCAAGGCATGAGCCCGGAGGCCCTGGATCTTATTCGTGGATACTTCGCCACACGATTGAAGTTCATCGAGGAATCGATTGCCGGAGCTCGGAAGTGGGGTCAGATGTCCCCCGAGGATTACAAGTTCTTGGACGGCACCGGACCGCGTAGGCACATCCCGGAACGCTAGTCCTACTTTGCGCTGCCTCTAGGGGACGGGTCTTTTTGAATGGCGGGGTGGGTCGGGGTCGAAGGGTGGTGATGGCGTGTCAGTCTCATTGTCAGTGTCCCGGAACGAATCCGATTCCGACTCCGACCCCGAGGGAATGAGGCCGGCAACACGCCGTCCCAACGTCGGACCCTCGGAGATGGCGGGGAGCGGGGTCCGCCTTTTGGGTCGACTCCCAACGGCGGGCGTTGCCTGATGTTTCGCACGATTCCCACTCACCCAACCGCAACTCCACCTTTGAAGCCCGCCTCGTCCCCGGGGTCGGTCCAAGCCGGTCACGCTTCAACGGCGGACCCAGTCAGGGGGGGCCTGTGAACCGGGGCACCTTGGTCCTGGTTGGCGTCGTCGTTGCCGTCGGTTTCGGGGGCGCGATTCTCTGGCGCTGGCGATTGTCCCAAGGTCCGATCCCAACCCCGGAGCTCGAGCGCCCTGGCGTGATGGGTGGACCCTCCACGAACCCGGCTTCCGGCGGATCCGGCAGCCAGATCGACCGCGAAACGGTGAGCGCCTGGCAGCGGCTTGAAGCGGAGCGGCAACACGCCGACGCGACGGACTGGGCCGTCGAGTTGCGGGCGCAGGCGCACGAGGAGGTGTTCGTCGAACTTTGGGACTCACTCCGGGCAGCGTCGGATCCGTGGGAGCCGTTGAAAGCGGTTACTTTCGATGAGATTCGGATCGGCGCGGCGTCGTCAACGAACGCGCTGGACCTGGGTGTGGTCGAGACTTTCCACGCGGGCGCGGAACGGCGATGGACCCGGGCGGAGGCGGTCGCCGAAATGGAACGGTGGCGGGGCGAAGGATGGCGCTGCGTCCAAAGCGAGTTCCGCCATCGGCGGTACTCCGAGAGTCCCGACGGGACCTCGACGTCGGTGTTCCATGTCAGTCTTCATCTCCGCCGGGAATCGCCTCCCGAACGGGCCGCGCTGACCACCGAACTCGAAGTGGAATGGAAGCCGTCGCCGTCGGTGGGGCAGCCGCCCTTTCCGGCGCGTCTGCGCGCGAGTGAGCTGGTCATCCGACGACGACCGGAGGCCGGCGGATTCGTGCGCCAGCTCTCGCGGCCCCTTGAACCTCCCCAAGGCATACCCTTTGTGGATCCCCTGATCGTGTACGACGTCGACGGAAACGGATTCCCGGAAATCATCCTGGGTTGCGCCGGCGAACTCATTCGGAATCGGGACGGTACCCGTTTCGAGCGGGCGCGGTGGCTGGGGGGGCTTCGGACTCCGCTCCTTGCCCAGGTGATCGCGGATGTCGACGGGGATTCCGTTCCCGATCTCTTGGGAGCGGACCACGACGGTCTATGGGTGGTACCGGGGTCGCCGGGCGGACGATGGTGGGAAGCGACTCCGCGCCGCCTTTGGTCGGCGCCGTTCCGGCTCGAGAACCCAGTGGTTCTGGCGCCGGGCGATGTCGACAGTGATGGCGATCTCGATGTCTGGCTGGCGCAGTACAAGCTGCCCTACGTGGGAGGCCAGATGCCGACGCCCTATCACGACGCCAACGACGGTTTTCCGGGATTCCTACTGGTCCAGGAAACCGACGGCTCCTTTCGGGATGCGACGGCGGGATCGGGTCTGGAAGGACGCCGTCACCGGCGGGCTTACAGCGCGGTCTTGTCCGATCTCGACGACGACGGTGATTTGGACCTCTCGGTGGTCAGCGATTTCGCGGGTCTCGATGTGTTCGCCAACGACGGCAAGGGGAGGTTTTCGGAAGTGACCGGCGCGCGGTTCGGCGCGTCGAAGGCGTTTGGAATGGGACAGGCCTTGGCGGACTTTGATGGTGACGCGCGGCTGGACCTGCTGTTGATCGGGATGAACTCCTTCACCGGCCAGCGGTTGGCCGGGCTGGGGCTGGGAACCCTGTCCGAGGAATTGCGCCGCGCACGCCGCGAGATGGCGCATGGCAACCGCCTCTACCTGGGCCGTGGCGATCGGCACACGGAAGCGGCGCCGGGTCGCGAACTGGTCGAGACGGGCTGGTCGTGGGGTGCGACGGCCGCCGACTTCGACAATGACGGCGATCTCGACGTCTGCGTGGTCAACGGCCACAAGAGCCGCGGCACGGTGCGCGACTACGAACGGCAATTCTGGCTTCACGACATCCAAGTCGGAACGTCGGAACTGGATCCGGTGCGGGAGCTTTATTTTCAGACCACGGCGCGGCGGCTCTACGGCGCGGGATGGTCGTACGGAGGCTTCGAGAAGAACCGGCTGCTTCTCGCGCAGGCGGACGGGCGGTACGCCGAGGCGGGATGGTTGTTGGACATCGCGTACGAGGATGATTTCCGAAACGTCGTCGGCGCGGATCTCGATGGCGACGGGCGGGTGGATCTGGTGGCGACGACTTATGGGAACTGGCCTGAGGGTCGGCAGGGTGTCCATGTCTTTCGGAACGAGATCGCCACATCCAACCACTGGATCGGATTTCGTTTGAGCGACGGCGGTCCGGGAAGAACGACGCTGGGCGGGTCGGTGCGGGTGTGGTCGGGCGGGCGGGTCCAGCGGCGATGGATTGTGGCCGGCGATGGCTACCGCT
>JBFWOK010000288.1:0-4959 GCA_050250555.1 Limisphaerales bacterium
CCGCGCCGTCCACCACGCCGAGACCCTCCCGCCCGCCCTCGGCCTCCTTCGCCAAACGCCGTTTGCCGAACCGCCGTCCGACCTCCATCAACCCGAAAACCCCCACGAAAAGCAGCGCCGCGAATAGCCCCGCGAAAGCAGTCCGGTCCATGTCCCGGGCCTTCTAGCCGTTCCCCCCTCGGAAAGCAGGAGGAAAATCCCACCCGTCCCTTCGTCGGGATCCCTCATTTCCGGGTCAACACCTCGCGGGCGGCCGCCAGGGCCTTGAGCTGGTCCTTTCCGACCTTGGGAAATTCCAGATGCAGATCAGCAAGCGTCTCGATGACGGCGGCGGCGACGACGAGCCGGGTGAACCATTTGTTGTCGGCGGGGACCACGAACCACGGAGCCTCCTTGGTGGCGGTGTGGCGGATCATCTCCTCGTAGGCCGCCTGGTAGTCGTCCCAATGCGCTCGTTCGCGGATATCGCCCTCATCGAATTTCCAGTTCTTCGCGGGGTTGTCGATGCGTTCCAGGAACCGCTTCTTCTGTTCCTTCTTCGAGACGTGCAGGAAGAACTTCCGGATGACGACGCCGTTCCGGCCGAGGTACGACTCCATGTTCCGAATGTCCTCGAATCGTTCCTTCCACAAACGGGGTGTGACGCACGACTTGGGAAGCCTCTGTTTTTCGATCAGTTGCGGATGCACCCGGACGACGAGGGTTTCCTCGTAGTACGACCGATTGAAGATCCCGATGCGCCCGCGTTCCGGAAGCCTTTTCTGGCATCGCCACAGGAAGTCGTGATCGAGGTCCTCGGCTGTGGGGGCCTTGAACGAATGCACCTGGCATCCCTGCGGATTCACCCCCGTCATCACGTGCTCGATGGCGCCGTCCTTGCCCGCCGCGTCCATGGCCTGAAAGATCAGGAGAACCGCCCATCGATTCTGCGCGTAAAGCCGTTCCTGAAACTCGGATAGCGCCTCGACGCCGGTGGCGAGACCCCGCCTGGCCCGGGCCTTGTCCTCGCTCTTGAACCTCAGCGTGTCGCCCGGATCGAAATCCCCTAGCCGGAATCCGCGGCCCCGCGTGACCCGAAAATGTTTCGTCAGTTCCCTGCACGACTTCACGACGTTCTTCTCAATCACGCGGCGTTCTCCCTTGCGTTCAATGGTCAGAGTTCGATCACTTCGCCCAACCCCGGCAGGGCGGGACGGATTCCAAAGCGCTGGTCGATCTGTTTCGCGAGCGCCTCCCGGGCGCGGTCCTCGCCATGGGTCAGCATCACGCGCGGCTTGGAGCCGGCGAGCTCCGCGAACCACGCGATCAGGTCCTTCTGTCCGGCATGGGCGCTGAATCCACCCAGGGTGTGCACCTCCGCGCGGACCGCGATCTTCTCCCCGTGGATCGACACGACCTTCTCGCCCTCCACGAGGCGTCGGCCCAGGGATCCGTGGCTCTGATAGCCAACGATCAGCACGTGGGTCCCCTTCCGCCAGAGCGAGTGCTTGAAGTGATGCAGGATCCGACCGGCGGTGCACATTCCGGCGCCCGCCATCACGAGACAGGGACCCGGCTGGTCGTTGATCCGGCGCGAATCCTCCGGGGTCTCCGAGTAGGTGACCGTCTTCAGATCGTCCCAGATCGGACGTTCCTCGAGGAACTTCACCATCTCCTCGTCGAACAACTCGGGGTGCGCGACGTAGATCCTGCCGGCCTCAATCGCCATCGGGCTGTCCAGGAAGACAGGGAACGGCTTCACCTTTCCCGTCCTGAACATCCAGCTCAGGAGGACGGTCAACAACTGAGCCCGTCCCACGGCGAACGTCGGAACAAGGATCTTCCCGCCGGCGGACACCGCGTCCTGAACGACCCGGACGAACTCGTCGACCGTCTCAGCGAACGGTCGGTGGTCCCGGTTGCCGTACGTCGACTCGAGGAACACCAGGTCCGCCGCGTGGAAGGGTTCGAAGTCGCGGAGGATCGGAGCGCCCCGGGGCCCGAGATCCCCGGAAAAGACGATTCGCCGCGTCTGTCCCCCTTCGGTGGCCCGGATCAGAATGCTTCCGGATCCCAGCATGTGACCCGCCTCGGTCCACGTTGCCTCGATCCCGGGAGCCACGGTCACCGGCCGCTGATAGGGCACCGGTTGGAGGCGGCGGATGAGCGTCTCGGCGTCCTCCGGGCGGTAAAGGGCCTCCTCCGGTTCCTCGCCCGCGCGCTCCCGCTTGCGATTGCGGCGCTCGATCTCGTGCGCCTGGATCTTGGCCGAATCCCGGAGGATCAGCGCCGTGAGGTCA
Source organism: Limisphaerales bacterium (assembly GCA_050250555.1). GTDB lineage: Bacteria > Verrucomicrobiota > Verrucomicrobiia > Limisphaerales > CAIMTB01 > CAIMTB01. Next base: position 2,280 of record JBFWOK010000288.1, read on the forward strand.
TTCGTCGCCGGGGTTCCATAAACCGGTCCGGCGTAGCCGGCCTTCGTCAGCAACGGCAGACGGCCCGTGTGATCCAGGTGGGCATGCGTCAGCACAACCGCGTCCAGTTCGGACACGTCGAGCCCCTCCGGGATGGAGTTCTTTCCCTCCTCCCGGTCCCCGCCCTGGAACAACCCGAAATCAACGAGAACCCGCGCGGTCGATGTCCGGATCAGATACGCGGACCCTGTGACCTCGCCACCCGCCGCTCCGTGAGGGGTGACATTCATGTGGGGATCTCGTGGAAGGGGTGTTGGTCGGTCGGGTTCAGACGAAGGAACTCCAGCCGATGATTCGCGTCGGGCCGCCGCGCGGAAGGCCCCGCCACGAGCATCGCAATGTCGCCCTCCTGGCCCTCGCGCTGGAGCCATTCCCGGGCGAACACCCGCCAATCTTCCGGTTCGTCCGACATCTCGACCGGATGAACGCCGCACGAAAATGCGAGCCCCTGGCCGACCTCATGCGAACCCGTCAGCGCGACGATCCAGACGCCAGGTTTGAATCTGGAAATCAGGCGTGCGGTCGTTCCGGTGCGCGTCGGTGCGAGAACCGCCGCGCAGGGAACACTCCGCAACGCGTGTTCCACCACCGACGCAAAGGCTTCGACCGCCTTCCACGCCGGCCGCTGTCCGCTCGTGGTCCGAAGATCCTCCAGCCGCGTCGTCGTCCGCCCCGGCTCCGTCGCCGCCGCGATCCGCGCCAGCATTCCGACGGACTCCACGGGATATCGGCCCACGGCCGACTCCGCGGACAGCATGATCGCGTCGGTCCCGTCCAGAATGGCGTTGGCGACGTCGGTGGCCTCGGCCCGTGTCGGCAGGCGGCTCGACACCATGGATTCCAGCATCTGCGTGGCGGTGATCACGGGTTTCCCGGCGAGGTTCGCCCGCGCGATCAGCCTCTTCTGGATCACCGCCATCTCCTCGATCGGCACCTCCACCCCCAGATCCCCGCGCGCGACCATCACGCCGTCGGCGGCTTCCAGGATCTCCTCGTAGTGATCCAGCGCGCCCAGACGCTCGATCTTCGCGATGAGAAAGGGATTGCCACCCCGTTCGCGCGCCGCCTTCCGAACCGCGTGGAGGTCGTCGGCCGTCTCCACGAACGACTGACTCACCGCATCCACCCCCTCGCGGAGCGCGAACTCCAGGCACGCCCGGTCGTCGTCCGTGAAGGCCCCGATGCCCAGTTTGATCCCCGGAAGATTCAGACCCTTCCTAGATCTCAATTCGCCGCCGACCGCGACCCGGCACCGGACGTCCCGGCCCTCCGCCTTCTCAACCACCAACTGGATCAGTCCGTCGTTCAGATAGAGACGGTCGCCGGGTTTCACCACGCGTGGCAGCGGATCGAAGCTCATCGACACCCGCGACGCATCCCCCACCACATCCTCGGAGGTCAGCGTGAAGGGATCGCCCGCCGTCAGATTCACCGGTTCGGGCGCGATCCGACCCACCCGCATCTTCGGTCCCGGCAAGTCCGCCATGATCGCGACCCGCCTCCCCACCTTCGCCTCGGCCGCCCGAATCCGGCCGATCCGCGCCCGGTGGCTCTCGAAATCGCCATGCGAGAAATTCAGCCGGGCGATGCCCATGCCCGCCTGGATCAGCCGTTCGAGCATTTCCGGCGATTCGGACGCGGGCCCGATTGTGGCGACGATCTTCGTCTTGTGCAGTGGAAGCGGCATGGCGTTGTGTCGGCTGGCTTCGCGTCGCGCTCAGGGCCAGACGGAGCCCGCGCTCAGGTTGGTGATCGAACCCGACGCCACCGAGCGCAGCACGAGCGCGCGAACCATGTACGCCGGAGCGCCCGGAGGCGAGGCCGAGTCCGTGAAATTCGTCGCCGCCGTCGGGGTCTCGGTCAGCCGGGTCCATGCGCCGCCGATTCCAGAACCCGACCTGTACACGTGATACGTCGCACCCGGCGCCGGGCTCGGTCCCCAGGTGAGATCGATCTGGTTCGGACCGGCCACCTGCCCCACCAGCGTCCCCGCCGGAGCCGTCGGCGCCTGCCGAAGCGTGGGGTCGCCGAGAAGCGACGCGTAAATGTACCCACCCTGCGAGGGAACACCCAGGTAGGTCTTGACCCCCACGCCGTGGACCGATTGGTACTGCGCCGACACCAGAGGCCACATCCAGGCGTCGTTCTGCGTCTTCCTCCAGGCTTCGCCAATCGTGTGTCCTAGCGCCATCGCCGGATACTGCCACTCGAACTGCGAAGCACCCGCGTACGACCATCCGTACCCGTAGTTCCTCGTCGACAGCAGGGCGCGACCCAGGTGATCGGCGGCATCCCATTCGGCCATCCACGACGCGTGCATGATCGAGAACGCGATCGGAGGTTCGGCCTCATCCTCCAGGAGATCCGACGTCTGATGCAGCGTGATGCCGTGGTACGGCCAGACTTCGCCCCGGGAGTGGATGCTGGAATAGCCCCCGGCGAATCCTCCGGTCACTCCCCACACGGCGGGCAATTCCGCCGTGAAGAAATCGGCCTTCACCGATCCGCTGGCGTTCGTTCCAACCACCGCGGTCCCCAAACGCTGGGCGAGCTTGGTCAGATGCGCGCCAAGATAATCCTGGGCCTCGCTCATCGCGTTGCTGCTGAAGTACGCCCCGTAAACCGCCCGCTCGGGCAGCGT
>JBFWOK010000289.1:0-4935 GCA_050250555.1 Limisphaerales bacterium
TTCGGGAAAGAGCGCATACTTCAGGCGTCCCTGGCCGTACTCGCCGCGGAAGTACAGCCGGTACGAGTACTTCCCGAAGGGCGGCGTCGTGCTTCGGTAGTTGTACTGGCCCCGGACGTAGTCGCCGCCCTGGACTCGGAGCCCGCAGTCGACCTGGAAGCCGTCCGTGCCGTCGGGTTCCATCCATTCGACGGAGACCGGGCGTTCCCAAGCCGCGCCATGCTTGGTCGTGTTTCGAGGATTGACCTCCATGATGCCGGTGCGCCCGTAGAGGTTGTTCGTGGCGGTGACGAGCGAGAGCGCGGGAATGCGAAGGCGCGTCGCCGTCTGATTCAGGAGGTACGTGTGCGTGGCGACCCGGGAGGGCAGCGCGTTGCTGAGAAATGCGGCGGCCCGGATGACGCGGCTGACGTCGATCGGAACCGGCTGGCTGTAGGGGAAGCCGTCGGACGGCGTGGGCGGGCTGCCGTTGGTGGTGTATCGGATGGTGGCACCCGGCGTGGCGCACGTGAGCGAAAGCTGAAACGAGCCCGAGAAGAAACCGCGCGGAACGCTGAACGCCACGTCGGCCACCTTCGAACGGATCGAACTGGCGGCGTTCGGCGAACCCGGGGTTCCGTTCAGGAAGTACCCCCATTCGCCGACATCGTTCTCGCGCCCGTAGGCGTGGTTGGGTCCCTGTTCGGGGAAGCGGATTTCGCTGACCGCCCGGCGGGGGAGCTCGGGGGCGAACAAACCCAGGTAGCCGCCGTTGGGATTCAGCTTGAAGTTCGTGTGGAGTCGGGCCGGGGACTGGGCCGAGCGGCGGTCCTTGGCGGAGGCGTGGACGACCAGACGGGATCGCGCGGGAAGGCTGACCGGTGGAAACACCCAGCGTTCCGGGTCGTCGGCTTCGTTGGAGAGGGACCAGCCTTCGAGATTCACGGCCGTCGTCGTCGGATTGAGGATCTCGATCCAGTCCTCCGGATCCTGGTCCTCGTCGCGCAAGGCGGTGAGGTTTTCCGCCATGAACTCGGTGATCCGCAAGGGCGGGGGTTGGACCGAAGGGTTCACCAGGTACGACCAGGCCCCGCCCGGAAAGGGGCGCGGATCAGCGGCGTCGCTCGCGATGCCGTGGTCCGGAGCGAAGGTGAGTGCGACCGGACCCGGCGACGAAGGCGGGAAAGTGAATCGATAGGGACCGGCGCCGATGCCGGAAACCGCCAGCGCGGGCACGCCGTTGCGGAGAAGGTCGGAAGCGTCGATGCCCGCGACCGCCTTGTCGAACCGGACGAGCGCCTCCGTGAAAGCGGTGAGGACGGAGCCGGGCGGAGGTTGAAGCGCCGCGAGGGAGGGGCCGAGGGGGTCGACGAGTTCATAACCCCAGACGGAACCCTTGGCCGTGATCTCGAATCGTTGGGGCGGGTTGGCGACGTTTTCTATCTGGTGGAGCGTTCCCCATCGGATCTCAACCGGGCCGAATGCCGGTTGAGGAAAGTGGAACGTGTAGGTGTTGCCACTTCCCTCGACACGTTCCGCGCTCACGCCGTTGATGAGAAAGTCCTCCGCGCGGATGCCTCGGACATTCTCGCTGAAGACGACCGTGATCGCGTCGAGGGAGTCGCGTCGTCCCGGGGTTGGGTTGACGTTCGCGACCGTCGGAAACTCCGACGGGGGAAGGGATGCGGTCAGCCTGGCGTCGAACACGAGGTCGCTGCTGCCGAGGCTGGCATTGAAGACCTGAACGGCGAGGACGTTGTCGCCGATGGTGAGTGCCCCTGGCGCCGTGGGGAGGGAGTACCGGGTGTATTCAACAGGTTCAACCGCGGTGCCACCCGCGGCGGCGTTGTGGGCGGGACCTCCGGCCGGCGGGTTCAGTGCCGCGACCTGTCGCCCATTGATCCACGCGATGAATCCGTCGTCGCATACCGCGCTGAGTTCAAAGCTGGAGAAGGCGGTCGGGTTGGAGAGCTGAAACTCGCGGCGCAGGTAGATCGACGAGTAGGAGTTTTGCATCCCCGTCAGTTCGGTGCCGCTTCCTCCGAATCTGGCCGCTTCCCCGTACCAGAAGGGGGCGTTGGAGACGGTCCAGTCGTCGTCGGGAAATGGCGCGCTTCTCCAGGCAGCCGGATCCCCGGGCGAAGGTTCGACCCGCCCGGGAAAGACGCGCCAGGCCGCGTTGGTCTCGATCAGCACGGAGAGGGATTGAGCCGGGCAGGGGAGCGCGGTTCCGACGGTCAGGGAGGCGATGACAACGGCGAGGGCTCGCCACCCTGGGAAGTGATTGGGCATCGGTGACGGCTTCTATCGCCCACTGCGCTGCGTCCGTCAAAGCCAACGGGTTGCGTCGGATGAAGAACCGGACGCGCGACGGGTGGTGCCTGCCCGAGGACCGGATGCGATCACCTCATACGTGCCAGAAGGTTGCGTGTGATCTGTTGGACCCGGGTATCCGGGCCTTTGGGCTCGGTGTACACCTTCGGGCGAAGATATCCGGGGGGTTCACTGAGTCCGTCCCCCCACCATATCGTCGACGCGTTGAAAACGAGGTTGCCCTTCGGCCCCGGGTAAAGCGTCGCGGTGTAGAATCCGCCGTTGGGTTGTCCGGGAGCCTGTTGGGTGGGTCCCGATGCCACGATCTCCAAGCGGGGAATCGGCGCCGGATCACCGTGCCACTCCCAACCGACCAGACCGGGGATACCGTCCCCTTCGCGCAGCCCTGTCCCGGCGAACAGCCAGTGGTTCGGCATCCGGCAGATCCAGTCCGCGCCCCCGGTGACGGGACCGGTGCTGTGGGCGCCGACGAGTTCGTGGGCGTAAGGGCGTTCGTGGGCGAGCGTTTTCATCGCCACGAAGTCACGTGTTCCCGCCGGAGGACCGAAAACCCCGATCCGTTCGTACGCTCGAAGGGAGTTCTGAAAATTGTCCGATGAAAACCGGATGCGGCCGCAGCAGGTGTTCCCCGAAAGGAATGCGACGCTGAGCCCGGATTGAATCGCGGATTGCACGTTCCGGAACATTTCGATCGACCAGTATTCGTCGTGGCCGACGGAGAGCAGCCCGCTGGCTCGTGGAAACCGCGCCGCCCCGGTGTGGGTGTCGAGATTCGAAATGTAGGTGACGTCGTAGCCTTGCGACTCGAGCCAGTAGGCGATCGGGAACTCCCAGAGGAGGAACTCACCCGAACCCTGCGAAAGAGGCGCGTCGAAGATCTGGCAGTAGCGGCCGTAGGGGCGATTGAAAGAGACTTGGACGCCGCCACCCCAGTACCACTCATTCTCCCCGTCATCGTAGAGCCCGAAATGGTCCGGCCAACGGTTGTAGGCCTGCCACGTGGTGTCGCTGCATTGGAATACGAAATCCGCGTCGCGATCATCGCGCACAATGAAGATGAGGTAGCTCTGCAGGCCGGTCCTCGTTTCCGTGAGCTTCCCGAGATAGACGCCGCTCAACCAGTCCGATGGGATCGTCAGCGACACACTCGCTTCCCAGGCGCAGTCCCGGACCCGCTTGGCACCCACGGTGGGATCGGGTTGATCCTTCCCGGCGAGCACACCGAACTGATGCACCCGTCGCGCCCCGTCGCCGCCGTAGTGGCCCATTCGAAACAGATCCAAGGTGAACGCCGACGCCGGGCGCGTGCTGACGTGGAAATGGATGGTCTCTCCCGCGCTGACGCTTGTCCGGGAGCAATAGCCCTCAATCCACGGACACCGCCATTTGGTGGCCGGATCGACCGCTGTCTTGGTGAGGATCCACTCGCGGGTGCCGGCACGGGAATTCTCCAGGACGATGGGATTGGGCCGTCCGGATCGCCTTGAACCGCCGAGTTTGCACCCTGACAGGAACGGGGAAGCCGCGAGTGTTGAAATTGATTGAAGCGCGCGACGACGAGTCAGGGGAATGGCCGGATCGGGCATGCGAGGAACATGCTCCGGTGACCTATTGTTTGGAAGCGAGGAGGATGTCGCCGCGGAGCGCGGTTCACCCGCCCGGGGCCCCGAACACCTGCAGTTTCAGATCGCGCACGGTGAACAGCGCCCGGTCGGCCAGTCCCCGCATCACCCGCGCGCCCGTTTTCCGTTGGGCGCCGAACCGCTTCCGGTGGCTCTGGAAGATTCCCTCCACGAATTCCCTCCCCCCCAAGACCAGCCCGTCGCTGAAATACCGCACCCGGCACTTCAGATACTCCGACACCGGCAACCGCCCCTTGGCCGCCAGCACCCGGGCCACCTCCTCCGCCCTCAACGCCCCGCGTTCCAGCCTTCCATCGGGCCGCACCGCCTCCCGCCGTTCATCCCCGTCCAGGTAGAGTTGTTGGCGGTACGTCTCCAACGAGCGCGACACCGATTCCTCCCGCCCCCGCCGGAGGGCCGTCACGAGGAACTGCAGGCCGGCTCGCGCCGGCTTGCGCCCGGCCAGGGCTTCGGCGTACCCGCTCCAGCGGTAGTCCTTGGGATCCTTCACGATGCCCGCGCGCACGGGGTTCAGGTCGATGTAGGTCGCCATGGTGACCAGGGCATCGCCGGCGCCTTCGACGAGCACGCTCTTGAAGCGTTCCTCCCACAGGGTGCCGCGTCGGCCCTGACGTCCGTTGTACCACTGGGTGAAGCGTTGCTTGAGGAGCTTCATGAAGGCGGACAGGTCGTAGAGGCGGGCGTGGAAGGTGGCCAGGTATTGGGCGAGGCCGTCGTGATCGCCGGCGTCGCGGTACATCTGGAAGCGCTGGCGGACGGCGCCTGGGAACTGGTGGCCGGAGAGGCGTTGGAGGTCCTCGAGGATCTGGTCTGGAGTGGGAAGGACGTCGGGGCGTTTGGGGACTTCGACCAGGAGGTGGAAGTGATTGGAGAGGATGCAGTAGGTGAGGACGCGGACCCTGCAGAACTGCTCGCATTCGCGGAGGAGGGCGACGAAGCGGTCTTTTTCGGCGTCGTTGAAGATGAAGCGCCGGTCGAC
>JBFWOK010000290.1:0-4740 GCA_050250555.1 Limisphaerales bacterium
CCCAACTCGGGAATCTTCAAGCCAATCACCGGCGACATCGACTTCCTGGCGATTCTCAACCTGGACGGAAGCGTGCCGGGCCTGTTCAAGCGCCTTCGCGTCTATCGCAAGATGATCGCCGAGGGCCTCCAGCACGGTGAGTCATTCTCCTTCTTCATGAAGGAGCTGCGCGAAGGCTGGTTGCGTTGCTGCTCACCCACCACCCGTGGAGGCGAAGGCGAGCGCATGCTCGCGGCCACACCCTCCGGACAATTGCTCACCACCCAATTCGTGGACGACCTGTCGGTCATCGAAGGCGGTGCCAACAACGCCCTGAAAGTCGGGGAAGGCGAATTCGCATTCTTCGCGGGCACCATGAGTGAGATCCACAGCGCGGAACGCCTCGCCTCGGAAACCATTCCCGCGGCGCTGAGGCGGGATGCCGTCCCGTATGTCTCCGTGAGCGCCCTCGCCCGGATGGTGGAGGAACTGGATGCCGAGATCGAACGGGACGGCGGCGTCCCCGTGCGCATGGGGCCGGACGGCCAGCCGGAAATCTACAGTCCCGAGCCGGCGACCGACCCGACACCCGGGCCGGCGCTCTTGCATTCGCTCCACGCCAAGCGTGTCCGTCCCGCCGCGGCCGGTGGCGAAGACGAGGAGATCGACGCCGAACTCGCCAGACTCCTCGGGCAAGGCTGGGTGCCGGAACGCGACATCCAGCCTCCAGGCGCTTCGGGCGGGCAATGGCGCCCAGCCACGGCCGCGGAGGTGCGTACGGGACCGGCCGGCGCCGGCATCAGGATCGCGCCCTACACCTACCTCGTCCGTGATCTCGCCGCGGGCGAGTCGATCCTTCCCGTCATGTCGGCCTCCGACCTCGGGCTGCCGTCAGGAAGCCCGTTCTTCGCCGTCGGCGACGTTGTGGTGATTGATCCCGGCGGTCCGGCCGAGGAATTCGCAACGCTCGCCAGCATCCATCCGTTCACCCTGAGTCATCCGCTTCGGAATCTTCAGGAAGTCGGCACGACCGTCCTCTTCCTCTCCGGCGTGGCTGAACCGGACAAAGTTCCAGGCGCGCTGCCCGCCCGGGAAAACCTCCTCGTCTGGCTGCGCGCGGACGCGGGATTGAGCCTGACCGACGGCACCAACGTGATCTCGTGGACGGACCAATCGCGCAACGGATTCGTCTTCGCGGCACCGACCGAGGTAACACGGCCCGAGTGGGTCGCCAACTCCACCTCCGGCGTGCCGGCCGTGCGGTTCGCCGCTGCGTCCAACCCGCGGCTTCAGGCGAACCTCGGGCGCACCTTGACCAACGCCACCATCTTCACCCTGGCCCGGTGGGTGGATACCAGCAACGGTCACCGCTACGTCTACGCGTTTGGCACGCGCGATTACTCCGGCCTGATGATGACGTTGGCCCGTCGCGACCGGGACCAGGCCTACCACTATGACGGCGCCGCGGAACGTTTCGCGGACAACACCATTCCCGGCACGGACCTGCGAGTGTTCACGCAGGTCTTCGGCGAAGGCGGACCAGATCGGCACCGGCTCTCCGTCGATCTGCGCACAGTGCTCGACACCCGCACCACCGTCGGCCGCGCCTACTCGGCGGTCGCCACCAATGTGGTGCTCGGGAACTATGTCACGGGATCCTACGGTTTCGTCGGCGACCTCGTGGAATGGCTCGTCTACGACCGCGTGCTCAGTGTGGAGGAGCGCCTCGAAGTGGAGGAATACTTGAGTCAGCGCGCGGGCCGCGGCCCGTTCGTCACCCCGGGCAGCCTCGATCTGAGCGCTTCCGAAATCCTCGACTATGACGTCGCCGCAGCCCCGGTGGGTTCCTGGTCGCTGGACATGGCCAATCGCCAGTTGATTCAAACGGGAGTTGGTGATCCGTCGCTCGCGCTCTCCGGCTTCGCCGAAGCCGGCCAGGTCATCCGCGCGAAGATCAGCGCGGACGCCGGTTCCGGTGCGTTGGGTGTGGTGTTTGGCTATGAGCACCGGGGTTCGTTCCTCCTGTTCGACTGGCGGCAAGCAACCGGCCAGGAGGCGGATTGGGGCACGGCCTCGACCGGGATGCGGTTGCGCAGTTTCCACCCGCCGGAAGGCCAGGACCCGACCGGGGCCGACTTCTGGTCTGGTCTCGACCCGAACCGGGTGACGACCTGGCGAACCAACACCCTGCCCTGGGTCGCGGGCCGAGAGTACGACGTCGTGATCCGACTCGGAGAGGACCAGACCGTGGTGGAAGTCCGTTTCGGCGCTTCGATGCTCGAGACCTGGATCGTGCCGGAATTAAGAGGGATCACGGGTCAGTTCGGACACTACGCCTACGGGTTGTCCCATGCGCGCTTCGGCCCGGTGGTCTTGCCTGGCGCCGTGCCCTTGATCACAGCCATCGAGGTCGATGATGTCGGACGTTCCACGGTCCGCTGGATGAACGGCGCGCCACCGTTCGTCGTCGAGTCCACGGCCGATTTGTCCGGCGGCGCGTGGTATCCCGTGACACCGGCCACGCCCAACTACTCCAGCACGCTACAATCGGAGGAGGAAACGATGCTGTTCCGGGTTCGAAGCGCCGGAGTGGTTCCGGACGGCGACATCGATGGAACCGGCGGAAGGTCCCAGACCTTCGGCAACGACGGCGGTCTCTGGCGGGTTGACGGCTCGGCGCCAACCCGCATCGAGGCGGAGAACTTCGACGAAGGTGGCGAAGGCGTCGCCTACCACGAAACGACGGCGCAAAACCAGGGCGGCGCCTACCGCGCGGAAGCCGTCGATGTTTATGCGACCGGGGACTTTGGCGGCGGCCATACCGTGGCGTCGATCGTTGCCGGAGAGTGGCTCGAATACACGATCCGGGTCGAACAGGCCGGCGCGTATCGGCTGCGCGCGCGGACCGCCCGCGGGCAATCCGGGAATCGCACGGTCCGATTCCTTTTCAACGGCGAGGACAAGACCGGAAGTCTGGTGGTTCCACCCACCGGCGACTGGGAGTCCTACGCCACGGTGGAGTCCGAGGCGTTCGAACTCACCGCCGGCGCGCAGATCCTCCGCGCGGACCTGGGCGGCGGGGGCTTCAACCTGAACTGGATTGAAATCGTTCCGGCACGACCCGTCGTGCGAACCACGTTCGGCAACAACGGCCAGCCGTGGGCCATCGGTTCCACCACCGCCACGCGCATCGAGGCGGAGAACTTTGACGAAGGCGGACAAGGCCTTGCCTACCACGAAACAACCCCGCAAAACGCCGGAGGCGCGTATCGCGCCGAAGCGGTCGATGTCTTCGCCACGACGGATTCGGGCGGTGGCCACACGGTCGCATGGACCGCCGTCGGCGAATGGCTTGACTACACGATCCGGGTCGAGCAGGCCGGCTCGTACCGGTTGCGCGCGCGCGCCGCGCGCGGACAATCCGGAGCCCGCACGGTTCGTTTCCTGTTCGACGGCGTCGACAAGACGGGGAATCTCGTGATCCCGGCGACCGGCAACTGGGAGGCCTACACCACCGTGGAATCGGGAAGGTTCGACCTCGCAGCCGGTCAACAGACTCTGCGCATGGACGTGACCAGCGCGGATTTCAACCTGAATTGGGTCGAGATCGTCCCGGTGGTCCCGGTCGCGCGAACCACGTTTGGCAATGACGGCAATCCCTGGCTCGTCACGCCCGCGGGACCGGTGCGCATCGAGGCCGAGAACTTTGACGAAGGCGGCCCGGATGTCGCGTATCTCGACGCCGATTCCATCAATCAAGGAGGTGCCTACCGAAGCGAGGATGTCGACCTTCAGCCCACAACCGACACCGGCGGCGGATTCAATGTCCTCGCGATCGAACCGGGCGAGTGGTTGGAATACACGATCGATGTCCAGGCCGCGGGCGCGTACCAGTTCCGTTTCCGCACCGCGCGCTCGCCCGCTGGCAGCCGAGCCCTGCGGGTCCTCGTGGCCGGCGTGGACAAGACCGGAAGCGTGACGATCCCCCGCACGGTCGGATGGCAAACGTGGACGACGGTCACCAAGACCGGGGTGAGCCTTGACCCCGGCATCCAAACCCTCCGCATCCAGACCGATGTGGGTGGTTTCAACCTGAATTGGGTCGAGATCGCCCCCGAGTAGCCCGTCCTGGCGGATTCACGGGTGTTGCGGACCGCAATTCCCGGGCAATCCATGGATCGCTTCCAAAGGTCGGCACCACAGACCCAACGGCGGCGCGGCGTCCAAAAACGCCCGCGTCACCCCACCCGCGCCCTGTCGCCGTTGCTTCCGGACCACCCACCCCGCCAACCGGAGTCGGACGATCGATTCGTCGTCGCCCCCGGGGTCATCGCGTTCTGCGCCGCTTCCGCGTTGCCGCGAAGAACCGTCACATCGTTTTCCCAATCGTTCCTTGTCGTTGGCCGGGGCTTTGATGAGAGAGTGGTTGATGAGTACGGATCAACTCTCAGGACCCATGCACACGGCGCAATTCCCCTCCGATTCCTTGCCGAGCGGCACTCGACCGAATCATCTCCGACGCTCTCGCTTGATCGCGGCTTTCACCCTGATCGAGCTGCTTGTGGTGATCGCGATCATCGCCATTCTGGCGTCCATGCTTCTCCCGGCCCTTGCCAAGGCCAAGGAGAACGGCAAGCGGGCGAAATGCCTGAACAACCTCAGGCAGATCGGCATCGGCATGACCATCTACGCCGATGACAACCAGGACAAATACCTGCCGGCGCGCGGCGGCTCGGTGCAAATCGCGTTGAATCCCGTCGA
>JBFWOK010000291.1:0-4494 GCA_050250555.1 Limisphaerales bacterium
GAGGGTCTGGCCGAGATGCTGAAGTCCGTTGGGGAGTCGTGGTTCGCGGGTGAACCCGCAGGGAAGGCTCAGGCCGCTGATTCCCGCCAGATTGCAGGTGATGGTGAAAATGTCGCTCAGGTACATCTGGAGGGGGTCCTGCGTTTTCTCCCCCTGTTTGAAGGCGGCGGTCGGCGTGGTGGGCGAGACGATGGCGTCGACCTTCTTGAACGCCTCCTCGAAATCGCGACGGATCAGGGTCCGGACTTTCTGGGCGCGGAGATAGTAGGCGTCGTAGTAACCGCTGGAGAGCACGTACGTGCCGAGGATGATGCGTCGCTTGACCTCCGCCCCGAAACCGGCGCCGCGGGTCCGTTCGTACATCTCGGTGGGGTCGGCGCCGGCGACGCGGGTTCCGTACCGGACACCGTCGAAGCGCGCGAGGTTCGCGGACGCCTCGGCGGTGGCGACGATGTAGTAGGTCGCGACGGCATGCTCGCTGTGGGGCAGGGAAACCTCTTCGAGGGTCGCGCCCAGTTCCTGAAGTTTGCGGACGGCGGCGTCGACGGCGTCGCGGACTTCGCGGTCGAGTCCGCCCACCATGAATTCCCTGGCGAGTCCGAGGCGCAGCCCGCGCAGGTCGCCGTTCAGACCGGCGGTGTAGTCGGGAACCGGCTCGTTGAGGCTTGTGGAGTCGCGGGGATCATGGCCGCTGATGGTGCGTGTGAGGAGGGCGGCGTCCCGCGCGGTCCGGGTGAAGGGACCAATCTGGTCGAGCGACGAGGCGAAGGCCACGAGGCCATAGCGGGAGACGCGTCCGTACGTGGGTTTCACGCCGACGCAACCGCAGAGCGCCGCGGGTTGCCGGATGGAACCTCCGGTGTCGGAGCCCAGGGAGGCGAAAACCTCGTTCGCCGCGACCGCCGCCGCGGAGCCTCCGGACGAACCGCCGGGAATACGGGTCGTGTCCCACGGATTCCGGGTCGTGAAGAACGCGGAGTTCTCGGTCGAACTGCCCATCGCGAATTCGTCCATGTTCAAACGGCCGAACACGACCGCGCCGGCGTTCCTCAATTTCTCGACGACCGTGGCGTCGTAGGGGGAAATGAAGCCGCCGAGGATTTTGGACCCGCAGTTGCAGGGCTGACCGCGCTGGCAGAGGACGTCCTTCAACGCCACGGGAACTCCCAGGAGGGGCTTTTCCGTGTGGGTGGTCCCGGCCGAAAGTTCGCGATCGGCGGCATCGGCCTGGGCCAGGGCGTCGGGCGCATCGTGGCTGAGGAAGGCCTTCACGTCGCCGTCGACGCGGGCGATCTGATCGAGGCAGGCCTGGAGCGCCTCGCGGGAGGAGACTTCGCGGCGGGCCAGACGTTCCACGAGTTCGGTGACGGACAATCGGTGGAGCATTCGAGATCGGGCGGGGGCTAGGTTGTCGGGCGACGAAAGGTGGAAGGGATGCCGGCCGGGATCGGGCAAGGCGATCGCGCGGGTTGGACGCTGTTCATTCGACGATCTTGGGGACCATGAACAGGCCGTTGGACTTCAGCGGGGCATTGGCCAGGGCTTCCTCCCGGGAAATGCCGGGGCGGGGTTCGTCCGGGCGCGAGACGTTCACCAGCGGGAAAGCGTGGGACGTGGGTTCGACCCCGGTCACGTCGACCGCTTTCAACTGCTCGACGTATCCAAGAATGTTGCCGAGTTGCTGGCTGAGGCGTTGTTCCTCCTCGGGTGACAGCTGAAGCCGGGCGAGGTCGGCGACGTAGCGGATATTGAAATCGTGGGCGGCCACGGGCGGAGGGTAGGGAAGGCGCGCGGGCGGGACCAAGCGTCAAATCGTGGATCCGCCCGCCGTCGCGCGCCCGCCCGATCGGAGGAGGGATTCCTTCCGAACCCTAGATCACGACGAGCGTGGGCCGCCCGGGTTCGTCCATGTTGTCGAGCTTTCGTTCGAGCGTGGCCAGTGGCACATGGTGCTTGGCTGCGAGCGCGATCAGGTAGGCGTCGTTCCACTGCTTGAACCCGCTTAGCGACCTCATCGACACTTGATCGAAGGGGAGATTGTCGGGGACGAATCGGTGGTTGGGCAGGGCGAGGATCGTCCGAAGGTAACCCATGGCTTGGCCCGTTGACATCCGGGGCGGGCGGCGTTCCCCAGCGGTGTCGGTCCACGGCCGGGTAAAGAAGCGGAGGAATGCCCCCTGCGTTTGCGGGCAGGTGAGAAAGCGCTGCAACCCCCGCACGTAGTCCCGGGCTCGTCCGTGATCGACATGGCTTGCGTCAAAGGCCGCGATCAGCGCATTGGCGTCGAGCAAGGCCTCACTCATCGTCCAAGGCCTCCTCGACTTCGGCGCTTCCGTAGACGCCGCTCCCCGAGCGGAAGATCCCGTCGGACGTCCCCCGGCGTGACGACGCCGAGGTCGGACGGATCGCCTGGAGGATCAATTCGGAAACCGCCTGTCCCAGTGACACATTCTCGTGTGCCGCTTTGGCCTTGGCTGCTTGAAAGGCGTCCGGATGGAGGTTGAGGGTGGTCCGCATCGGCGCATCATGTCATCACCGCATCTCATGGTCAATGGCGGCGGGTCTTCCCAAAACCCCGCGTAAGAAACCACGAAGCGCACGAAGAGCACGAAGAGCACGAAGGGAGAGGCGGAAGCGAGTCCCTGATCGGGATTGACCTGTAGCGGATAGCCGAGGCCGGAACGAATCATGCTTCCTTCGTGTCCTTCGTGCCTTCGTGGTGGGATCGCTTTCTCCCAGGCGCCCCTATCCGGAGATCAGGGGTTTTCGATGATTCCGGTGGATGGGTCGGGATCACCGGATATTCGCATGAGACGCCGTTTGAACGGGCCGCTCCTACGGAGCTTGGGGGAGCTTTGGGTATCGGCGTGCTAGAGACGGGTCGCCCCGGACGGGGCTTCAGCCAGGATTGCCCACGGGTAGGTCCGTTGAACGGAACCGTACGGCATCCAAGGCCCGTAGGGACGGCCTGTTGATAGGCGCGCGGCCCTTTGAAGATCTCATGCTCCTGGCGCATCCGTGGCGCCCTCTTGGCGGACCCGCGTCCTCGCAGGCGCGCCAATTGGGGGATCGGGGGGTGAAGGTGGGGATCCGGTGGGAGCCGTGCGCGCCTCCAGGAATTCCTTCAGCTTCACGGCGGTTGATCCGCCGAAACCGGGCACCTCGGCGATCTCGGCGGTGGACGCAAGTTTCAGGCGTTGGACCGACCCGAAACGCTGGAGGAGGGCCTGTTTCCTGGCGGAACCAATTCCCGGAAACTCGTCGAGCAGGCTTTCGCTGATCTTTTTCAGGCGCAACTGGGCGTTGAAGGTGTTCGCGAAACGGTGGGCCTCGTCACGGACCCGCTGGAGGAGCTTCACGGCCGAACTGTCGAGGCCAAGTCGGAGTGGGACCTTCTCGCCGGGGCGGTGAATCTCCTCGAATTCCTTGGCGAGACCGATGACGGGGATGTGCTGAAGCCCGAGTTTGGCGAGTTCCGCGCAGGCCGCATGAAGCTGGCCCTTGCCGCCGTCGATCAGGATCAGGTCCGGAAGCTTGGGCTGGGCGGGAGGCTTGGGAATCCACGGAGGGGGTGTTTCCGGGATTGTTTCAGTGCCCTGGCTCGATTCGGGGTCGATCTCCGGGTCGGTGTCGGAAGCGTCGGAACCCGGGACGTCGGCGGTCGGATCGTAGGCGCCCCTGGATTTCGTCGCGGCTCGGGACCTGGTGGCGGCGAAGGCGGAGGCGGAGGCGGAGGCGGCTGCGGCGGCGTCGGTGTCGTGGCGGAGCGGCTTGTCATGGAAAGCGCCGCTGACGTCGTCGGCCGCGCGTTGAAGCTCCGCGGGACTCGCGCTTCCGCCGTCCTCGCGGGATTCGGGCGTGGGTGGTTCGCCGTCGAGTTCGCGGAGGAGCCGGGTGTAGCGGCGTCGGACGGTTTCGGCCATGCAGGCGAAGTCGTCCTGCTGGAGGACGGTCTTCATTTTGAACCGTCGGTAATGGGCGCGGTCGGGTCGACCGTGCCAGAAACTGACCATGGACGAGACCATGAACGTGCCGCTGATGTTGGAGATGTCGAAGCCCTCGATCCGCGCGGGCGGATTCGGGAGGCCGAGGACGCGGGCGAGTTCGCGGAGATCGGCTTCGGGGTGGACGGCGACGGGGAGCTTGTAGGGGATGCGCTCGAATTTCTCGGTCTTCCGGGTGGTGTTCCTGAGATCCGTGATGGCGTCGCGGAGTTGGGCGGCCTTCTCGAAGTCGAGTTGGGCCGCGGCCTTGCGCATTTCGTCCTCGAACCCGGAGATCATCTCGTCGGTCTGGCCGGCGAGGAAGTCGAGGGCGGCCTGGACCTGGGCGAGGTACTGGTCGCGGGTCACGTTGGCGATGCAGGGGGCGGTGCAGTACTTGAGGTTGCCGTAGAGGCAGTGCCGGTAGTCGGCTTCGGTGGGGGTGAGGGGGCGGCAGCCGCGCAGGTTGAAGCGGCGGCGGAGGACGGTGAGGGTTCGTCGGACGGAGCCG
>JBFWOK010000292.1:0-4487 GCA_050250555.1 Limisphaerales bacterium
CCTGCTTTCCGTCGGAGCGGATGGCCGCGCGTTGCCAGACGGTGAACGGCTTGGATTCGAGGATCTGACGACGGTTGACATCGAAGACGTCGAACGAGGAGCGGGTGGCGACGGCAAGTTGGCCGGGTTCCGGCAGATGGCGGATAGCCGCGATTCCGGATGTCCATCCGTAGGGTGGGGAAGACTCGACCATCTCGGGGAGACGCCAGGAGCGGATGTTTCCGCGATTGTCCCCTGAGAAAAGAATTTCGCCGGAGGCGGAGTACTCAAGGGCATCGATTCGTCCGGCGATGGTGGTTTGGGTCAGGAGGGAGGTTCGTGAGAGGTCCCAAAGGCAAAGCGAACCGTCGGTGGATCCGCTGGCGAGCCACGGGCGGCCGGGTGCGAATGCTAGCGCGGTGACTCCGTTGGAGTGGCCGTGGAGTGTGAACCGCTCGTTGCCGTCCAGCTTCAGGGCGAAATGAAACCATTCCCATCCGCGCAGGTCGTCGTTGGAACGGGCCTTCCGTGCCCCTGGGCGCGCGTTTTCCGGTTGGTAGCGCGCGAGGATTTCACGGGCGTACGCGAGATGATCGGCTTCGATGGCTTGTTGGACGCGGCGCATGTCGACGACGTATTCGGCGTGGGTGAGTTCCCGGGCCTTCTCGGCGAGGCGGAAGGACGCGATGAGAACGATGGTGATCACGCTGACCATGGCGACGAAGAGGGCGGCGCCAAGGCCGGCGACGACGGGGTAACGGCGGCACCACCGGAACGCTCGTTCGAGGGGGCCGATTGGCTGGGAGAGGATGGGCTCGCCGCGGAGATAGCGATGCAGTTCGTCGGCGAGATCGCCGGCCCGCTGGAACCGGGCGAGGGGTTCCCGTTGAAGGCATTTCAGCGCGAGAGTTTCGAGCGCCGCGGGGACTCCGGGATTCAGGAGTCGCGGCGCGGGAGGATCATTTCCCAGGCATTGGATCAGGACGGATTCCAGGTCGGGTCCGACAAACGGCGCCCGGCCGGTCAGCGTGAAGTAGAGAATGGCGCCGAGGGAATACACGTCGGCGGACGGTTGGAGGGAATTGCGGCCGCCGGTCAACTGTTCCGGGGGCATGAAGCTGGGAGATCCCACGACCTGGCCTGTCCGAGTGAGATCGGAATCGTCGCCCAGCAGGCGGGCGATGCCGAAATCACTGACGTGCGGTTCCCCCTGGGCATCGATGAGAAGATTGGAGGGTTTGAGGTCGCGATGGAGGATGGACTGGGTGTGGGCGTGCTGGACGGCCTCGGCGACCTTGGCGACGAGCGATGCCGCTGCCGTCGGCGCCATGGGATGGTTGCGGGCTGATTCGTACAGGTTCTGGCCTTCGACGTACTCCATCACAAGGAAAGGTCGTCCTTCGGATTCCCCCATCGCGTGCAGCGTGACGATGTTCGGGTGGCGCAATCCCGAGAGCACGACGGCCTCCCGACGGAGACGGGCCAGATTGTCCTCCGAGGCCAGGGCGCCGCCCTGCAGGGTCTTGATGGCGACGAGTCGATTCACCCCGATCTGACGGGCCTTGTAGACGACGCCCATGCCTCCCCGGGCGATCTCCCCCAGCACCTCAAAATCGCCCAGCCTGGGAAGGGGGATGGATTCCCCTGGTTCGAAAGGCTCGCGACTCCCATTCGACGGTTTTGAAGTCGACTCTGGCCCGGAGGTTGATTCCTGCGCGTAGGCCAAAGCGACGCGGGCGAGGCAGGACGGGCACAGTCCGTGAGTCCCGACGCGCGCAACGGGTCCTCCGCACTGACGGCACCGCTCGGACGCCGAACCGGTTTCCTTTCCGGATGTGTCCATACCAACTCTTCCTAACGGATTCCGGGTCCGGATTTACCGGCTCCATGAACCGGAGAAGCCCAGGGCGCGGCGGTGGTCTTACATGGCGAGAAGGCGCATGAGGTAGCGCAGTTCCGCGTGGACGTCCTCGGATTGTCCGAGGGTTTGGCGCAGTTGGTCCCGAACCTTCACCGCGAAACGCTGGCGGAGGCGATGGACGGCGACGGCGATGGCGCCCGACGACATGTCCCATTGCCGGGAGCATTGTTCGTACTCCCCTGATGGGGGATCGGCAATGAGGTAGGGCTTCAGCCGCTCGAAGGTCTCGGAGCGGCCGGAGTCCCGGTACTCCGCTTCAAGATCCCTCATCGCCAGGTCGAGCACCTGGAGCGCCCATTGACGATCGAATTCGTCCTCGGGCGAGCCGCTGGTGGCGAATTCCAGGTGTTCCCGCGCCTCCTCCGTGAACTCATCCAGTGCCAGGAACGCGTGGGTTCCGCCACGTTTCGCCGCCCGGGCTTTTTCCCGTGCGTGGGAGAGGAAGAACTTCACGGCGGTCAGTAGGAACGAACGAAAGCGACCGCGCTCCCGGTCGGCGGCGCAATAGACCCGCTTCTCGAGAAAGTGGGCGAAGAAATCCTGGGTCAGGTCCGCCGCGGACTCCCGGTTGGTCCGCTCCGTGCGAACGATGAATGCGAAGATTGGGCGCCAGTAGAGCCGGCAGAGTTCCTCCACGGCCCGGTTGGCGTCTTCCGAGTCACCCCGGGCGCCGATGACCAAGGACCAGCGGGTCGTGGAGAACATCCCGTGCGCGATGTGCGGGGACTCCGCGGCGTTGCCGTCGGTCGGGTCCATGGTTCGGGGAATTGAAGCGTTCCCGCGACGACTCGCGCAACTGTCATCTGGGTAACGATCTCAGGCCGGGCGGACGCCCTTCACCCGGATCGCATTTCAGGGCGCTCCCGCCGGGGCCGCGGGCTTCAGAGCCCACTCGATCCAGCGATCCAGGAATTGTCCGTTGGAACGAAGCGCTGTGCCCGGGGTTGAACCTGTGGGGTCGTCCCAAGCCTTCTTTTCGAGCCACTCCGTGTCGCCAAAGACCGCGATCCGTCCTTTCCCCAATCCGCCCCAGACCATGGCTATCCCCGCAAAATCCGCCGCCTGGGGGGCGACCGGCGGTTGGCTGAGATCGTTCGGCACCATCACGGGGTTGAGAAGCCCCGGGCTTTCCTCGATGTCCATCGGCGTGAGGCCCCCGGTGATCCAAAGCATCCCGCCGGCGAGTGGGTTGCTCTGGGGAATCCTCAACCGTTTCGGAGCCGTGCGCCTTTCACCCTGAACGATGCCGAGGGGCATCAGGAGCGACCGCACCGTGTTCGGGCGTTTTGGATCGCCCAGCATGATCCACAGGACGCCTCCGTCCTCGACATACCGAAGGACGGCCTGTGGAAAGCCGCTTCCGTCGGGAGAACCGCCGGCGCCGCGCGTCGGGCGCCCCGTCGAATTCAGCCAGACAAGCCGCGCAGACTTCAGGTCGTCCGCGGTCCAGGAGTCTGGAAGCGACCTCATTTCGAATCGCTTCCCGAGCATCGCGACGGCGCCGCCCATCGGTCCGTCCACGGCCGATTCCGCTGCGGTCATGTTGTGGAGGAGCAGGGGCCGTCCCGACGGTTCAGCGCCGGTACGCTCGCGCGGCGACAGCGTCATGAGGATCAATCCTAGCGTCCCCAGAATTCTGGAGAGGGTTCTGCCCGCAGGACCCCGGTGTTCAACGTTCAAGCACCCAGCTTTCGGTCGAGCCGATTCAGGCGAAGCCTGTCGGCGGACTGTGCGCTGCGACAATCCCATGGCGGATGGTTCGAGTATCAGTCCAGCGGAATCACCCGGTAGAACTGACGGATCTCGCTCAAGGCCGCCCGATCCACATATTCGAACTCGGCGGCCGTGAAAGTCTGGATGGTCTTCCATTCCTTCAGGTCCAGGGAGATCTGAATCGCGTAGGTGCGAAGGTCGCCACGGATCTTGAAGCGGAATCCGTCCCGCGCGCTGAACTCAGGTTTCGGATCGATCAGGGGCGCCCTCACCCCACCGATGCGGGTGCCCGGGTAGCCATCGGCGTGCACCGTGATTTCAGCGATGTCATCGGATTTCAAGGCCGGGAGCAGGAAGGAACCGTCAGCCCTCGAAAACCCGTTGAGGCTGCGACCGTCCGCCAGCAGGACGTTGACCAGGGCTGCCGAGATTGGTTCGGTCTGACCGCCCTGGAGTAGTACCACCGCCCCGCTCAACAGGTTGGTCAGCGAAGCCGTGATCTTGAAACCGCTGACGCTCTTCCGCCGGACGGTGAGTTCGGGGTCGCCGAGGAGGAGGTAGCAGAAGGTGTTGTTGTCCCAGGAACTGCCGCCACCGGTGGAGGCGTGGGAGATGCGCTCGGCTTCGGCGAGGGCTGGGGCCAGGCGGGTGAAGCCGTTCTGGTAGAGGGCGCGGAAGATGCCCTTGGAACGTTCGTGGTTCTCGCTGGTGTAGGAGTTGACGCTCGCACCCCAGTGGGCGACGGAACCGGCGCCGGCGCGGCTCATCCAGGTCTCGGCGATGGAGTCGTTGTTGCGGATGCGGGCGTTCTGACAGGCGATGGAGTAGACGATGGGGAAGGCGCGGTTGTTGAGACCGGCGATGTCGGTGGCGG
>JBFWOK010000293.1:0-4460 GCA_050250555.1 Limisphaerales bacterium
AATCGAGCCGGTGCCCTGAGCCATCCACCCTCGCCACCTCCTCCCATCACCCAACCTTTGTTCGCGCAACCATCACCCGGTTTTCAAACCGCTCGTTTTACCTGGTGTCCTCACCGCTGCGCACACGATCCTTCGGGACGATCAGGATCGTGGGCGCTTTGTTGAAACGCTCGCCGAGTGACATGGAGGGAAAGTGCGATCAGGAATTGAGTGCTGAGTTCAAGACCATCCGCCGGGGTTGGTGCCTGGGGGAGGAGACGTTCCGCAGGGAGTTGCCGGGGCGGATGAGCGGGCGCATCGGTGCCGAGGACTACGGGTCGGAACGCGGTGAGACCGACGAGGAAAAGACCGAAGGCATCATCGCCGCCGAGTTGAGACCGAGGGGGTGGACCGAGGCGACCTTTCGTGAGCGCGCGAAGGGTGATGCCGAAAAGGTGAGAGTGGAGGAGCAACTGAGGGCGGAGACGGGTCGCACGGTGAAGTGGGTGGCGGAGCGGTTGCACTTGGGCAGTCGGGCGTACGCCCAGCAACTCCTATGGCGCGCAGGGAAAAGTCGACACGACAAAAACAAGAACTGACCCCTTTTTACGAACCGTTCACCATCCTCGAGCCGCGGATTCAGCCTGTTCCACCAGCCCCGGCCGAATGGGCCGTTCGGCGATGGGCACCGGCCAGATGCGGGCGGTTCCATCCAGGCTGGCGGTGATGGCTTGGCGACCATCGGGAGCGAAACTCGCGGCATGGACCCACGCGTCGTGGCGGAGGGGATCGCCGAGCTTAAGGCCCGTCGCGGCGTCCCAGACCTGCGCCGTGCCATCCTTCGAGGCGGTGATCACGCGAAGACCGTCCGGACTGAACCGCACGGAGGTCACCAGTTCCGCGTGCCGCAGCGGTTCGGTCAATGGCTGCCCGGTCACCGCATTCCACAGACGCGCGGTCCGGTCGCCCGATGCCGTCGCGACCTGGGTTCCGTCCGCGCTGAAGGTCGCAAACTCGATCGGCGCGCCATGGCGCATCTCGGCGATCCGCGCGCCGTCGCTCGCCCAGACAACGGCTGTGTTGTCGAGCGAAGTCGTTACGACGCGATCCCCAGCCGGATTGAACTGAGCGTACCAGACCTCGGCCTGGTGCCGCAGCGCGGGAACGAGCTGTTCACCCGAAACGGCATCCCAGATTACGGCTGTGCGATCGTCGCTCGCCGTGATCAACCGCAGACCATCCGGACTGAATCGGACGCAGTTGACCTTGCCACGGTGGACCATCGGTCCGGCCAGAGCCCGTCCCCGCGTCGCGTCGCGAACGTACGTTACCCCGTCGCGCGAGGCGGTCGCGAGCCTCCCGCCATCCGGACTGAATGCTGCGGCGGTCAGTGGAGTCTCGTGGGCGAAACCAACACCGATCGGGGAACGAGTTTCGAAATCCCACAAAGACGCCGGTCGAGAGCCATCGATCGCGATGATGAGCGCCTTCGGTCCCGTCGGAGTGAACGTGGCGGCCAGGACTTGAGAGTCGTCGGGAAGCGCGATGTTGAGCTTTGGGTTGTCACTCGCAAGGTCCCACACGGTGACGGAATGCCGGCTGTTGTCGCCCCGGGAATTGTCATGGTTGGCGGTGTTCACGTTGGCGCCCGTGGCCGTGATGGCCAGGCGACCGGTGGCATCGAATTCGGCCGCGACGACCTGCCGACGGTGCCGAAGCATTCTGCTGGGCGACCGGGGAGCGGGCGCGTTCCAGAGCTTGATCGTCTTGTCCTGCCAACCGACCGTCAGAACGCGTTCCCCGTCGCGGCTGAACTCGGCGTGCAGTATCCGGGCCTCGTGACGCATCGGTTCGGAGACCGACACGCCGGTGGTGGCATCCCATAGTCGGGCCGTGCCGTCCATGGATGCCGTCAGAATTCGGCCACCATCCGGGCTAAAGACCGCCGAATACACTCCCGACGAGTGCGGCAGCCGAAGGATCTCCCTGCCTCGGGCGACGTCCCAAACGACGGCGGCGTTGTCCGCCGTGGCGGTCACCAGGCGGTCGCTGTCGGGGCTGAACGCCAGACCGTAGATTCGGTTCTGATGCGGGAACGGCCCGCCGACGGTGTCTCCGGAGTCGACGTTCCACGCCTGCACGCGCCAGATTCCGCTAGTGTGACTCCCATAGATGCTCCCCGCGAGCCATCGGCCATTGCCGCTGAATTGGATTCGTCGCACCTGATCTTGGAACCCGAGGTGATGGATCTTCCTGCCGGAGCTCACCTCCCAGACGTGGCCGCCGCCGCCCTCCGTCCCGGTGGCCAGCAGCGCGCTATCGGGACTGAAGGCAATCGTATTGACCCTATTCGTGTGGGCCAACGGGGCCGCCAGGGGCTGGCCCGTCGCCGCATCGAACACCCTCGCGTTGGAGTCCGCTGAAACGGTGGCGATCCATCTTCCGTCCGGGCTGAACGTTGCCGCGTAAACCGGTGATTCGTGCACAAGCGGCCCGACGAGGGGTGCGCCGCTGCGCGCGTCCAGAATCCAGGCGGTTCCATCCTCTGAGGCGGACACGACCCTTCGTCCGTCCGGACTGAATTCCAGCGAATAAATGTCGGCTTGGTGCGCGTGCGGCGGCGCGGACGGCTCACCGGTGTTCACGCTCCAGAACCGGACCGTGAAATCCCCCGAGATGGCGACGATCCTGTCGCCGTCGGGACTCAAATGCGCCGAATGTCGACTGGCACTCAGGGCATCGAAACCGATCTTGGCCGGGTGGACCCATGGGGGTTTTGCGAGCTGCGGAAAGCTCCGCAGCGCGAGCGCGGCCATGATGCGTTCGGCCGCGATACGGCTGTCCGGATCACGGCGCAGGACCTCGGCCAGTTGCGTCAGTGCCAGCGACGATTCGCCGCGCGCGAAGAGGTTCTCGGCGTTTTGAATCTGCAGCCTGTTGGCCAGGTCCTCGGAGTGGCGGAGCAATCGCCGGGTCACGCCTGTCTGGTGTCTTTGGAAGAGGAAGGCGCAGATCGCGAGTGCCGCGATCAGACCACCCACGGCTCCGGCCTTCTTGGCAAAGGCCAGCCGCTTCTCGACCACCCGCCTCCACTTCACGGACTTCCCGCTTTGCACCATCGCCAGGTCCACGTGCATCTCCTCGGCGGTTTGGTAGCGGTCGCGGGGGTCGGGCGCGCAGGCCTTAACAATGATGACGTTCAACTCCTCAAGGTCCGCGGAGTCGGGTGCCTGACCCAGCGCGCTGAAGGGCTCGGGAAACCGGGTGCGGTCCTTTCCCATGCTCATTTCGTAGAGCACCTTGCCCAGGCTGTAGATGTCCGAGCAGGGTGAATTCGCGCCCTCCGGGGGGACAAAGCCTTCGGTGCCGACCAGCGATCGGGCCTCATCCACCTCGGTCACGAGTCCGATGTCCGCCAGCTTGGGCACGTCATGGACGAAAATGATGTTGGAAGGCTTGATGTCCCGATGAATGAGTCCCTGTCGATGGAGGTGCCCCAGCGCGAGGCTGAGCCAGAGCGCATGGCGCAGGCATTCCTCGAACGGGAGACGGCCCCGTTGCCGGATCTCGGTGCGCAGCGTCTTCGGTGAATAGGTGCTGCCGTCTCCAAGGTCGTCGCGAACCAACCGGCTTCGAGAGGGTGGCGAGCTGTCCTTGCCTGCGACCATCCCGGCGGGTGCGCTGGTTGAGGCCGGGGCGCCCTCTCCTTTCCCGGGTTCGCTCCGCTCGTGAGCGTCATCCGCCAACTCCATCACATAGTAGAAGTAACCCTGCTCGTCGTTGCGCCCGATCTGGAGAATGTCCACGAACCCATCATTCGAGCGGGAGATCGGTTCGAATTTCTGGATGCCTCGATACTCGCGCTCGTAGGGGGTCCGGTCGTGGAACGAGTTTTGGTAAACCACTTTCACGGCTCGCGGCACGCCCATGACGTTTCGTGCCAGCCAGACCTCGCCATACGCGCCGCGATCGATGGGTCGGAGCAACTGATGATCCGGTACCTGGGGCTCAGGGCGCCTGGGTTCGCCCGCGAACTCCGGTGAGTTAGGGACGGGTACCTGGAACCGGGGGTCAGGCATGCGGATCGCCCGGGCTAGGAGTCGACCTTGGTTCCGAATGGGGTGCCCGCCAGCCGTCTCAACGCTCGCTCCTGCACCTCACGCTCACTGCGGTCGGTTGCCGCCCTGTACCTGGCGAAACGGATCTCCTGAAGGGCGCGGCGTCCCAGGAGTTGCACGCGAAATCCGGATGTCAGACTTCTCACGAGGATGCCGATGCGGTTCAGCGCAGCTTCGACCAGCCGCCAGCGTCGGGCAAACCATTTCATTGTTCGATGGTGGCCGAATCCTTCTCCCGTCGTTGAATTTCCTGCTTCACCAGGGCCGCCAGCCGATGCTTTACCAGATACACCTGCGCGGCGCTGGTTCCCAGCGTTCGGGCTACCTGGGACGCGCGCAGTTCCTTCACCGTGCTCAGATAAA
>JBFWOK010000294.1:0-4087 GCA_050250555.1 Limisphaerales bacterium
CAACCCAAGTCGATGCCAAGCCGAACTTGCGCTACGACGGTGTTTGCTCTAAATGCACCGAGTAAGTTCCGGTTATGTCGAGCCCTCAGTCCACGACCGACTTGCGACCCCAGGCGCCGCTTCCCCGAACTTCGGCAACGCACTGGAGTTGGGTGGGTGCCGCCGGCAACGCCGCCTCCCCGGGTCATGAGACAGCGCTCGCCGAACTGGGCCGGCGATACTGGCACCCCATCTTCTTGTTCGCCCGTCGGCTCGGCCATTCCCATGAGGACGCCAGCGACCTCACCCAGAGCTTTTGGGCTTCGCTTCTGACGAGAAACACCTTTTCCCGCGCCGACCCGCACCGGGGTCGCTTCCGCACTTTCCTGCTCACCTGCTTCAAGAATCATCTCCACCACGAGCACGAACGCCGCATGGCTCAGCGGCGTGGAGGGGGTCGCGAAATGACGGCGTTCGACTCGGATCCACGCGAAGAGCCGGCGGTCTCGGGATTCTCGTCCTCCGCTTCCCCCGACGAGATGTTCGATCGGCAATGGGCCCTCACGACACTCAACCAGGCGCTGGAAGCGGTCCGACTGGAATACGCCGTGGTCGGAAAAGCCGGTTTGCATGACCAACTCCGCGCTCATCTTTGGGATGACCCGGGCGAAACCTACGCCGACCTCGCCGCGCGGCTCGGCATGACCGAGGCCTCCGTCAAGATGGCCGTGCTGCGATTGCGGAAGCGATGCCGCCAGGCGCTGGTTGAACACATCCGCCAGACCCTCTGCGACCCGACCCATGTGGATGACGAACTCCAGCATCTCCTGGGAGCCCTGCGCCGGTGATCTCGCGGTGACCGCCCCCGATCGCAGCGCTCCTGTTACTTTTCTCAACCGATCCGGTAGTATCCCATGCCCGAACACCACCTTCGATCCTCCCCCTATCCCACTCCTAGCGCCCCGGCATGGTTGACCCAGGCTCACCACCCCCCAAGCCTTTACCCAGATGCGGGCGGTGCGGCAATCCCCTCGATCACGCCGAGGGGAGGTCCGCCTGCGATGCGTGCCTGACCCAGCTTGCAGGCTCCGATTGGTTGGAACCTTCGCCGGACGCCGAGTCGGCGCTCCCTTCCCAAGCGCTGGCGTCCCAGCCCCAGATCCCCGGCTCGAGATTGCGCCCCTTGGTTTTTGGCGATTACGAACTGCTCGACGAAATCGCCAGGGGCGGCATGGGCATCGTCTTCCGCGCGCGGCAAATCAGTCTGAACCGGATCGTCGCGGTCAAAATGATTCGGGCCGGGGTTCTGGCGAGCGAGCTCGACATCTCCCGGTTCCGGGCGGAAGCCCAAGCCGCGGCCAGAATTCAGCATCCGAACATCATCCCGATCTACGAGGTCGGCGAATATGACGAGCGCCATTACTTTTCCATGGCCTTCGTGGCGGGGCAGAATCTCGCCCAATGCGTCCACGACCGCCCCTGGTCCCCGCCGAAGGCCGCCCGCTGCCTGGCGCTCATCGCGGAAGCGGTCCAATACGCGCACGATGGCGGCATCCTTCACCGCGATCTCAAACCCTCGAACGTCATCATCGACGAAGACGGTATCCCCCATCTCACGGATTTCGGCCTGGCCACTCGGATTGAAGACACCTCCGCCCTCACCTGCAGCGGAGCCATCCTTGGCACTCCCAGCTACATGGCCCCTGAGCAGACCGGTGGGCGTCGGTCGGAGTTGGGACCCAGAACCGACATCTACGCCCTGGGCGCCCTTCTCTACGAAGTCCTTACCGGCCATCCACCTTTCCAAGGCGAAAGCCCAATCGACACGATCAAGCTCGTCCGCGAGGCCGACCCGGTGCCACCCCGGCGCCTGAACCCGCGAATCCCGGCGGACATCGAAACCATCGCTCTGAAGTGCCTGGAAAAGGAACCTCGCAAACGTTACGCGACGGCCCGCGAACTCGCCGCTGACCTGAATCGTTTCCTCGCGCGTCAGCCCATCCTCGCCCGTCCGACACGCTCCTGGGAGATCGGATTCAAGTGGATCTGCCGAAACCCTTGGCGTGCCGCCCTGGCCGCCTCCATCTCCATTGGTTTCATCGCGACATCGGCGTTTCTCCTCGAGATGGCCGCCAACCGGCAACTTAGGGAAAACGACCAAAAGCTGAGAAAGTCGGTCCGCGAGCAGGCCAGCCGGGCTGAATACCGTAGCCGACTCGCGGAAGCCCAAGAGGCGATCGCCGCCAACGGATTCGGCGAAGCCGAACATTTACTCGAGCTTTGCCTCGAGGAATTCCGGGGATGGGAATGGCACTACCTTCGGAAACTCATTTCACCCGAGCACGCCCGGTACCGCCTTTCGACGGAACCGATCCGGCATATCGGCTTGTCCTCGGGAGCCAATCGCGCCGCCGCGTTGGACGACAACGGCCAGCTTCGCTCCGTCGACCTCGCCTCCGGCAGCATCACCGAGTGGTTCGAGGTGCTTCCTCCCGACGTCAAGCGTCTGTCTCCAACCGCGTTCGCCGTGGAATCCGGTCGTTCAAGAGCCATCGTGGGCTCTGGGAGTTATTCCGTCGGCGTCCTGAAGACCCTGTCGGCCCAATCGCCCACCGAACTGCCGCACTTCGGAAATTTTTCCTCCTTCCCCCTGAATCTGGTCTTGAGCGCCGACGACACTCTCCTGGTCTCGGTGGGGGCCGATGGGTTGACGGCTTGGGACATGAGAACTGGTTCCCGCCTTTGGACCGTCAATCCCCCCCCGAATGTCGATGGCTTGACCGCCGCCATCAGCGGCGATGGAGGGACCATCGCCTGGATCCTGCAACGACCCGAACCTCGGAAGCGCGTGGCCACTCGTCCGTCCGGGCGTGGTGAAGTGGTCTCGATTCATCGGAGCCCGGATGGCTCCATGACCCGGGAGATTCGCGTCGCGATCTCGGAGGTGCGCGCCATCACGCTATCCCGTCTGGGAGATCGCCTCGCTACGGGACATG
Organism: Limisphaerales bacterium; assembly: GCA_050250555.1. GTDB lineage: Bacteria > Verrucomicrobiota > Verrucomicrobiia > Limisphaerales > CAIMTB01 > CAIMTB01. Next base: position 2,976 of record JBFWOK010000294.1, read on the forward strand.
ACGACGGCCGGTTGCGCGTCTGGGATCTCGCAACGGGTCAACTCCAGAGGACTTTGAGCGGTCATCTCGGTCCAGTGATCCACTTGGCGTTCAGCGCCGACGACTCGCAGCTGGTCTCGGGAGGCGCCGATCGCGAAGTGCGCCTATGGTCCCTGGACGTCGAGGGTGAATCCTCGGTGTTCCGGGGAAACCGGGCCGACATCCGCCAGGTCGGGATCTCGCCCGATCAGGAGACCGTGATCTCGGTGAGCGAGGACGCCTGGGTTCGTCAGTGGTCGGTGCGCGCTCCGAGATCCCACGTCGAAAGCGCCGTCAAGGCGTCATCCCTCGACTTCCTTGACGACCACCACATCGTCGTCTCCGACGGCAAAGTGTACTCCGCGATCGACGGGTCAAAGGCCTTGACCGTTGGCCCACCGAGCGAGTTCGGGCGTGTGCAGTCAGCGCCGGGATCCGGTTGGTGCCTGATCAATGGCGACCCCTTTCACTTCGTCGAAGTTCCGACTCTAACCGCATCCGCGAAGCCCGAATTCAAAGTCCACCGCAGCCCCTGGCCGTTCCTAACGGCCACCGCAATCGACGCTCTCGGAAAACACGTCGCCTTCACCGAAGATTGGGAAACCCTTTCCATCCGCAGCCTGGACAACGGCCTCCGCGTCAAAGAACTCCGCTTTGCCGAGCCAGGCTCGAGGAGGCGTCCGATCTACGACATCCGTTTCAGTCGTGACGGCTCTCGCATTCTGTTCACCCGGGGGCCCTGGGCGCCTGACAAGGCCACCGACCAGACCGCTGGCGAACTTCAAATCTGGGATTGGAGAGCTGGCCTCCTCATGAGCCGAATTCCCGTGGGACGATTCCCCATCTGGACCGTCCTGTTCCATCCCGACGACCAGCGGATCGTCACGGCTGGCGGCTTCGCGGGCACCTCGCACGAGCAGTTGAACGCTCCTGGACCCCATGGCGAGATCGTCCTCTGGGATATCGTCTCCGGCTTCGAACTCACCTCCCTGCCGGGTGTCGTCGACAATGTGTTCGGAATCGCCATCAGCCCGGACGGCACCCGGCTGGCCGCGGCGCTAGGGAAACGGTCTTCTCAATCTCCAGGCCAAGTG
>JBFWOK010000295.1:0-4003 GCA_050250555.1 Limisphaerales bacterium
TTCTGGACATCTACAAACTCGGCGTCCTGGTCAACCCCACCAACAAACCGTCCCAGCGCAAGGACGCCCACGACACGGTCTACAAGACCCGTCGCGAGAAATGGGACGCCGTCGTCCGCGAAATCGTCGAGGTCCACAACCAGGGCCGCCCAATCCTCGTCGGCACCATCTCCGTCGAGGCCAGCGAACACCTCTCGCGCCTGCTCAAGAAGTCCAACGTCCCCCACGCCGTCCTCAACGCGAAGTATCATCAGCAGGAGGCCGAGATCGTCGGACGCGCCGGCCACCGCGGCGCCGTCACCATCGCCACCAACATGGCCGGCCGCGGCACCGACATCAAACTCGGCGAGGGCATCGCCGATCTGGGCGGCCTCCATGTCATTGGCACCGAACGCCACGAGTCCCGCCGCATCGATCGCCAGTTGCGCGGCCGCTGCGCCCGCCAGGGCGACCCCGGCAGTTCCCATTTCTTCCTCGCCCTCGAGGACGACCTCATGCGCCTCTTCGGCTCCGATCGGATCATCCGGTACATGGAGAAGATGGGCCTCGAGGAGAATCAGGAACTCGAACACCCGCTGCTCAACAAATCGATCGGCCAGGCCCAGAAACGCGTCGAACAGCACAACTTCCAGATCCGGAAACGCACGCTGGAGTTCGACGACGTGATGAACCGCCATCGCGAAGTCATCTACAGCTTCCGGAACGACATCATCCAGACCGACGACGTCCGCGACCGCCTCATGGATATCATGGAGGAGGTCGTCGTCGAAAAGGTCCGCGGATTCTCCGACGACGGAAACGATTTCGACGCCTGGAACCTCCGCGGCCTCTGCGACTGGGCCAACCTCACCTTCCCGCTCGGCCTCCCCGAGGAGGAGATCGTCAAGGCCGCCCAGACCGGCACCGAAACGCCCCAGCCGCAGTCCCTCTTCGACGGCCTCTCGGCCCATCAGTTCGCGGTCGCCACGTTCATCTGCGACGCCGTCCGCCGGGCGTACGACCTGAAGATCAGCGTCGAGAATCCCGACGCCCTCAAGACGGTGGAACGCTACACGATGCTGGGCGCCATCGACCGCCAATGGCAGGAGCATCTCTACAACATGGACAGCCTGCGCGTGTCCATCTCCCTCCGCGCCTACGGCCAGAAGGATCCCCTCATCGAGTACAAGGCCGAATCGTACAAGCTCTTCGAGGACCTGATGGTCAACGTGAAGAGCGAGATCTGCCGCAATATCTTCCTCTCCGCCTCGAGCCTGATGGCGTTCCAGAACTTCCTCCGGAAGCTTCCCCAGCGCACCACCCACGCCGAGGTCAACGCGTTCTCCACCGGCGCCAATTCCGCCGCCGCCAGCGCCGCCCCCGATCACGACCCCAAGGCCGCGGCCGTCGTCGACGAAGTCACGGAGGAATTTTCCCGGGCCGCCGCCGCCAAGCCCGTCCGGACCGGCCCGAAAGTCGGCCGGAACGACCCATGCCCCTGCGGGAGCGGCAAGAAGTTCAAGCAGTGCTGCGGCAAATGACGTGACGGATCGGGCCCTTCCCGGCCCAGCAGCACCTCGGTTCTTCGGGACGCCGAACAGACCTCAATCCGGCGTTACCCGACTCCAAATGCATGGAGTCCGTGCCCCCGGTGCTCCCAGCCGCACCCTTGTCGCAAACTTCGAGGGCGATGGTGCGCGCGAGAGGACTCGAACCTCCACTCCTTACGGAACCAGATCCTAAGTCTGGCGTGTCTTCCATTCCACCACGCGCGCGCGGTGATCGGCAGGGATTTAGGCAAGCCAGGACGGCTCCGTCACGGGTTTTGTACCCCATTTTGTACCCCGCAGCGCCTTCGGAGAGGCCAATTGGGTCCACTTGGGGCCGCCGCCATCGACCGACATGAAGTCTGGCGTGTGTCGATTGGGGCGTCACGAGGTCCAAGCCGATGGACAAAAAAATCCCCTCCCAGGATCCTTCAGCGTCTCGGTGACGGCGGGCGGCCCATGGCCGGTTCGTCGAGCAGCAGGTCCAGCTCGGCCGCTACAATAACCTCAGGTAACTCGTGCGCGACGGTTTGCGCCGGTTGGCGGCGGTACCGAACCTGCCGGTGCGCAAAGCCCGCGCACCCTGAAAGGCCACCGTGTGGATCGGTCAGCGCTTGCCGCTGGCTTCGTCCTGCCAGTCCTCAACGCTCAGATTGGGAACCCGCTGGAACTCGGCACGATTGTGGGTCACGACCACCGCGCCCAGTCGCAGGGCCTGGGCGGCCAACATGAGATCGTAAGGGCCGATCGGTTGGGCGTTCGGTCTCAGTCGGGCGAGATGGGCGCGAACGCCTCCGTAAAGCACGGCGTCGGCGCACGTGTAATCCTCCTCATCCGCGAGGATCTCGCGAAGGCGCGCCACACGCGTCCGAAGGATGGGAAGGTCAGGGCGTTTGGCAGCACCGTACTCCAATTCGGAAAGCACCACCGCCGACAGCCGACAGTAGCGGAGATTCGCCTCCAAACGCTTCTTGATGCCGCCGTCCTCGCCCCGGAGATACCTGGAGAAGACGTTGGTATCGGGTAGGTAGATCACGGTTCGGCGAGGGATAGAGGATCAACGATCGGAAACTCCGGACACGAACCATAGAGTTTCGCGAGCGCCTTGACCCGCCTCGCCTCGGCCTTGGGATCGATGATCAGCAAGCCACGACCGGTCTTCTCGATTTGGACCGTGGTGGCGGAGAACCGCCACGCCTTCGGCAGGCGGATGGCCTGTGAATTGCCGGACTGGAACACCTTCGCCGTGATGGTCTTCACGTGTTGACGGTGTATGTACGGCTCCCGTTGTCAACTCGCATCCACGGATGAGCCACGATATGCACCGGTCTCGAAAGAGATCCAATGCACAACCGGGAGCGCTGCTTCGTCATGGCGGCGAAGTCCTCCAGCGTTTCGGCGGCGGAGACGCAAGGATCGTTCGTCTCTCGAACGTCAGCGGCGCGGCGCAGCAGCCCGCCTGTTGGCTTGAATTCTCTCTCCCGTTCCTCCCACTCTCGCCGCATACTCCAAAAGCAAATTGATGTCAGTCATCCGCGAATCATGATTCCTATTGGGGGTGGAAGTGTCCAAAGGATCTGTAACGGGCCGCGTCGAGCCGGTCGCCTGAGCGCCACCTCACGCAACACCCGGCTGGCAATGCCGTGGGGCGCGGAGATTCGGCAATGAAGAGGATTCTGAAAGGCCGGCCGGAAGGGCGCATCCGTACCATCCGAATCGAACGCTGGTCCGAGTTCATCCGCATCGTCGAGGGATGGGACGGCTTCCGGAACTGGGCTTTTCGCGGCCAGGGCAACGCGGCCTGGGAGCTGCGAAGTTCCCTGGCGCGACACATCGAGGTGTCCAAGGTGGGCGAACGATCCTGGGCGCGACAGGAAGTCCGCATCCGCCGAATCTTCAAGCGCAAGGCGCATCTGTATCTCAGCAACGTGCCGGGGGAGGACGAGTTGGAGTGGATCGCGCTGATGCAGCACCACGGCGCGCCGACGCGCCTGCTCGACCTCAGCTGGTCACCGTACGTCGCCGCGTTCTTCGCGCTCGAGCGCGCCACCTCCGAGGCGGCGGTATGGGCCTTCAACCTGGCGTTGCTCTGGCAGCTTCACGAGCGCCACGAGATCGACGGTGTCGCGGTAAACTCCGCGGACCCGAGAATTGCGGGCATTTTTGATAAGTATTTCCAACCCAACCGACATGCCTTCGTCTGGCAGGGTGATCCGTTCCGGATGCCCCAGCGTGTGATTGCGCAATCGGGTACGTTTTTGGTGTCCGGTCACCTTGGGCGCACGATCGAGGAGATCATCGCGACCTATCCCGGGCGGGATGTCCTGCTGGTCAAGTTTGTGTTCGATACAGCGCGCGTCCGGGCTGATGCGATGGCCTCTCTGTATTCCATGAACATCACCCAGGCCACGCTGTTTCCGGGACTGGATGGCATGGCAAGGTCGATGGCGTACGAGTTCGAATACAGTTGGGAGGTC
>JBFWOK010000296.1:0-3923 GCA_050250555.1 Limisphaerales bacterium
TGGCCCGGACTGCTTTCGCGGGGATTTAGGCGGCGATGTTTTTCGTGGGGGTTTTCGGGTTGTTGGCGGTGGGACGGCGTTTGGGCAAAGGGCTTTGGGCGACGGAGGCGGTGGGCGGGGGGGAGGGTCTCGGCGTGGTGGACGGCGCGGTGTTCGGACTTCTCGGGCTGCTTCTGGCTTTCTCGTTCTCCGGAGCCGCTTCCCGCTTTGAGGGCCGGCGGTCGTTGATCCTGGCTGAGGCGAATTCGGTGGGGACGGCGTGGATGCGGATCGGGCTGCTTCCGGAGGAATCCCAGCCGCGCCTCCGTCAGCTTTTCCGCGATTACTTCGATGCCCGCTTGAAGATCTACCGGGATCTGCCCGACCTGACCGCAGTGGCCGCCGGACTGGAAAGGGCCGCCGATCTTCAGGATGCCCTGTGGGCGGCGGCGCTGGAAGCGCTCGGGACGGAGGCCGGCCAACGGGTCGTCACTCCTGTTGTGAATGCGTTGAACGAGATGTTCGATGTGGCCACGGCCCGGACCGTCGCGGCCACGAACCATCCGCCCGCGGTCATCTTCGGCATGATCGCCGTCGTGTCGCTGGTGAGCGCCGTACTGGCCGGCTACGGCATGGCGGGATCCAAAAAGCGAAGCCTTCTCCACATGCTCGGCTTCTCACTGGTCCTCGCCATGACGGTCTACGTGATCCTTGACCTCGAGTACCCGCGGCTTGGCGTGATCCGAATCGATGCGGCGGATCGGGTCCTTCACGACACGCGGGCCCGCATGGAATGAGAAGGACGAGGGCGAACTCGCGGTGGGGGAAACGAGGGCGTTGGCATGATCCGCTCCGGCAACGGACGCTGCTGGGGGCGATCGTGATGGGTTTCGGGATCCTGGCGCTGGCGGTTCCCTTGTGGCCGGAACTGGCGCCGGAACGGCGCTTGGGACTGCTGCTGGCCGGAACGGCGCTGGCGGAGAGTTTCCACGGGTTTCGCCGGGCCGATCGGCGCGGGCGGCGCGCCGCGTGGTTTGGAGGCGCGATCACGTTCGCCATGTCGCTGTTGCTTTGGAACGCCCCGGCGTTGGCCGGGAAGTCGGTGGTGGTGTTCGTGGCGGGCTGGTTTCTCCTGGATGCCGTCCGGCACGCGATCGCCGCGGTCCGCGACAGGGGCCGGGGCCTGGACACGAGGGCTCCCCTTCTCGCCAGTGGCGGCAATCTCGCCGTGGTCGGGCTGATCGTGCTCTCCGGGGATCGTGGCGTGCTCTGGACGCTCGCGATCGCGTCGGCCCTCCGGATGTTCGGCGTGTCCGCCCAGGTCGCCACGGCGCCGGTCTTCGCGGCCCGCGATGCCGGCGATGCGGCGGTCCGGGATCTCGGCCTCGGTGATTTCCCGGAACTGCGGGCCCTGGGGGACCGGATCGAGGACGAGGAGGAGGGCCGCAAATCGGTCGACTGGTTCTGGGTCGGCACGTTTTTGGTCACCCTGTTCGCGATCCATGTCGGGCGGATGGGGCTCGATCGTTCCACCTTTGGGATCGTGTCGCCGGGTTTCGCGGTCCTGGGGGACATGACCGTGGCGTTGGCGATCGGGTTGGGCCTGGTGATTCCGATCCGGGTAGTTGTCCGGGCCTTGTCCCGGCCGCTGGAACGACGGGCTTGGGCCTGGTGTCTTGCTGAGCCGCACCCCGGGGAGGCGACGCGGCGGGGGAAGGCGGGACGCTGGTGCGTGCGTTGCTGGCTCGTCGATCGACTTCGATTCGCGGTGCGGATCCGGCAGGCGCGTTATTCGATGCGCGCCGCGCTGGCCAGGGGACTTCAGATCGGCCTGCCCGTGGCGGCGATTCTCGCGGCGACGACGCCGATGTGGGGGATGAGCTGGTATTTCGACACCGAGAACTACGCGACCGGGATCTGGAATTCATGGGCGGAGGCGCGCACGGATGTCTGGCGCGAGGCGATGATCCGCGCGCTCGAAGAAGCGGAGGAAGGGGAGGGCAGGACGCCGCCTGATTTCTCGCTGGCGCCGCCGGGAATCAGCCCCGGGGAGGATTTCGGATTCCTGGTGATCGGCGATCCGGGGGAGGGCGACGCCTCCCAGCTCGTGCTCAAGGACTCGCTGCTCTCGGCGGCGGGCCAGCCCGGGACGAAGTTCGTGGTGATCTCCTCCGACGTCGTCTACCCGACCGGCGAAATGAAGGACTACGAGGCGAACTTCTGGCTACCGTTCAAGGGAGTGACGAAGCCGGTGTACGCGATTCCCGGGAACCACGACTGGTACGACGCCCTGGATGGGTTCGCGGCCACGTTCCTGGACCCGCGCGCGGCTCGGACGATGATGCGGGGACGGGCCGAAGCCGACGGCGCCCTGGGCCGGCGTTCGGAAGCGCGCATCGAACGGGCGCTTCGCGAGGCGGCGAGGTTGCGGGGCGAGTACGGGGTTCCCACCGGGTTCCAGCAGGGACCGTTTTTTCAGATCCAGACCGACCGGTTCGCGCTGATCGCCGTGGACACCGGGGTGCGCAAGCGGGTCGACCCCGCGCAGGGGGCTTGGTTTCGGGCGGCGCTGGAAGCGGCCCGTGGAAAGTTCACGTTCGTCATCCTGGGACACCCGCTGTACGCGGTGGGTCAGTATCGCGCCGACGATCGCGAGGATTTCCAGTCGATCCATGACCTGCTTCGACGGCACGACGTCCGGGTCGTGATGGCGGGCGACACCCATGACTTCGAGTACTACGCGGAGATCCGCGACGCGGCCGGCATGGATTCGGCGCGGACGCTGCATCATTTCGTGAACGGCGGAGGCGGCGCGTTCCTGACGATGGGCGCGCAACTGGCCAGGCCGGGGACCATGCCGGTGAAGGACTGGGCATTCTACCCGGCCACGGCCCCGCTCGTGGCGAAAGTGGAGGCAAAGAACTCATGGTGGAAGAAACCGCTTTGGTGGTGGACGCGGGAACACCAGGCCTGGCCGTCCGCACCCGAATGGGTGTCCGCCGCCTTCGATTACAATGTCGCCCCGTTCTTCCAGAGTTTTGTCGAGGTTCGGGTGGAGCTTTCCGCGAACCGGGTTCGAGTGCTTCCGTGGGGTGTGCATGGACGGTTGCGATGGAAGGACCTTCAGGCTTCCGATGGCCTCCGTCCGCGGGGTGCCGGCCTGGAGGACCCGGTCGAATGGGTGTTCCGCCTGTGAGGGAGATGAAATGAACGGCCTGAACACCAGGGGGCGGCATCCACGAGTTGCGACTTCCACGTTGGATCCATGAACCGCGGCGGATTCCACCAGGAAGGCACGAAGATCACGAAGAAGGAGGCTGGATGGGATGCCCGACCAGCCGTCGGGCTTCGTGTCCTTCGTGCGCTTCGTGGTGAGGAGGGTTTTCCAGAATTTGGACACGCGTTGAGACCATGAACCGGGTTTTTTGGAGTGCGGTGCTCCGCACCGCTTTGGAAGGGCTTGGAATGCCCGTGCGCACTGCGTATGGGGACGGTTCATGGTGAAATGAAGGTTGATGGAGGCTCGACTGTTCCCCACCCGGGATCGCGACCGGGAAAGGAAACCGCACGGTAGCCACCCAAGTCGATTATCGGCGCTGAGGTCCACCGTTGCCCGGGGGATGATCCGGGTCCTAGGGTTCCCGGAACGCGATGGAGAACGGCAAGGCAAGGCGCACCGCACCAATGCCGCGACCGGGTTGATCGGGAGGACCGCAGCACCGGTCGTCTCGCTGGTCCGGAAGGTTTGCGATGCCTCTTGCCGACCCCTCGACGACGAAGCCCATGTTTGATCATTCACGCCTTCGAGTGTTTCCGCTTTCCGAGCGAAGGAGCCACACCCGTGTCGAGGACATTCTGATCGATCCGGATTCGCCGGCGCCGACCTTGCCCGAAGCGGTGGCCGAACAGGTGGCCCGGGCGGCGTCGGAGATCCGTCGGGCGCG
>JBFWOK010000297.1:0-3879 GCA_050250555.1 Limisphaerales bacterium
GATCTGAAATCGACCACGCAAAACCGGCCATCCGAGTGTCGATAGGTCACATTCCTCATCTCCGGGTCGTCGTGCCGCACCCCGAAGGTCTCGAGTTCAGCGAAAAGCTCCTTCCTCCGTTCGTCATCGAGCCGCTCCACCCGGCATCCACAGTTCGTGGTGATGATCCGAGGCAGCTTCGAGTCCGCTTCCAACAGGCGGGGTACGAACCCGCAGCCCCGCTCCTCGAGATACCTCAATATCCGAACCTCGTTGGTGAACCGCTGAACCGCGTCGGGTCCGTGGTAGGTCTTCAACACCCGGCCATCAAAAGTGACCTGGACCGTGGATCGGAGGGTGTCCTTCACCTGCAACATGACCGCCCGACCCTGCCGCCCTCCAGGACGCCCGGCAACTGTTCATGGGTGGTTCATTCAAAACACCCAGAGCAAAAAGAGACACACCTCCGTTTCAAAGTGCCTCCGCTTCTCAAATATTGAATCCAATTCAACTCATTTGTTTTCAATGCTTTATCTGCGGATCATCGACTTTTCGATTCTTCGTTTCCGATTTGGCACTAGGTGTGCTTTCGAAGGCTCGCTCAACGAACCGCTGAGAAATTTCATTGGCGACGATTCACGACTTTCATCACCCGCAACCCTCCCTTATGGCGAAATACAAACTCGAATACATCTGGCTCGACGGCTACGAACCGGTACCCAACCTCCGCGGAAAAACGCAAATCAAGGAATACGACGCGTTTCCAAAACTCGAACAGCTCCCGATGTGGGGGTTCGACGGCAGTTCCACCCGTCAGGCTGAGGGTCGCAGCTCGGATTGCATGCTGAAACCGGTCGCCGTCTTTCCCGATTCCACCAAGAAAAACGGGGCGCTGGTGATGTGCGAGGTCATGATGCCCGACGGAACGACCCCGCATCCGTCCAATTCGCGCGCGAGCATTCCCGACGATCCGGACGCCTGGTTCGGTTTCGAACAGGAATACTTCCTCTATCAGGATGGCGCTCCCCTCGGCTTCCCGTCCGGCGGCGGCTTCCCTCCGCCCCAGGGCAAGTACTACACGGGCGTTGGTTTCGACGCGGTCGGATCGATCGCCCGCGAAATCGTGGACACCCACCTCGACCTCTGCCTCGACGCCGGAATCAACCACGAAGGCATCAATGCCGAGGTCGCCAAAGGCCAGTGGGAGTTCCAGATTTTCGGCAAGGGCTCCAAGAGCGCGGCCGACCAGGTCTGGATGGCCCGCTACCTCCTCATGCGGCTCTGCGAACAGTACGGCGTCGACGTCAACTTCCACTGCAAGCCGCTGGGGTCTGAAGTCGACTGGAACGGCTCCGGCATGCACTCCAATTTCTCGACCAAGCACATGCGCGAGGTCGGCGGAAAGGAGTACTTCGAAGCCCTCATGGCCGCTTTCGACAAGTACAAGAACGAGCACATCGCCGTGTACGGCCCCGACAATCATCTCCGGCTCACCGGACTCCACGAAACCCAGTCGATCGACAAGTTCAACTACGGAGTCGCCAACCGAGGCGCGTCGATCCGGATTCCGCACAGTTTCGTGAACAACGGCTACAAGGGATATCTCGAGGACCGGCGCCCCAACTCCCAAGGCGACCCCTACAAGATCGCGGGTCGCATCCTCCAGACGATCGCCACCGTCCCCACGAAGTAGTCGAAGACGTCGAAGCGAAGTCCGAAAATCTCGCGGACACCCATCCCCCGGCTCCGGTTCATTCCGGCCCGGGGGATTTCCATTTGACGATGTGATTCGTTCAGGACCTCGCCATCCGCGCGCGAACAATCCGGACCGACGACACGATTCCGTCGCTGGCTTGGTGCCCCTCGTTTTCCGGCACGACTTTTCGGGCGAGGCTTGACCAGGCAACTCCGCCAACCTATGCGGTTCCCGTGCCCTTCCACGATTCCCGCTCCCACCACCCGCAACAACGCTTTCCCCCGCGAACATCGCGCATCCCCATGCTCCCCCGCGTTCCCTTCCTCCTTGCCTGGATCACGTCCGCGGCTTTCCAGTTCCTTTCCCAGACAGCGCACGGCGCGGAATCGCGGCCCGTCCAAACCATTCAGATCGCGACCCGCGATGGCATCCAACTCGCCACCGACATCCACCTTCCCGTCGGCGATGGCCCCTTCGCGACCATCCTCGCGCGCACCCCCTACAACAAGGCTTCCGCCACGTCGTTCGGCCGCGATGGCAGTCGCCGCGGTTTCGCCGTCGTCATTCAGGACACCCGAGGGCGGTTCGCATCCACCGGCGAAAATCTCCCTTTCCACCTCGATGGCCCCGATGGCGCCGACACGCTCGATTGGATCCGCCGGCAACCGTGGAGCAACGGACGCATCGGTACCTGGGGCGGATCCGCGGGTGCCATCACCCAGTTTCAACTCGCCGGCCTCGGTCATCCACCCGTCGACGCCCAATTCCTCGTCGTCGGCGCACCCAACCTCCACGAAGTCGTCTACACGGGAGGGGTCTTCCGAAAATCACTGGTCGAGGATTGGATCCGTGTCACCCGATTCGCCACCAACGCGCTCCCCATCTGGGTCAGTCATCCCGTCTACGACGATTACTGGAAGCAGCGCGACGCCACCCGCCATTTCCCTCGGACACGGGCCGCTGGCATCCACATCGGCGGATGGTGGGACATCTTCGCCCAGGCCACCCTCGACGGCTTCGTCGGCTACCAAACCCGTGGAGCCCCGCAAGCCCGCGGACGCCAGAAGCTCATCATGGGACCGTGGACCCACGGCGTGCTCTCCGACAAAGCCGGCCAGCTCGCCTTTCCGAACGCGAAAAATCCGCCCGGCGAAACCGAGGACGCCTGGCGCTGGTTCGAACACACGCTTCTCGACGTCGAGAACGGCGCGGACCGCGACCCCGCTGTCAGGTACTACGTGCTCGGCGATATCACCGATCCCGCCGCCCCGGGAAACGCCTGGCGCTCCGCCGATGCCTGGCCGCCTTTTCAAATCCAACCCACCCGGTTCTTCCTCCGTCCCGACCGATCCCTCTCCCGGACCCCTCCCCCTCGCGGCGAATCCGGATCCCTTGCCTACACCTACGAACCCGCCGATCCCGTCCCAACTCTCGGCGGAATCCAACTCACCATTCCCGCCGGTCCCATGGACCAGCGGGATGTCGAGTCGCGGGACGATGTCCTGGTGTTCAGCTCCGAAGTGATCGAGAACCCCGTCGAGGTCACCGGCCGCGTGCGCGCGAGGCTTTGGGTCACCAGCGACGCCCCGGACACCGACTTCCTTGTGCGCTTGTGCGATGTCTACCCGGACGGGCGCTCGTTCAATCTCTGCGAAGGCATACTCAGAGCGCGGTTCCGATCCGGTGTTCACCGCGAACGATTCCTCCAGCCTGGCCAACCGACCCGAATCGACGTCGACCTCTGGTCCACCAGCATCGTCTTCAATCGGGGTCACCGAATCCGGGTGCACGTCACCTCGTCGTCCAACCCGGGCTTCGATCCCAACCCCAACACCGGGTCCCCGTTCCGGTCAGACACCGAAACCCGGGCCGCGAGGAATGCCGTCGTCATCGACGCCCGACATCCGTCCCACCTGCTCCTCCCCGTGGTCCCTTGATCGGCGGGCCGTTGCGATCCCAAGCGACCAGAGGCGTCGACACCCCTATCCAGGTGAAGGCGAGGTCGCCAAGGGCGGCGTTCGATCGCGCTTCGACCCTTTTCCCTGCGAACCCGCGACGCCCGCGACGGGTTGGCTTGGTCCCCGGATCATCCAGGCTCTCCGAATCGCGCGCCTCCTTCAGGACCGGCCCACGCCGGTGACGCAGAGCCGCAGGAACCGGAAGACGCGGCGGACCATCGGCGCCGGTTCCTCGACCGGCTGAAG
>JBFWOK010000298.1:0-3878 GCA_050250555.1 Limisphaerales bacterium
AATCGAGCCGGTGCCCTGAGCCATCCACCCTCGCCACCTCCTCCCATCACCCAACCTTTGTTCGCGCAACCATCACCCGGTTTTCAAACCGCTCGTTTTACCTGGTGTCCTCACCGCTGCGCACAATCCTGGCGGACTTTGCCGGATTCGCCGCCAGCCTGGTGCTGGCACCGCCACCCAAGCTCGGATGAATGTTGACGACCAGCTTGTGACGATCGTGACCGCTGTGACAAACGAGGCGCCAAGGGCTCAGAAGGCGGCCCCGCTTGTCACATGCGTCACGATCGTCACGGCGGAACCTGATCGTTGGATTCAAGAAAACCCGGTAAAAGATTGGAATCCTCCCTCCCTGAACCTGTGACGATCGTGACAAGGGTGACAATCGCCACGTGACGGCACCCGGTCGACGACCGGCGAGAACGACTGTGCCGAAGGTCACCGCCCTCCCACCGGAAATGGTCCCAGCGACCGTTCCCAAAGCCCAGTACCCCACCCTCCCCCGTGACATTCGTGACGATCGTGACAACACAACCGCGCCAAGCAACGCCAGAGCGGCCTCTGAACTACGAATGCCGCAACCCCACGGCTCGGCCTCGCACGAGCAGCCCGTCTGGCACAAGGCGCCCATCCCCCCTTTTTGTGCGGGTACGCTCTACCCGCAACCCATTCCCGAAAGGTCTCTCACCCCGCTGACGGCGCCGGTTCCCCCAACTCCTGTCCTCCAGCTTTAAGTGGCTCCACTTTTGCCAGCCGTTCCGCCCGGGCCCCGCAGCTTCCCTCGGAGTTCCTTCATCCCGACACCACCACGCGTCGTCGCTTGAGAATGGCTGCCACCACATCCTCAGGCACCCACCTCGACATCAACACCTCGTGTCGCAGCCGTTCCGGAAGGAGTTCGGCAAACTTCAGGGCCTTCTCCGAATCCTCATCCAATTCGATCTTGCCCCATTGCGAGACGGCAGGGTCCAGGCGCTGAATCCTCTCCAGCACCTCGCCGACAGAAAGCGGCGAGTGCACAGCAAAATCGTCCACGCCCCCTAGCCCGTCGACGATTCCGGCCAACCCCGCCAACAGAACGCGGTTGGCCTGGAGTCCCCCAAATGTCCACCACTCGGTTCCCGCTCCGTCTCCTGCTACCCGAAGCACCGTCGCGTCGCGCGCGGCCCAGGCATACTCAGCCCGCAGTTGCTGCAACGCCTCGGTGGCCCGGCGCGACAGCCCTTGAATCGATCGGTCTTCCTCCAGGACCTCCTGCATCCGCTGGCAAAGCCTGAAACCGAGACCGCCCGCATCGCCAAACCACCGCGTCCTGCCGGTCCCGATGTCCGGCTCGACATGGGCCCGGCGGCTCCGCCAATCCAAGTGCACCACCCGCCAACTGCGCCCGCCGAGCGCCAGCACCCGCGGCGCCTCTGTTTTCGCCAGGAAGTTCCCCTGATCCACTGACCCAATCTCCTTCTGTCCATGAAGCACCGTGAACACCGGCGAAGTCGTGAACACCGAGAGCAACTCCGAGAAATATCGATACCCGTATTCGGCTTCGCCCTTCTGGCCCATCGACAGAATCCCCTGGTCCTCGTGGAGCACGCCCTGTTCGAGCATGTAGGCGACGATCGCTTCCCGATCCGCCTCTGGAATCTGCCCGAATACCGGCAGACGCAGCATTCCTTCCGCCCACGTTGCGCGACCGACGCCACCCTCCTGGAGAACCAAGGCGAGAAGCTGCTGCGCCAGGAGATGAAACGGTAGCCGCGGCGGGCGGATCGGCTCGACGAATCCCTCGCGCCAGAGGTCCACCAGGGCAATCGTCTGGTGAAGCGCCTCCTCTCGGGTCGCGAGAAACAGACAGTTCCGACGGCTTCCTTCCCGTCGCCCGGTTCGCCCCAACCGCTGAAGGAACGAGGCCACAGTGCGGGGCGCATCGATCTGGATGACCCGATCGAGGTTTCCGACATCAATGCCCAGTTCGAGCGTGCTGGTCGCCACGATCACGCAGTTCACCGCCTCGGAAAACGCAGCCTCGGCGGAGCGCCGCTCTTCAAGCCCCAGCGAACTGTGGGAAAGGTAGGTCTCCACTCCCAAGCTCCGAAGGGCCGCCCCCAACTGCTCCACCCTCGACCGGGAGTCGCAGAACACCAGCCGCTTCTCGCCGTGATGCATCCGTGAAATGACCGTGGCCGCGTTTTCCAGGCTGCCCACGTAGTCGATTTCCACGTCGGCGACCGCCCCAACCGCGCCCGTGGCGATGACCACTTCCCGCTGGCCTTGGCAATGCCCCGCCAACCAAGTGAGCAATTCCTCGGGATTCCCCACCGTCGCCGACAGGCCGATGCGCTGCGGCTCGACCCGAGCCAACCGTCGAAGTCGTTCCAGAACAGCTAGCAGATGCCACCCCCGGTCATCTCCAGCGAAGGCATGGATCTCGTCGATGATCACCGCCCGCAGGTTCGAAAAGACCTGGCGATGCTCGACGCGCCGCGAGACCAGCATCGCCTCCAGCGACTCCGGAGTCGTCAGCAACACGTCCGGCGTGTCCCACAGAATCTTCTGCCGGCGCGCCTGGTCCACATCGCCGTGCCAGAGCCCACAAGTCCGCCCAACCAGCGTGGCATACCGCTCCAAGCGGCCTTGGAGATTGTTCAACAGTGCCTTGAGCGGACATACGTACAGAACGCTCAACCCGCTCCACTCCTCCGCCAACATTCGAGACAACACCGGAAAGATGGCTGACTCCGTCTTTCCCCCCGCGGTCGGCGCCAAAAGCAGGGCATGCTTCCCGTCGAGGATCGGCGCGATGCTGGCCTCCTGGAGCGGCCGCAGTTCCCGCCAGCCCAGCGAGTTGACGATGTGGTGCTGGAGCGCTGGATGAAGCCGTTCGAAACTGCTCACAGCTTGAGCTCGATATCGTCCACGGAAGCCACCCCCGAGGCGGACTGCTCCGTGGCGTTCATTTCGGTGGCTGAAAGCGTCAGCGTGTAATCGCGACGGGGGTCGAAATCCGCATGCTGATCGATCCGGTCCAGTAGATCGCCCACCAGCTTCCGGAGGTAGATCCGCGGGGCGACCCCCACCTTCCCCCCAAGTTTCCCGGCAACGCCCGTGGCCAGGCTCCCCAAGAGGGAATCGTCCGCGCGTTGGACCAAGGACTCCGGGTCCTTCGCACCCTGAGCGTACAAATCGCGGACTCGCTTCCCAACTTCGACCAGGGATTCAAAGGAGAACGGTTGAAGGCGCAGCTGAACGGCCCGTGCGTTGTCGAAACGCGCATCCGTCGTGAAGTCCACGTGGAGACGCTGGGCCAGCGGTTGGAGACGCTGGATTCCCTGGGGTCCGTCGAAGAACGCCGGTGTGCCCGTGATCACCAGGTACAGGCCTGGAAATCTCCCGGCATCGATCTCGTCGATCAGCTGGCGCAAGGCGTTGAGGGCCTTCTCCCTCACGTCGCCACGCATGCGTTGAAGCGTTTCCACTTCATCCAGCACCACCAGAAGGCCGGGAAAGCCCGAGTCCTTCAACAGCGCGAGCAAACCCTGAAGGAACCCGAGCGCCGCGAAATGATCCACGTCGCCGCGCACACCCGCCGCTCGCTTCGCTTCCGCACCCACCGAAGGTTGGCCGCTGAGCCAAGCCAAAATCCCATCAGCGATCGCCCGCTGTTGGCCGGCCATCGCCTTGCGATAGGCCCGCAGGGCCAAAGCGAACATCGGCGTGGTGCGGCTCACACTCGCCAAGCGTTGTTCCACCAGTTCATCGGTCTTCGCCAGCAGACTCGACTCATCCGCCCCGGTACCGGCGGCCAGCACGTCTTCCTCCAGCGCTATATACCAAGCGTCGATGATGCTGCGGAAGCCACCTTGGGCGGCATCGCTCGTCCGAAG
>JBFWOK010000299.1:0-3855 GCA_050250555.1 Limisphaerales bacterium
GCTCTTCCGATCTATGCGCACCTTGAACACGCAACTCGCCTCGTGGACTCAGTACCGCCACAACACCGTGTTGTATGCCAAGCAGTCGTACACCTCCGTCCCGCTCTGCTTTTACCCGGCTGGCTTCGTGGAACCGCGCGTCGAGTTCTGGCGGCGGCTGCAGGCCACCATCACCCGAACCGCGGACGTCCTGGCGTCGATCCGTTACCAGGATGCCTTCGTGGGCACCATTGGCACCAACGACTTCTATCGGTCGACGCTCCGAAGCAACCAGGTCGCCCACCTCCGCTTTTTTGCCGACCAGGTGGAAACCCTGGGCCGCCTGAGCGAGAGGGAATTGACCCAGACTCCATTCTCCGCGGACGAGGAACGATTCATCCGCACGCTGATGCACGACGAGGGGACGTTCCCTCATGGTTGTGGATTCATTCCACGCTACAGCGGTTGGTACCCCAAACTGTTTTACCAGCCCTACTACTATCGAGTCGTCGATCCGTTCTTGAAGGATCCGGGGGCCGGCATTTTCTTTTCCAGCGCCGACGCCTGGTTTCATGAGACCCATGGCGCCAGCGCCGGCGACCTGATCATCGCCGATGTGCACACCGATCCTCCCGCTCCGGATGTCGGAGATCCGGGTTCGGTGCTGCATCAGGCGGTCGGCAACGTGGGACTCATGCTGGTCGCCGTGGACAATGGACAGGACCGCATGGTGTATGCCGGCCCCGTGATGACCCACTACGAACTGGAAGTCATCGGTCCACCGAAGCGACTCAATGACGATCAATGGTGGCTAATCCATCAGGGATTTCCCCAACCCGGTTTCACGCTGGAAGGCCTCTCTCCACCGCCCTGGACGACGAATTACTTCGTGCCCGTCTCGGGGTCCAACTAAGGAACGCCCCAAAGCCCCGTTTGTAGCAGGTCGCCTACTGGTTCGTGCTCATGCTGAGCAGGAACATGATGTTGTTCGGCGTCTTCCGGAGCTTGCCCAGGAGCAGTTCCATCGATTCGACCGGCGGGACGCCGACCAACGCGCGTCGGAGGATCGCGATGCGCTGGTATTCGTCGGGGTGATATAGCAGCTCCTCCTTGCGGGTGCCGGAACGCTCGATGTTGATCGATGGAAAGATCCGGCGATCGACCAGGGCGCGGTCCAGGTGGACCTCCATGTTGCCCGTGCCCTTGAACTCCTCGAAAATCACCTCGTCCATCCGGCTCCCCGTATCGACGAGCGCGGTGGCCATGATGGTCAGGGACCCGCCTTCCTCGATGTTCCGGGCCGCGCCGAAGAAGCGCTTCGGTTTGTGCAGGGCGTTGGCGTCGACGCCACCCGACAGGATCTTGCCTGAATGGGGTTGGACGGTGTTGTAGGCGCGGGCGAGGCGGGTGATGGAATCGAGCAGGATGACGACGTCCTTCTTGTGCTCGACCATCCGTTTGGCCTTTTCGATGACCATTTCGGCGACCTGAACGTGGCGTTCCGGGGGTTCATCGAAGGTCGAACTGACGACCTCGGCGCCCACGCACGAACGTTCCATGTCGGTGACCTCCTCGGGGCGTTCATCGATGAGAAGGATGATGAGATAGCACTCCGGGTTGTTGCCGAGGATGGCGTTGGCCAGCTTCTGCATCAGCACCGTCTTGCCGGTGCGCGGCGGGGCAACAATCAGGCCGCGGGTGCCCTTCCCGATGGGACAGACGATATCGACGACGCGGGTGTTGAGTTCCTCGGCGGTCGTTTCCAACAGGAGCCGCTTGGTGGGGAAAAGCGGGGTGAGGTTTTCGAAGTGCGTCTTTTCCTTCGCCTTGTCGGGATCCTCCTGTCCGACGGACTCAACCTTGAGAAGGGCGAAATAGCGTTCCTTGTCCTTGGGGGGACGAACCTGGCCGCCGAGATGGTCCCCGGTCTGGAGATCGAACCGGCGGATCTGCGAGGGCGAGACGTAGACGTCCTCCGGGCACGCGAGGTAGCTGAAGGCCGGCGAGCGAAGGAATCCGTAGCCCTCCGGCATGACTTCGAGGATGCCTTCCGCGAAGAGGATGCCTCGGCGCTCGGCGTTCTTCTGAAGAATCGCGAACACGAGTTCGTGCTTCTTCATCGTGCCGAAGTTCTCGACGCCGAGATCCTTGGCCTTCGCGTTGAGGTCGGAAATCGACATCGCATGAAGCTTCGCGATGTTGATCGTCTCGCCCTTCGGGAGCTCGGGCTGCTGGGGCGTCGCCGGCCTCGACGGCGGGTTGGGTGACCCCCCGGGTCCGGAACCGGATCCAGATCCAGAGCCAGAGCTCGTTCCAGCACCCGACCCATTGGCGGGGGAAGCCGAGCGTGGGGGAGGGGGCGGTCGTTGGGGCGGAGGCGCTGTGACGGACGGGGGCGGCGGCAGTCCGACGCGGGAATGTCCGGAACCACCCGAGGGTCCGGGTCCAGATCCGGGCCCCTGGCCGGGGTGTTGCGTGGGTCGGGAAGGAGCCTGTCCTGAGCGCGAATCCGGTCGCGCATCAGGCCTCCCATCGGGCCGGGATTCCGGTCCAGGACCAGCCCTCTGGCCCGGCACCGCTTCCGGGGATGTCAAGGGCGGTTGCGAAGCCGAGCCGCGGGACGAGCCGGTGCTGGAGGCCGGAGGCGGGTCGGACGGCTGATCGGACGACTCCCTCGATCTGATTTCGGTTTCGGCGCCGGGCTCGTTTCTGCTGGGCGCGCCGGCTTCGGCAGGATCCTCGATCGGAGACGTGCGGCTGGCAACGGGTGCGGGTGCGGCTGCGGCTGCGGAATCCAGAGCGGCGGTGGGGGTGAAGGATGCCTCCGCGGTTTCGGGGGCTGAAAGGGGCAGTTCCGGCGCGGTTTTGGCGGCGGAAGAAGCCGATTTTTTCTTGGCGCGCGCGACCTTCGGACGCGGCGCGGGCGAGGCCGCGTCGCCGGCCGCGCGCGGGGCGGAGGCGTCGGGTGAGCCGGCCTTCTTGGGTCTGGGCATGAGATCGGGATTTGGGAGTGGAAGGTGAATCACCCTGAAAGCCGGCGCGATTTTGTGCCGGAGACCGGGAGAAAGCACCCCATTGGAGTCAAAGGAGGGGAAACTTGTTCAGACCAGCGCGGGGGCTGCGACAGGGATCCTCGGCCGCGACGAAAAACCAAGTTGGGCGCCCCCGCAAGGCCGAAGTTGGGGCCGGCCGGCCCGGCGGCTTGGGGAGCGCCCCGATGATTTCACGAGGGAAGAGGAAAACGGGACGTCAATTCCCGCACCCTCCCCCGCACTTTGCCGATGTTCTCGGCGTTTTTGATGTCGGCGAGCACCTCGCTGATCATGTCGGCGATGGACGCCATCTCGGGTTCCTTCATTCCCCGGGTGGTGACCGCGGGCGAGCCGAGGCGGATTCCACTCGCCTGGAACGGCGAGCGCGTCTCGAACGGGATGGTGTTCTTGTTGACCGTGATGCCCGCCTCATCGAGCGCCAGCTGGCAGTCCTTTCCGGTCAGCCCGCGGGCGCCGACATCGACCAGCATGAGGTGGTTGTCGGTGCCGCCCGAGACGAGGCGGTAGCCGTTCCGCTGCATGCCCCGCGCCAAGGCGGCGGCATTGTGAAGGATCTGCTGCTGGTAGGTCCTGAAGGCCGGTTGCAGGGCCTCCTCGAAACAGACCGCCTTGGCCGCGATGACGTGCATGAGCGGCCCCCCCTGGATGCCCGGGAAAACGCAGGAATCGATTTCCTTCGCGTACTTCGCCTTGCAGAGCACGAGACCGCCGCGGGGTCCGCGAAGCGTCTTGTGGGTCGTGGTCGTGACGAAATCAGCGTGGGGCACCGGACTGGGATGAAGCCCGGAGGCGACGAGTCCCGCAATGTGGGCGATGTCCGCGA
>JBFWOK010000300.1:0-3712 GCA_050250555.1 Limisphaerales bacterium
GGCCTTACGGTGTATTCATCACAGCCGGCGCCTCGACCTCTTCTGGAAAGACCGCCTCGCTGCACATGCTGCTCGCAACGACTCCCTTGTCTTGGCGGCCTGATGAAGAATCCCGTCGTGCGCCCCCAGCGAACGAGTCGGGACTTGCCGTCTTGATTCTCCGAGCGGTCCGGCGTGAAATTCACCCCACCGTATGAGCCCGTCGATTCCCTCACGATTCCTTGTTGGCCTTTTGTCACTGGCCGCCACGCTGTCCTTCACCGCCTCGGTCGCCGCCGCCGACCTGGCCGGGCGGATGCGGGAAGGCGGCGTGGATTGGATCATCGGCAAGTGGACCGCGACCACCGATAGCGGCAACACCATGAGTCTCGGATACGAGTGGGGCCTCCGTCCCACCGTCGTCATGTCGAAGTTCAAGAGCGACGACGACGAAAGCATGGCCATGATTTACCTCGATGAGAGCGACGGCAAGGTGCGCCATCTCGCCGTCGGCGCGAGCGGCCGGTTGGGCAAAGGCGAATGGATCGCGGCCGGCGGTCTGGCCACCTTGAAGTACCAGGGCACCTCGGCTTCGGGCGAAGAGGTGCGCCTGGGGTTCGTCCACCGAAAGATCGACGCCGACACCATGGAGGTCGACGTCCGAGGACTGAATTCGGACGGAGTGGTCGGAGACACCCTGATGACTCTGACCTTCAAGCGGCAGAAATGAGCGTCGACCGACCGCGCGAGCCCCGACTCACGCCACCCGCCCCATAACTGGTGCCGGCGGTGCGCGGGTCCGATTGAATTCCTCGCGGACCCGAACCGCGTCGCGCCATGAAACTCAACCGCCGGGATTTCCTTCGCGCCGCCACCGGCGCGCTCGCACTGTCGCCCGTCACTCCCCGCGCACGCGCGGCGGACCTTCCGGAGCCCACCGCCCGAAAGCTCCCTCGGTGGCGGGGCTTCAATCTTCTGGAGAAATTCAGTGCCCGGCGCGACGGCAACCCGCCCTTCGAGCCGAACGATTTCAGTTTTATCCAGGACTGGGGCTTTGATTTTGTCCGGCTTCCCATGTCGTACCAGTGCTGGGCGTCGGGGGATCCCGCCACTTGGCTGAAGCTCGACGAAGCCCAGCTGAAGCACGTCGACCAGGCGGTGGCGCTAGGCAGGAAACACGGGGTCCACATCAACCTGAACCTCCACCGCGCACCGGGTTATTGCGTCAATCCACCGGACGAACCGCTCGACCTTTTCAAGGACGCCCAGGCCCTCGACGCCTGCTGTCATCATTGGGCCCATTTCGCCCGGCGTTATCGCGGCCTGCCGAATTCTGAGGTGACCTTCGACCTGCTCAACGAGCCCAAGGACATTCCGGATGAGACGTACATCCGCGTGGTCACGTCCATGGTCGAAGCCATCCGGGCCGAAGACCCCCAACGGCTCATCATCGCCGACGGCCTTCGATGGGGCCGGAAACCAGTCCCGGGTCTGGCGCCGCTGAATCTCGGCCAGAGCACTCGGGGCTACGATCCCATGCGGGTCAGTCATCACGGGGCGAGTTGGGTCCGGGGCCAGGATTGGCCCGAACCCACATGGCCGTTGAACCCCGACGGCAAGGACCGCTGGGACAAGGACCGCCTCCGGCGCGAGATCATCGCGCCCTGGAAGGAACTCGAACGCCAGGGAGTGGGAATCCACGTGGGGGAATGGGGCGCGTTCCAAAAGACTCCTCACGCGGTCGCCCTCGCTTGGATGCGCGACCTGCTCGAACTCTGGCGCGAAGCCGGGTGGGGCTGGGCCCTTTGGAACCTTCGAGGTTCGTTCGGCGTTCTGGACTCGGGCCGTTCCGACGTGCGCTACGAGGATTATCGCGGCCACAAACTCGACCGCGCCATGCTCCGCCTGTTGCAGGCGGATGGATAACCGCCCCCCTCCCCTTCCGTGTGATCCGCGCCTTCCGTGGTTGAAACTGCCCTCTCCAGGTTCGGTCCGTGATCCCAGAGTCGATTCGCCCGACACGCATCAGGCCAGTCGGCGCCGTATGCGCAGGGCATCCGTGGGATTAGTCCGGGTCAGAAGCGTGAGGTCCTCCTCGCGAAAACCCGCCTGCCGAAGGTCGGGCAACAGCCGTTCGAAGATCGAAACGTACGGCGCCGGATTCCCGTTCCCGAACAACGCCAAGTCGGACCCGCTGGGTTTTTCACCCTGCACCGCCCATCCGTCATCGTGGGACAGCAGCACCCGCCCCAGCGTCCCCGCCTCCCGGTGGGCGACCAGGAAGTTCCGGTACCTTTCCGGGTTCCGGGTCGCGAGGGAGTACCCGTCCAGGCTGATCCAGACACCGCGCCTGGCGAGTTCGATCTGGATCGGCCCGGGATCGTTCTGGGCATGCACCCAAATGAGCGCTGACGGCAGGATTCCCTCCTGGACGAGCCACTTCACTTCGTCCCTCGCCGCCTGGCCGTCGCCGGTGTGCATGGCAATCGTCAGCCCTGACTCCCGGTGTGTCCGACAGGCGGCCTTCAAGAGCTTCACATGGAGTTCGGGAAGCGGCCCATTCCCGGTGCCCAGTTTGATGAAGCCCGGCCGAATCCCCGTCCCGTCGATCCCGTCGGTCCACTCGCGGAGCCACCGATCCGACAACTGACCGACGGATTCCGTCCACGCATGCCGTGGCAGGTACTTGTTCTCCACCGCCCCGTAATACCCGGTGTTGGTCAGGATCCGGACTCCACTCGCCTCGCTGAGGCGCTTGAGAAGGTCCACGTCGCGCCCGATGTGAGCGGGGGTACACTCAGCCAGCAAGCCGACCCCGCGCGCCCGAAGCTTTTCCAGGTGCGGAACGATGCGCTCGAAGGCCAGGTCACGGTCATAGCGCGGCGCGGGGAGTTTCTCGGCGCCGAGAAAATCGGTGGTGACGTGCTCGTGCGGCAGGATTCCGGGCGCCGGCAGGGTTCGGATCGGCCCGGTGACCGTCATCCACTCCGCCGCCGGCTCCGGGGATTCGGCGGCAAGAACCCGGACACCGACGCCGGCCGCCGCCGCCGAGAGAACCGCGAAGGCCAGAAATGCGCGGCGCGAACGGGGAGCTTCGTATGTCGAAGCGCGCCGGTCAGGAGCTGCCACGGCCTCAGGAGCCGGAGAATTCGGTTTCACGCCACGCAGGTTGCCCAGGATCCAGGCTCCCATTCCAGCCATCAACCGGGCATCCTCCCGGAAACCGCTGCCGGCCATGACTCCAGAGCCCATCCTCATCGGCTACTTCCCCAAGACGATCCTCGCGCAACAACACGCGCCCGGGGTGGCGGAAGTCTGCAGCGTCAGTGAATGCGGCTCTCCCGGACCGAGGGGCTGGGTGGATCTGTGGCGACACAATGAGCTGGCGGTCTTCGACTCGGAGCGCCTCGCCGAAGGCGTGGTCCACGATGCCTTCAGCATCCTGGTCGAACCCGATCCCGAATCGCGACCGCCCTGGAAGGTCATCCTCCGCCAGGAGCCGTTCCCGAATGGCCGGATGATGGCCTACAAGCTGTTTCCGATCCGTTTTGGTCCCGATGGCGAAGAACCCATTTCCTTCGACGCTTCCGCGATCGAGCCGCTCTCGACGCGGTACGAACGGTTGGGTTGGGACGTGGTGCAATGCGACGGCGGCTGCCAGCTCGGCTTCGGATGCTCGCCCCTATTCTGCAACGGCCGGGCCGGCGACATCCCCGTCAACACCCATTGCCTG
>JBFWOK010000301.1:0-3645 GCA_050250555.1 Limisphaerales bacterium
GCCGCGCAACGGGCGATCGCGTCCTGGCATCTCGGCTGGGGTCCCGCCCTGGAGGCGTCCGGTTCCGACTGGCTCGCGCCGTTCCAGGCGCAATTGCTCGCCGACCCCTACGGCGTGGTCCGTTACGTGGCGGCGCACCGTCTGCGCGAGCTTCCAGGCTTCGAGGGAGTCCGGATCGATTTTCTGGGTTCCACGAATGAATGGAAGGCCGAAGCCGCCCGGGTTCAGCGGGAATGGAAGACGCGGACGCCGCGGCCGAGCCGCAAGGGGTCCGAGGTGCTGATCGGCGACGACGGCGATCCCCTGTGGGATCGCGTGGCCGCGCTGGTGGCGGAGCAGGACACCCGTGAAATGACGATTTCGGAGTGACCCGATCCATGAAACCGACGGCCAACCTTGAAAGCCTGATCCGACTTCACCTGCGGGCCGGTTGGGGCGGGTTCCTCCTGTTCCTCCTGGGGGGCGTCGTTCTCGAAGCCCTGCACGCGATCAAGGCGCCCGCCTATCTGGACGTCGGCAACTCGAGCCGCCGCCTGATGTGGACGCTCGCCCACTCGCACGGGACGCTGCTGTCGCTCATGCAGATTGGATTCGTCGCGACGATCCGATCGAACCCCGAAGCCGTGGCGCGCTTTCCGCGCATGATTTCCTGGGGCCTCGTCGCCGGCCAATTCCTGCTGCCCCTCGGATTCCTGCTGGGCGGGGTGTGGCTGCAGGGCGGGGAACCCGGACCCGGCGTGTTCGTCGTGCCGGTCGGAGCCGGATTCCTGGTTGCCGGAGTGGGCGCCCTCGTCTGGAACGTGTTCGGTCGGCGGGACGATCTGGAACGCCTCCGTCGGCGGCAACCCAACCCGCTGACTCCTGCTGAAACTCGGAGGCTTTGGGAGGGGGAGCGGGATGACCGCTGACCAAATTGGGTGTGTTTTCCCCGCTTGAGTTCCGGGGGGTGGGAGGGGTGTCATCGGGGCATGACCACACCCTGGACGAAACGTTCCGTGCTTCTGCTGGCCGCGGCCGGCTCCTTCGGCCACACCCTGGAACTCCGCGCCGACGATTTCTGGGTCTTTTTCGGGACCTACACGGGCGCCAAGAGCCAGGGAATCTATGCGAGCCGGTTCGACGCGGCGACGGGGACCCTGGGTGAACCGATCCTCGCGGCAACCTCGCCGAACCCGTCCTTTCTCGCGATGCATCCTTCGGGGAAGTTCCTCTATGCCGTGAATGAAGTCGGCGAGTTCCGCGGGCAGAAGGGCGGTTCGGTGACGGCTTTCTCCGTGGATTCCCACACGGGATCGTTGACGCGTTTGAACGAGCAACCGAGTCACGGCGCGGCTCCCTGCCATCTCGTCGTCGACAAGACCGGGCGCCGCGTCTTGGTCGCGAACTACAACGGAGGGAACGTCGCGTCGATTCCGGTCGAGTCGGACGGCTCGCTGGGGGTCGGGAACCACGTCGTCGTGGCCCATGAAGGTTGGAGCGTGAATCCGCAGCGACAGGCGGGGCCGCACGCGCATTCCATCAATCTCGATTCCGCCAACCGCTTCGCGGTGGCCGCCGACCTGGGAATCGACAAACTGATGGTCTACCGCTTTGACGCTTCGTCCGGGGCGCTGGAACCCAACGACGTGCCCGCCGTCCGTTTGCCGGCCGGGTCCGGGCCCCGTCACTTCGCGTTTCGGCCGAACCAGCGAAACGCCTATGTCATCAACGAAATGCTCTCCACGGTGGCCGCCTTTCGGTACGACGCGAAGTCCGGCGAATTTACCTGGATCGATTCCTACAAGACCCTTCCGGAGGGTTCGGATGCGTGGAACTCCACCGCGCACATCGAGGTCCATCCCTCCGGAAAGTTCGTGTACGGCTCGAATCGTGGGCACGACAGCATTGTCGTTTTTTCCGCCGATCGTCGGGGGCGGCTGACGTGGGTTGAGAACGAACCGACCCAGGGGAAGACACCGCGGAATTTCGGCGTCGACCCGACCGGCCGCTGGTTGTTGGCGGCCAATCAGAACTCGGACTCGGTCGTCGTGTTCCGTGTCGACGCGAAGACCGGCGCTTTGGAGCCGACCGGCGGGAAGATCGAGGTGGGCGCGCCCGTCTGCGTGAAATACCTGGCGACCCACGCCCACTGACCGCGGTGTTGCCGTCCCCGGTCCGCGGTTCACGGTCCAAAACGCGGGACGGGACGAGCCAGGGCGTCCGTGAAGTTCACGGTCTATCGGCTGAAGGACGAGGGTTCCGGATCCAGGCGAAGAGATCGGCTATCGCCTGCGGATCCAGCGCCGCATCGAACCCCTCGGGCATCATGGACGCCGACGTGGCGCTCAACCGGATCAGGTCGGCGCGGAGGACGGTTTCACGGACACCGCCGCCACCCACGAGGGTCAGGCTTCCGGCGGTTTCATTCTCAACGACGCCGGAGATCCATCGTTCGTCCCGGGTTTCGGCCTCGTGATGGGCGTACCGCGGCTCGATCACGGAATTGGGATCGAGGATCGACGTGACGAATTCGGAGATCGGTTTGTCGCGATAGGTCCCGAGATCCGGACCCACCGCGTGTCCAATTCCGCCGACCGCGTGGCAGGAGGCGCAGTGGTCCTTGAAAAGCCGAAGCCCCGAATCCAAACGGCCAGCCAACGCTTCCGCGTCCGAGTACCGGGCAAACAGGGCGGCGCGGTCCGCGGGAACGGCGGGTTCGAAGACACGCCGCGCTCGCTGCGCGACGGTCGCTTCGGGGTGTCGCAAAAGCCGCTGACGGTTGGCGATCGAGATCTCGCGAGGGTCGAGCTGCTTCTTTTCCAGCGCGGACAGCAGTTCTTCGGCCCACTCCGAGCGCCCTGGGAGTTCGTCGAGAATCCGGGATCGCTGGGAGGCCGGGCGTTGGAGCCAGCCTGCCAGAAGGAGGTTCGCGGCCCGGGAGTCCTTTACGGGTCGCAGGCGCGGGATCGCCGCGTCGAAAACGGCGGGTGGACTTTCCGGTGCGAGACAGCGCGCCCAACGGCGGGAGTCGGCGTCCGACCACGGTGCCCGGCTCAGCATCGTTAGGGCGTCGGGCCCCTGGTCAGGATCGAATTCGGCCCGGTCCAGCACATCGCGCGCCGCGACCCAGGCCTTCTCCCAGATCCGGCGGAGGTCCGGATCGGTGTCGGTGTCGGCCGCCGCGTTCGCGGACAACGCCGCGAGCAATCGAAGCCGGCGCGGATCGATGACTTCGACGTCGTCGGGAAGAACGGCTCGAAGCGTGCTCGCGCGCGCGGTTGTGTCGCCGGAGGCCGCGGCGGTCGCCACCAGCGGCTCGAACCACTCCGCGGTGGGCGGATTTCCGTCGACCCGCAGCAGCGCCTTCAGAATTTGAGGGACAAACCGTGTTGACGAACTGATGACGGCCGTCCGGAAACGGGCGTCGCGTCCGTCCCGAACAGCGAGGCGTGCCAGGGCCTCGCCGGCGGCGGGTGCCGAGAATTCTCCGAGGCTGAGCGCGAGTTGGAAGCGAACCTCGGCGGCGGGATCGTCCACCCGGGCGACGAGGGCATTCATCAACGATGGGTCGCCGTCGGCGCGGGATTCGCAGGCGTTGACGGCCGCGCGGCGGACCCAGACGTCCGGATCGTCGAGGGCATTTCGAAGGTCGTCCGAGGTGAGTTG
>JBFWOK010000302.1:0-3472 GCA_050250555.1 Limisphaerales bacterium
GCCTGAGCGCCCGGTCGCCTTCTCGCCGACCACGAGCGCCCATCCCACCGGGCCCGCTCCGCAGAAATCCTCCAATCCTGCCAGCCCATTCGTTCAACGAATAGATGCACCCCGCTTACCGCTTACGCTCTTTTGGTTCAACGCGCTGCTCACCCGGTGACAAGCCTCCCGGACGTCATGGGCATGGGCATGGGCGACGCCAATTGCCAGCGGTAGACGCTTCTGGTTCTGGCAAAAGACGCCGCGTACGATGCCTCCGCACGCAATGGACGGGAAAACCCTCCAGTTCTACGCGGAACACGCGCCATCGTTGGCGGCGCGGTACGCCGGGGCCGAGAGCACGGCAGCCCGACACTTTAGGGAGGCCTTCGGGACCGGCGGTCGGATTCTCGATGTGGGCTGCGGCTCCGGGCGTGACCTCCACGCGCTCGTCGAAGCCGGGTTCGATGCCGAGGGAGTCGATGCGTGCGAGGCCTTGCTGACCGAAGCGAAGCGCCGCTACCCGACCCTGGCGGACCGGATTCGGCGCGATTCGCTCCCGGACTTGGGAACCGTCCCGGACGCCAGCCTCGACGGCATCCTTTGTTGGGCGGTGCTCATGCATCTCCCGACAGATCGGCTGTTCGACACGCTGTTCAACTTGCGCCGCGTGCTCCGGCCCGGCGGGCGACTGCTGATTTCGACACCGCTGCAGGGGCCTCCCGTCGATACCGAGACGCATCGCGATCCGGACGGACGGTTGTTCAACGAGGTGCCGCCCGAACAGTTCCAGTTTCTCTTCGAGAAGGTGGGATTTCGGCGGACACATCGCTGGGATTCCGGGGACACGCTCGGGCGATCAGGGCGGACTTGGGCGACGCAGGCGTTCGTCCTTGAAGGGCCGGGCTCGCGAAGCCTCGAAACGATCGAGTCGATCCTGAACCGCGACAAAAAGGACGCGACGTACAAGCCGGCGTTGGTACGGGCCTTGGCGGAACTGGCGACCACCAGCCATCATTCGGCTACCTGGCTTCCCGGCGGACGTGTGGCAGTCCCTCTCCGGCTGATCGCGGACAAGTGGGTCGAGTACTATTGGCCGCTCATCGAATCTTCGGAGTTCATCCCTCAGAAACGCGGCGAGAAGCCCGACTGCGCGAAGCCCATGAAATTCCGGGCTCCGCTCGCCCGCTTGGTGGAGCACTATCGCAATCGCGGCGGCCTTGCCGGATTCACCGTCGATTATCGCAGCCGCGGTCTTTCCGAGGAAGCAGCCAAAGTGCACGGGCAAGCTCTGTCGAAGGTGCGGGACGCGATTCGGGAGGGTCCGGTGTACTTCGCCGGAGGAGGAGGATCGGGGACGTTCCGGTACGACTCAGCCAGCGGGCGTGTGGAAATGGCGGCCGATCTATGGCGGGAGTTGTCGCTGATGGGGGCTTGGATCGCGGATGCGACCGTCTTGCGTTGGGCGGAACTGACCGCCGAGATCTCGCAAGGGTCGCTCAAGCCGAGCCAGGTGATTGACGCCTTGCTCACCGTACCGCTCGCGGAGCGCGACGTGCACGCGGCACGCAGTCTATACCAGGACTTGGCCGACAAAGTGTGCGTCTGGACCGGGATCCCGCTGGGCGGCCGGTTCGAGTTGGACCACGCCATTCCGTTCGCCCTGTGGCGGAACAACGATCTGTGGAATCTCCTGCCGGCATCTAAGGCCGCCAACCAGGACAAGCGCGATCGGTTGCCGTCGCGTTCGGTGCTGAGTTCCCGCCGGTCCTGCATCATGGACTACTGGTCCCGGATGCGGGGCGTGCACACGGAGCGGTTCGACTTTGAGGCGGAGCGTCTGGCTGGCCGAATGGTTCTGCGGAGTGGCGACTGGGAATTGCGGCTGTTTGGCGCCGTGGCTGAGTCCGTCGAGCACACCGCCATCCAGCGTGGGGTTGAACGGTGGGAACCGCGCGGCTTTCGCACGGTGGTGGGTGGGTGGGCCGAGGAGGACAAGTCAGCGCCGGATCCGCAGACGCCATCCCCGAATGCCTTCGGGCCAGTCCTGCAGGGAGATCCGCCTGTGGAGGAGCGATTCGTTCTCTGGGTTCCGTTCTACGAACTCGCAGCCGCAGCCGGTGCCTTTGGACCCGACCAGACGGCGCCCGATCCCGGCGCTGCTTCGGCGTGGGCCCGGGTCGAGGGAATGCGGGCCTCGAAGGACATGTTCGCCCTTCGGGTCGCCGGACATTCGATGCAACCAAGGATTCCCGACGGCGCGATCTGTCTTTTTCGCGGAGGCGAGGCGCTCGCAGGAACACGGCAGGGGCGGATCGTCTTGGTTGCCTTACGGGACTCCGTGGATCCGGAAACCGCCGGACGCCTGACGGTGAAGCAATACTGGAGCGTGAAACGGTTCGACGAGGATGGGAACCTTCAGCATGTCCGGATCGAACTGAGTCCGCTGAACCCGGACTTCGCCCCGATCGTCATCACGCAGGCCGAAGAGGATTCGCTTCGGGTTCTGGGTGAGTGGGTCGGGGTGATCTCGCTGTCTTGATGTACGGAGGCGGGCATGGCCGAGGTAGGCGCTTTGCACTTGGGCTCATCCGTTCAAAAACTGGCTGCTGCCCATGGGATGGATTCCGTGCGTGGCAGGCAGATCAGCCAGTGGATGCCAGGGCCCACAAAGCTACGACAGAGGAGCAAGCAACGGTGGTCTGCCTCGTCCTGTCCTGGACAGACACCAAGTGATGGCACCCCTTGGCCATGAATCAGGAGATCCGCCTTATCCGGGGCCGACGGCGTTTTGGTGAAGCGTCCGCGTCGGCCCCCTTCCCTGCTCAAGGATCTGCCTGCACATTCGACTTGCCACCCCCCGTTTCGCCGAGTGCGGCCACAACGGCATCGAAAAAGACGGCGGTCTCCATCTCCATTTCGTCGACCCACTCCTTGGGCCAATGGCTGTGCTTGACGATCACGACATTGGCTCGCGGTGCCACATACACGAAGTGCCCGAACGCGCCTTGCCCTGTAAAATCTCCATTGGGGAGAATCCACCAGCAGTAGCCATAGGCGAGTGGGTAGTCGGGGTAGAGTTTCCCGAAGCCCACCGCGGGATGCTGGGGGGAAGTTGCCTCGGCAAACCACTTCTCCGATACCAGTTGGCGTCCGTTCAATCGTCCACGGTGCAGAGCGAGCAAACCAAACCGACCGTAGTCCCGTAGGCTGGCTGCGAAGCCCAGTGCAGCAACCTCCCGTCCGATTTCCGGCGGGCCGTCGAGTGCCCAATACGCGTCATGTTCCATTCCGGCCGGTTCCCAGAGCTTCTTCTGCATGTACGTGGCGAGGCGCATGCCAGTGGCATTCTCGATGAGAGCCCCAAGCAACGACGCGTCCATATCGCTGTAATGGAACTGGGTTCGGGGAGCGAACTTCCTCCGCAGAGTATTGGCCGCTTCATTGTAACGGTATTTCTGATCGACCATCGCCGCCTGGTAGACTCGCGACG
>JBFWOK010000303.1:0-3423 GCA_050250555.1 Limisphaerales bacterium
GGCCTTACGGTGTATTCATCACAGCCGGCGCCTCGACCTCTTCTGGAAAGACCGCCTCGCTGCACATGCTGCTCGCAACGACTCCCTTGTCTTGGCGGCCTGATGAAGAATCCCGTCGTGCGCCCCCCGCCGCATCGTAGCGCCCTGACGCCTTGACGCGGTTTTGTCGTCCCCGCAGTTTGCACGGCCGGAACGCGCCCCCACGGCGCCCGAAGACCACTCCATGAGCAACCCCCACAACCTTTTCGGCTCCCTCCAATCGTTCGACCTCGGCCAGGGCCGCGCCGGCCGCTTCTACAGCCTGCCCGCCCTGGAATCCGCCGGAATCGCCCCGATCTCCCGCCTCCCCGTCTCCATCCGCCTCGTGCTCGAATCCGTCCTCCGGAACTGCGACGGAAAAAAGGTCACCGAAGCCAACGTCCGAGAACTCGCGAACTGGAAAGCCAACGACCCGCGCACCGCCGAAATCCCGTTCGTCGTGGCCCGCATCGTCCTCCAGGACTTCACCGGAGTCCCCCTGCTCGTCGACCTGGCCGCCATGCGGAGCGCGGTCTCCCAGATGGGCAAAAACCCCAAGCTCATCGAACCGCTCGTCCCCGTCGACCTCGTCGTCGACCACTCGGTTCAGGTCGACTTCGCCGGTAGCGCCGACGCCCTCGGCCGCAATCTCGACCTCGAATTCCAGCGGAACCGCGAACGCTACCAGTTCCTCAAGTGGGGCATGCAGGCCTTCGACACGTTCAAGGTCGTCCCGCCCGGTATCGGCATCGTCCACCAGGTCAACCTCGAGTACCTCGCCCAGGGCGTCCTCACCTCCGGCGACATCCACTACCCGGACACCCTCGTCGGCACCGATTCCCACACCACGATGATCAACGGCATCGGCATCGTCGGCTGGGGCGTCGGCGGCATCGAGGCCGAAGCCGGCATGCTCGGCCAACCCGTCTATTTCCTCACCCCGGACGTCGTCGGCGTCCATCTCACCGGCGCGCTCCGCGAAGGCGTCACCGCCACCGACCTCGCGCTCACCGTCACCCAGCTCCTCCGCAAAACCAAGGTCGTCGGCAAGTTCGTCGAGTTCTTCGGGCCCGGCGCCGCCGCCCTGCCCGTCGTCGACCGCGCGACCATCGCCAACATGGCCCCGGAGTACGGCGCCACGATGGGGTTCTTCC
This sequence comes from Limisphaerales bacterium, assembly GCA_050250555.1. Classification (GTDB taxonomy): domain Bacteria; phylum Verrucomicrobiota; class Verrucomicrobiia; order Limisphaerales; family CAIMTB01; genus CAIMTB01. The sequence continues at coordinate 1,173 of JBFWOK010000303.1, forward strand.
CGATCGATGCCGAGTGCGTGAACTACCTCCGGGCCACCGGGCGCCCGGACGACGCGATCCGCGCTTACGAGAACTACTACCGCGCCCAAGGCCTGTGGGGCATTCCGCAGAAGGGCCAGATCGACTATTCCCAGGTCGTCGAATTGGATCTCGGATCCGTCGTGCCCAGCGTCGCCGGCCCAAAACGCCCCCAGGACCGCATCGAACTTCCCAAGCTCAAGGAAAGTTTCGTCGGCACGTTCTGCAAACCCGTCACCGAAGGCGGATTCGGGAAGAAGGCCGAGGACTTCGCCACGGTCTCCGCCGAAGTCGCCGCGGGTTCCGGGACGACGACCCGCATCGGGCACGGTTCGGTCCTCATCGCCGCGATCACCAGCTGCACCAACACGTCCAATCCCAGCGTCATGCTCGCCGCCGGGCTCCTCGCCCGGAAAGCCGTCGAACGCGGACTCACGGTCAATCCCGCTGTCAAATCGTCGCTCGCCCCAGGCAGTCGCGTGGTCACTGACTACCTCGCCAAGACCGGCCTTCAACCGTACCTCGACCAACTCGGGTTCCAGACCGTCGGCTACGGCTGCACCACCTGCATCGGGAACTCCGGCCCGCTCGCCGCCCCCATCGAGGAGGCCGTCGTCAAGAACGACCTCGTCGCCGCCAGCGTCCTGTCCGGCAACCGCAACTTCGAGGCCCGCGTCCACCAGAACATCAAGGCGAACTTCCTCATGTCCCCGCCGTTGGTCGTCGCCTTCGCCCTCGCGGGCCGCGTCGACAAGGACCTCACCACTGAACCCGTCGGCCAGGGGAAGAGCGGTCCGGTCTTTCTCAAGGACATCTGGCCCACCCTCCAGGAGGTGCGCGACGCCATGCAGGCCGCCCTCAGGCCCGAGGTCTTCCGCACGTTGTACTCGGACTTCGTGTCCCAGAACCCCAAGTGGAACGAAATCCCGGCCTCGGTCGGCAACGTCTACGAGTGGGACCGGACTTCCACCTACATCCAGGAACCCCCGTTCTTCGTGAACTTCTCGATGCAACCCGGGACGATCGCCGAGATCCGCGGCGCGCGGCCCCTCGGCATCTTCGGGGATTCGGTCACCACGGACCACATCTCGCCGGCCGGCGCGATCAAGAAGACTTCCCCCGCGGGTCGGTACCTCGTCGAGAACGGGGTCGCCTTCGAGGATTTCAACAGCTACGGCAGCCGACGCGGCAATGACCGCGTGATGACGCGGGGCACGTTCGCCAATGTCCGGATCAAGAATCTCATGCTCGGCGGCGAGGAGGGCGGCAACACGCTCGGACCCGACGGCGCCAAGACCTCGATCTACGACGCGGCGATGGCGTTTCAGAAACAGGGAACCCCGCTGATCGTGCTGGCGGGCCAGGAGTACGGCACGGGTTCCAGCCGCGACTGGGCCGCCAAGGGCACCAACCTCCTCGGCGTGAAGGTGGTCGTCGCGCAATCCTTCGAGAGAATCCACCGCTCGAACCTCGTCGGCATGGGAGTCCTTCCCCTCCAGTTCAAGGACGGCACCACGGCCCAGTCCCTCGGGCTCAACGGGTCGGAGAAGTACGACGTGCTCGGCCTCAGCCCCGCGCTGAAACCCCAGCAGGATCTCACCCTCCGCATCACCCGCGCCGACGGCTCCGCCCTGGACGTCCCCGTCGCCTGCCGCATCGATACCCCCATCGAGATCGATTACTACCAGCACGGCGGCATCCTCCCCTTCGTGCTGCGCCAACTCGTCGGGGCTGCGTAAACTATCCCGCCAGGGAATCCGGCAGCGTCTCGACGAATCGCCGGATCTCGTCGCGAACGCGGCGGTACACGGCCAGCTTCTCGTCCCCGTCGGGAAGATGCTTCGTCAGCCGGGGAGGATCTTCGAAGCCGACATGGACCACGCGGGTCTTGGCCGGAAACCGCGGGCAATGCTCGTCGGCGTGCCCGCACACCGTGACCACCCAGTCGAAATCCACCCCCGCCAGATCCTCCAGGGTCTTGGAGAACTGCCCGGAAATATCGACCCCCGCCTCGCCCATCACCCGCATCGCATGGGGATTCATGCCGTGTTTTTCGATGCCGGCCGAGTACGGCTCCACAACGGTGCCCCGCAGGTGACGGGTCCACCCCTCGGCCATCTGGCTTCGACAGGAATTCCCGGTGCAGAGAAAGAGCACCTTCACCTTCACCTTCGATGCGGGCGCCGGCGCACCCGTCGTTCGATCGGGCTCGGGCGGAGAATTCGATTCACTC
>JBFWOK010000304.1:0-3374 GCA_050250555.1 Limisphaerales bacterium
GCATGTGCGGGTGGCCGTGGGGCGGGAAGGCGTCGTGGCGACGGTCAATTCCGGGACGAACGACTGGCGGATGCTGATGAACAACACCTACACGCTTGGCGGGTCCAAGGCGTGGACCCATCAGGAGCGGCAGGCCTTGCTACCACTTTTGATTCAGGGGCGCCCCAAGCGGGTCGCCTTGCTGGGTTTCGCGACGGGAAGCACCGCGGCCGGCGCGTCCATGGCGCCGGGAGTGGAAGCGATCGACGCGTTCGAATTGAGTCCCCTGGTCGCGCGAATGGCCGCGGAGTACTTCCGTTCGTGGAACCGCAACGTGACGGCCGATCCGCGCCTGCGCCTGGACGTCGAGGACGCGCGCATCGGCGTCTCCCGCGTGAAGGAAGGGACTTACGACGTGGTGGTCGGAGATCTTTTCCTGCCGTGGCGCACCGGCGAGGGCCGGATGTATTCGAAGGAACACTTCCGCGCGGTTCGGCGAGCTTTGGCAGCCGACGGACTGTTCTGCCAGTGGTTGCCGCTTTTCCAACTCACACGGACCCAGTTCGACGGAATCGTCCGCACCTTTTCCCGGGAGTTTCCGAGCGGATTCCTCGTCCGCGGCGACTTCTACGCGGACCTGCCGATCGTTGGGCTGGTGGGGACCAGGGACGGCCGAGGATTGGGCGACTGGGATTGGACGCGTGTCGGGGACGCCTGTCGCGCGCTCCGGGAAGCCGGAGGCGTGACGGACCCGCTGGTTCGGCATGTGGAGGGGATCGCGATGTCGGTGCTGGGGCCGATTCCGGATCCTGGCGCCGGACCGATCAACACCCTGGCGGGGGGCTGGCTCGAGTTCGAGGCCGGCCGGAACATTGTCGGGCTGAGGGAACCCTGGCACATCGGGGTTCCCTGGGCGGAATACGCGAGGGAGGTCCACCGATCGGCCGTCGCGTTGTTCCCCGATCCGCTGCGATCCTCGCATGACGCCGGGCAGTTCTTCCTGACGTTGGAGATCGCCGCCGCTTCGGGGAGCCGGGTGCTGGACAACCTTCGCCGGCAGATTCCGGAACGGTTGCCGGAATCCATGCGGGTGGATCGAGGGGCGACCTGGGAACCGTGGCCCTCACGGGTCCCGGTGACCGAGTCGATTCGACGGTGACCGACAGGCCTTGCCGCCGGGGTCAGTCCGGGATGTATCGGATGACGCGTTCCTTCTCGGAGCGTTTGCGCTGGTTTTCGTCGAGGACCTTCTTGCGGAGGCGCAGATGGTGGGGGGTGGCTTCGACGTATTCGTCGACGTCGATGTATTCCAGCGCGCGTTCGAGGCTGAGCTTGAGGGGGGCATTGAGCTGGATGCCCTTTCCGTCGCCCTGGGAGCGCATGTTGGTGAGTTTCTTTTCCTTCACCGGGTTGACGGGAATGTCGTTCTCCCGGGCGTTCTCGCCGACGATCATGCCGACGTAGACGGCGTCGCCGGGTTCGACCATGAGTCGTCCGCGTTCCTGAACCATGTTGAGGGCGTAGGACGTGGCTTCGCCGGAGTCCATCGAGACAAGGGAACCGTTCTTGCGGGCGGCGATTTCGCCGCGATCCGGTCCGTACTCGTGGAAGAGATGGCTCATGACACCCATGCCGCGGGTGAGGTTGACGAGGTCGGTTTCGAAGCCGATGAGCCCCCGCATGGGAACGTGGGCTTCGAGCGAAACCAGGGACCCGACATGGGTCATGTTGGTGATCTGAGCCTTGCGGAACGACAGGTTCTCCATGACCGCCCCGAGGTTCTCGTTGGGCACTTCGACGAAGAGCTTCTCGATTGGTTCGAGCGGTTCGCCGTTCGGGCCCTTCTTCCAGAGGACCTCCGGACGGGAAACGAGAACCTCGTAGCCTTCGCGGCGCATCTGTTCGACGAGGATGGCGATCTGCATTTCGCCGCGACCCGAGACGGAGAAGACCTTGGGATCGCTGGTCTGAGCGATGCGGAGGGCGACGTTGGTGCGGATCTCCTTGGTGAGCCGTTCCCAGATGTGGCGGGCGGTGACGAGCTTTCCGTCCGTGCCCCCGAGGGGACCGTCGTTGACGGCGAATTCCATCTGAATCGTGGGGGGATCGATGGGGATGTACGGGAGGGCGCCTCGTCCCGGGTTGTCGGCGATGGTTTCGCCGATGAAGACGTCCTCGAACCCGGTGATGCCGATGATGTCCCCGGCGTGGGCTTCCTCGATCTCGATCCGCTTCAAGCCCTCGAAGTGGTAGATCATGGTGATCTTGCCCTGGGTGAGCTTCCCATCCCCGTGGAGGCAGCTGGCGGGCTGACCCACCTTGACCTTGCCTTCGACGATCTTCCCGAACGCGATTCGACCGAGGTAATCGGAGTAGTCGAGGTTCGCGACGAGGATCTGGAAGCCGTCGCCCGCCTTGGCCCGGGGCGGTGGGATGTGCTTCACGATCGCGTCGAAGAGGGGTTCCATGGTCCCGCTGACGTGGTCGAGTTCGAGCTTCGCGTAGCCCGCTTTCGCCGAGCAATACACGAAGGGGAAGTCGAGTTGTTCGTCGGTGGCGTTGAGCGACATGAACAACTCGAAGACCTGGTCGAGGACCTTCTTCGGGTTGGAATTGTCGCGGTCGATTTTGTTGATGACGACGATCGGCTTGGCGCCGGCTTCCAGCGCTTTGCGGAGGACGAAGCGGGTCTGGGCTTGAGGGCCTTCGGCGGCATCCACCACGAGGAGCACGCCGTCGATCATGTTCATGATCCGCTCCACCTCACCCCCGAAGTCCGCGTGCCCAGGGGTGTCGACGATGTTGATGTGGAAGTTCTTGTACTTGAACGCGGCGTTCTTGGCCCGAATGGTGATCCCCTTCTCCCGCTCCAGATCCATGGAATCCATGATCCGCTCCTCGGAGGCCTTCGCCTCGTTGGCTCGGAACGTGCCGGATTGTTTCAGGAGGCAATCGACGAGGGTCGTCTTGCCGTGATCGACGTGCGCGATGATCGCGATGTTGCGGATGTGTTGCATCGAAAGCGGTTCGTTTTCCATGAGGCGAGCGGGCGGGGATCCAAGACTCCCCTGGTGCTCAGCGGCGCATGGGCCGGGCCAGCCCGGGACCAGCCGGGCCGGGGACCCTATCAGCCCGTTCGAATCCGGCAAGGGTCGACACCAATTGTTTGCAGTTGGTAGTCGGCGGCGGCGGCGGGGTGACCCCGGCCCGACATCCGCCGACGGGCCCTCCAACAATTTCGGGATCATTCCGCCAAGGGTCGGGATACGAACAAGGCGACGGCTCCGAACCGAGGGGGAGGTCCGGAGCCGTCGCGGGGTCGGAACGAGGGGAATCGTTCCGAAATGGGCGGAGCCGCCCTCGAAGCCTCGATGGCTTCGGGCGGCCCCGGGGCG
>JBFWOK010000305.1:0-3234 GCA_050250555.1 Limisphaerales bacterium
GAGTAGCACTCCGTCTTCAATTCCACCGTCTGCTGGCGGACGCTCATCTGGTAGATCCGGGTCACGAAGGGCGGCTTGATCAGGAGTCCCTCCTTTTCGAACGCGTCCGAAACCCGGCCCAGGGTCACCCGGACGCCGCGATTTCCCGGCTCCACCACGGCGGTCATCTGCGAACCCGCGATGACCAGGAAGAACACCAGGAGGCCCACGGTGATCAGGCCGGCCATGGCCTTTGGCGACACGGTGATCACGGGCTGTCCGGGACGACGGAACGGAGGGCGATAGGGCTGGCTCATGGATGATTTGTGGCTCTGGATTCACCGAGTGCGTCGAGGGCCGGAGCCGGCCCGAGGGGCAGCAGCATCGCCGCGCCCGCGGCGTCGCCGCCCACGACCCGGGGAGTCTGCCCGCTCCATTTGCGGACGATCTCGAGATCGATCAGTTCCGGATTCCGGGCCAGCGCCTCGCCGCGGATTCGGATCGATTCGGCTTCACCCTTCGCGCGCACGACCTGGATCTGGGCGTCGATCTGGGCCTTCTGTTGCTCGAACACCGCTTTGTTCGCCTCCTGTTCCTGAACCATCTTCCGCTCGATCGCCGCCTCCAGGTTCGAGGAGAGCGCGATGTCCTCGAGCACGACGTCGACCAGGGTCAGCATCTCGCCGATTTTCCGCCGCGCGGTGTCGAGAGTCCGTTGCTTGATCGAAGCACGGCTCTGAACGATCTCCTGGGCCGTGTGCTCCTTGGTGATCTCCTTGATCGCCTCGTCGACGCGCGGCTGGATCAGGCTGAGAAACGGGTCCCCCTTGAATTGCTGATAGATCGAGACCACCGACTGTTCCGGAATCCGGTACAGCACTTTGAGCGTGGTTCGAACCTCCTGGAGATCCTTCGAGATCACCGCCGACTGCATGGAGGCCGTCGCCTGTTGGATGCTGATGGGAATGACCGAAGCGATCAGCGGGGTCTTGAATCCCAGGCCCTCCGACCGGAAACCGGGCGACACCCGGCCCAGCGTGACCAGAACTCCACGATGCCCCGGCGGCACCACAAAGGTGGCGGAGGACCCCACGATCAGCACGATCAGTGTCAGTATCGCGATTCCAACCAGCCGGGCCATTCCTGGAGGAGACATAGCACCGGAAACAAACCCTAAAAACACCCCCAGTCCAAGCCGCCATTTGGACCTCTCGCCGCCATTCCCATGGCGCCCGCCCCGCGCGCCCTCGTGATGTCTCAATTCCCGGAATCCGCAAATTGGCGGGCGAGTTCCAACCCGACACATTCGGACCCCTTCCCGTTCAGGTGGATTTCGAAGAGCGAGTTGTAGACGAGCTCTCCCCGATCCCGGGAAGCCGCGGTCAAAGCTGGAATCAGATCGATGAACCGAACGCCGTGGGCGGCGCAGGCCTCCGACACGAGCCCCGGGAGCTTGTCCGACCACCAGGGTTCCCTGCCCTGGCTTCGTTGGCCCTCGAACCGTAGCCGCGAGTGCAGAACCCTCGCTTTGCACGGCATGAAGGCGAGCCAGGCCTCGACACCCCGCTCCCGGGCCCAACCGGCATACGTTCCGAGAAAAGCGTCGATACGTCCTGCGGCGGTCGCGGGCAGCCGCCGCTGATTCGGAAGCAATTCCGTCAGATGAACGGGGATCTCACCGTGCGCCCCAAGATAGGAATGCACCGGCGGATCCTCGGCCACGCGTTCACGATCCCAAAGAGCCGCGCACAAGACGCGCCATCCCTCCACCGCGGCCACGAGCAGGGAAGTCTGGGCCACGAACGGCCGACGAGGACGGATTCCCATCGATTCGAAACGCCTCAACGCCGCGATCTCATGGTTCATGTCCTCGAGGTCGTTCCCCTCAAAAAACACGATCAACACCCGCTTCAACACCGGCGAGTCGCCGTACTCCCTGAGATAGTGCAGCTGCGTGTAGGGTCCCGTCCCACTCACTCCAAGGTTCCTCACACGGCCGCCCAATTCCCCCTCCAGAATCGTCGTGAAAAGCTGCTCGTGCGGGAGGAACCCAAGCTCCGTGAAGGAATCCCCGGCCACCGCGATCTCCCAGTCCCCCGCATCGCCGTCCGTCCGAAATCCCCAACGATCGTACCTCGCCACAATGACCGGCTCGTCGCGATAGACCGGTGGAACCTCGCGCCCGCGCAACTCGAGGCTCGCCCGAATCACGGCTCCCGTCCACGACTCCGGCCCGTCCCGTCGGAAATACACAGGCCCCGTCGGCGTCCGCGCCTCCCTCGCAAAGGGCGGAAGCCGCCGCCACGCCCGTTCCTGTCCTCGAAAATCCCAGCCCGCTCTCCGGAACGCGACTTCCGCCACGATCAGACACACGGTGGTCACCGCCAGAAAAAGCCCGAGGCCCGCGAACCCTCGCGGTCGCAACCCCAACCCCGCGAGCAAGGCCAGCACGAGGACGAACCCACCGGCCTCGAACAAGCCGAACACGGCCGACTGAAGGGGATCATCCATCGGCAACAGTTCCCGAATGGCCCAGGCCGACCCGACCCAAAGCACCCCCGACACCGCCAAAAGGAGACCTCCCTGGGTGCGAATCGATCGCGGCGCGTGGCCGGATGAGTCGGAACGGATCACTTCCGGACCCTCCCGAAACCCGCCGGATCCATCAAGCCCTCCGTCACCGCCAACCGACTCGGAAAACCGCCGCCGCCCGATGGGGAAAGCCCGGGAGCCTCCGTGTCCCCGCCTCACCAACGGAGACGCCTGATCAAGTTGCGGCAACCGCGTTCGACGCCCTCGGACCGGGGAACCCAAGGGGCCTGCGCCGTTCCCTGCAACGCCGTTCGGCGGTCCGCCGGAACCACACAACACACCGCGCTTGAAATGAAACATCCATCCGTCATCCGAATCCCGTCGGTCCTCGTCCCGATCTTCGTCATCCTGATCGGGCTCATCGGTTTCCAATCCACAACACAGGCCGACGCCGGCCCTTCCGAAGGTTCGCCACCCGGATCCTTTGTCCGCCTCACCCCGACGGGGGAGGCTTGGGGTGACGTCGACGAAGCCGCCGTCAAGGCCCTGGCGTCGACGTCCCCCGACGCCCTCCTCAGTGGCGACGGACTCACCTACCGCCACAACTGGGGGAATCGGAACGGACAATGGACACTCCATTTGAACTGGGGCTCCGTCCGACGCGGTTCCCGAGTCTTCGTCACCATCAGCGAATGCGGTCACATGGGGGCGGCGCGCTACACC
>JBFWOK010000306.1:0-3226 GCA_050250555.1 Limisphaerales bacterium
TTTCCAATTGCCCTCGCGCTGGGTGACGGGTCGCAACCTGACCCTCCAGTTCGAACGCGGCAACAACCAGATCGCCCTTCGCGACTATCCAGGGCCCGAGGGAATACCCCACGACGGGTCGGTCACCCTTTCCCTGATTCCCTCGCGCCTGCCCGAAATGGAATTCGTGGACGTGCGATGGACGGATTCGCAGGGTGTTCGCCAATCCGCCTCCAACCTTCGCGACCTCCCCGAAAGGCTGGAAGCGGCTTTTCCCACCGGACCGTTCCGAAGCCGCTTCACGTCGATCAAGATTGATCCACCCGGTCTGCCGCGCCTGGACTTCGTGAACGCCCTGCTCGAGACCAAGCGGGTTCGCGATCGCTGCCAATCCGGATGCCAGCGCATTTACTACGGCGCGATTGCCAACCCCGGGGTTTCGGGCCTCGCCACCGACATCCCCAGCAAGGTCTCGTGCGGCTTCCTGCCCCCAGGGGAGCAAGGTTTGGGCCGACAGACCCATGCCCATGAAATCGGACACAGTCTTGGCCTGATCCATTCGGTCGATGCCACCCTCCGTGATTGCATCGATCGCTCGACGGGCAGGCCCATTTTCGGACTTCGAGGGGGGCCCTGCGGGGAATGCGTCCGGACGAGTGATCCGGCATTCCCGCACTACGTCTCCCACCAGGGGCGGCTGAGGGCTTACTTCGGACCCATGGACCAGGGCCCCGAGAACATGGTGTTCGGGTTGGACCTCGATCTGCGCGCGCGGTCCTTCGCGAATCCAATCGTCAGTCCCTTCACGACCTTCGATCTGATGAGCTATTGCCAGGAATCCCCGTTCCACCTGTGGCCCTCCAAGGTGACCTATGAACGACTCGCTAAAGCCCTGGGAGGAGTCGCTTCGCAAGCCGGCATGGCAGGACTCATGCCCCAGCCCCGCCAGACTCTCCTCGTGATCCGTGGCATGATCGACCTCACCGACCAGGCGGTGGTTTGGCTTCCATTCGAAAACCTGGAGGCCACGTTCCCACCGGATGTGGTACCTCCGGGCGACTATGAACTCATCCTACAGGACGGGGCAGGCACGACCGTTTACACGCGGTCGTTTCAACCCACTAGAAACGTGGGTCTTGGGGATCCCTCCTCGTCCGCGATCTTCGTCCTGACCGTGCCCGCCGATCCCCGGGCCAAGACCGTGCTGTTGCGCCAGGCTGGAGGCGGCCTTGCGGCCTTGCGGGCGACTCCCGCCCCTCCCTCCGTCGCGTGGCGTCGTTCGCCCGACGAAGCGGACGGAATTCAGCCCGGTGACGAGATCGTTCTCGAATGGTCGGCGACCGATTCCGACGGGGATCCATTGACGTTTCATCTGGACCACAGCGTCGACGACGGGGCGACCTGGGAAACGCTCGCCATCGACCTCACGGAACCCAGGTTCGTCGTCAACTCGGCGGAGATCCCGGCGGGTGCCCAGTCGAGGTTTCGCGTCACCGCCAGCGACGGGTTCCACTCCGCTTCCGCCATCACCGCCGCATCGTTCACTATCCCCAACCACGCGCCCGAGATTCGAATCGTGTCACCGGTCGCCGGCGCCGCGATCCCTTGGAGCGCGGCCGTTGTCCTGAGCGCCGCGGCGCATGACCTCGAAGATGGAGTCATTCCCGAAGATCAACTGGAGTGGTCGTCCGATTTGGCGGGCGTCCTTGGGCAAGGGCCGACCCTTGTTCTGGATGGCGAATCCCTGGGCCGAGGAAATCACCGGATCTCCGTGGCCGCCACGGATGGCGCGGGCGCGCGTTCCACCCTGACGGTGGAATTGAGCGTGGATGGCCCTCCCAAGATTCGGTTGATGGCGAGCATGGTGGATGGGCTTCTGGAACTTCGTTGGCACGACCCCGACTCCAAGGCGCGACTCGAATCCACGTCCGAGCTCCACCCTTGGCCGACATGGATCCCGGTGGACGGGAGCATTCAATTGGGTGAGGACGGAATCCGGACGTTGAGGCTTTCCGTCGGCACGGCGCACCAGTTTTTCCGCGTGGTGACCCAGTAAAATTCTCGAGAAAGCGTCGGAGGAGGACAGCGACTCGGTGAGTGGATCTTCGGGCGAACCTCCGCAGCCAACAGTTGACCGGCGGCGGTTCGATGCAAAAAACTCCCCGCCCGACCGAGTCATTCTGTTCAACCGTCACGAGAAAGAACCCATGTCCACCGAAAGCAAATGCCCGTTCCACCACGCCGCAGGCGGCGGCACCTCGAACCGCGACTGGTGGCCGAATCAGTTGAAGGTCGAACTCCTGCATCAGCACTCCGCCAAATCCGATCCAATGGGCGCGGATTTCAACTACGCGGAGGAGTTCAAGAGCCTCGACTTGGCTGCCGTCAAAAAGGATCTCGCGGCCCTGATGACTGATTCCCAGGACTGGTGGCCGGCCGACTTCGGCCATTACGGGCCCCTGTTCATCCGCATGGCCTGGCACAGCGCCGGAACGTACCGGACCGGTGACGGACGCGGCGGAGGTGGCCGCGGTCAGCAGCGTTTCGCGCCGCTCAACAGCTGGCCGGACAACGTCAGCCTCGACAAGGCGCGCCGCCTCCTGTGGCCCATCAAGAGGAAGTACGGGCGGAAGATCTCGTGGGCCGACCTGATGATCCTGACCGGCAACGTCGCGCTGGAAACCATGGGCTTCAAGACGTTCGGGTTCGCCGGCGGCCGCGAGGACACCTGGGAACCGGATCACGACGTCTACTGGGGAGCGGAGACAACCTGGCTCGGCGACAAGCGATACACGGGCGACCGCAATCTCGAGAACCCGCTCGCGGCGGTGCAGATGGGTCTGATTTACGTCAACCCGGAAGGTCCGAACGGCAACCCGGATCCCGTGGCCGCGGCGAGGGACATTCGTGAGACGTTCGCTCGCATGGCGATGAACGACGAGGAAACCGTCGCGCTCATCGCCGGCGGTCACACCTTCGGCAAAACCCACGGCGCCGGACCCGCGTCCCATGTGGGTCCGGATCCCGAAGCCGCCGGCCTCGAGGACCAGGGACTGGGTTGGAAGAGCACGTTCAGCACGGGGAAGGGAGCCGACACCATCACCAGCGGGTTGGAGGTCACGTGGACTTCGACTCCGACGAAGTGGAGCAACGGTTTCTTCGAGAACCTGTTCGGGTACGATTGGGAACTGACGAAGAGCCCGGCGGGCGCCAACCAGTGGAGGCCGAAGAACGGTGCCGGCGCCGG
>JBFWOK010000307.1:0-3067 GCA_050250555.1 Limisphaerales bacterium
TCGGGCTGTTCGGCCGAGATGGAAGGACCGGGAGCGCGGATCTCATGGGAATTCTCAACGTGTTGCGACTCACGCGTTGGATCCTTGGACGTCGGAGGATTCCACCACGAAGACACGAAGATCACGAAGAAGACGGGTGGATCGGATACCTTCTCTTCGCTCGGTCTTCGTGTCCTTCGTGCGCTTCGTGGTTAATTCTCGGTTCATGGAGAAAGAGGAACGTGGCGGTTCATGTCACCCGACGAGCTCCCGCATGGGCTGGCAGCCATCGGGCACGAGGAACTGCGGGCGCCCCGTGAAATCGGGGAGCGTCACCTTGTTCACGTCGATACCAAGAGCGTGGTAGAGGGTGGCGAAGACTTCGCCAAACAGGACCGGGCGTTCCGACGGCTCACCGCCGAGGCGATCGGTGGCGCCGATGACCTGGCCGACCTTCATGCCACCGCCCGCGAGAAGCGCGCAATTGGCGCGGGGCCAGTGGTCCCGTCCGGCATCCTTGTTGATTGTGGGGGATCGGCCGAATTCGCCCCAGACGATGACGCTCACGTCCCGGTCCATACCCCGGTCATGGAGATCCTCGTAAAGGGCGCTCAGCGCCTGGTCGAGCAGGGGAAGATCGTTCCGGGCGTTGCCGAAATTATTGCCGTGATAATCCCAAAAGCCGTAGGCGACCGTGACAAAACGGGCGCCGGCTTCGACGAGGCGACGGGCTACGCAGAACTGTTCGTTCAACATGGGCGCGGCGTCGCCGTGCACCTTGGCGTCGCCCTTGCCATACCGTTCGAGGAGCTTCGGATCCTCGTTTTTGAGATCGAGCGCGCTGAGCAGCCGACTCGACGTGAGCATGCCGAAGGCCTGCTGATTGAAGTCGTCGAGGCCCGCCATCAATCCCGAGCCGTCGACATCCCGCCGGAACGTGTCGAAGGCCGCGAGCAGGGACCGTCGGTCGGCGAGTCGTTCGGTGGTGATTCCGTTGAGCACCATGTCGGCCTTGGCGTCGGAGGCGGGTCGGAAGGCGTCGTGGGACACCCCGGCATATCCCGCGTTGGCGGCGTTGTATGGCCGGTGCTGCATCCGCGGTTCGAGTCCGACGAAGGCGGGAACGGCGGAATCCGAGGAACCCAGGAGGCGCGAGACGGAGGCGCCCATCGTGGGCCAGCCACCGGGCGGTTGGCCGTTCTTGCGGCGGCCGGTCTGGCACATGAAATCCGAATGATCGTCAATGGCATCGGAGATCGAACGGATGATCGTGTACCGATCGGCCATGCGGGCCAAGCGAGGCAGGTGTTCGCAGATATGAGTCCCTGGGACGTTGGTCGGGATGGGTTTGAACTCACCCCGGATCTCGGCCGGCGCGTCCATCTTCAGGTCGAACGAGTCCTGGTGGGGCGGGCCTCCCGGCAGGTAGATCATGATGACCGCCTTCCGCGAATTGCCCGGGGAACGGATCCCGGACTCGGCCTCCGCCCTCAGCAACTGGGGAACGGCGATCCCTCCCATTCCCAGAGCGCCGATTCGAAGGAAATTCCTGCGGGAAACTCCGTCGCAGAAGCGTTTGGATGGACCGGGTACGACCAGCATGGCGGAGAAAGAGGACGGGATTCCGAATCAGCCGACGAGCTCGCGCATGGGTTGGAGGCCGTTGTCGACGAGGAACTGGGGGCGTCCGGTGAAGTCGGGAAGGGTGACCTTGCCAACGTCGATGCCGAGCGCGTGATAGAGCGTGGCATGGACCTCGCCGAAGGTCACCGGGCGCGAGGCGGCTTCGCCACCGAGGCGGTCCGTGGATCCGATGACCTGGCCGTGGCGCAAGCCGCCGCCGGCGAGAAGGGCGCAACTGACCCTGGGCCAATGATCGCGTCCGCCGTCCTTGTTGATCGTGGGCGTTCGACCAAACTCGCCCCAGACGACGACGCTAACATCCTTTTCGAGCCCGCGTTGGTGGAGGTCTTCGAGCAGGGCGCTGAGGCCCTGGTCGAGCAGGGGCAGGTCCTGGCGGAGGGCGCCGAAATTGTCGCCGTGATGATCCCACCGGCTGAAAGCGAGCGTGACGCAGCGGGCGCCAGCTTCGACGAGTCGCCGGGCGACGAGGAATTGCTCCATGAGCTTGGGGCCGCCGTCGTCGCGATTCTTCGGGTCGCCCTTGCCGTAGCGTTCGACGAGTTTTGGGTCTTCGCGGGTCAGATCGAGCGCTTCGACGAGCTTGCTGGAGGTGAGGATTCCGAAGGCTTGCTGGGTGTAGGCGTCGAGGCCGGAGATCGTGCCCGAGGTGTCGACATCCCGCCGAAAGGCGTCGAGGGAATCGAGGAGCGCCCGGCGATCGGAGAGGCGGTCCAGCGTGATCCCCTGAAGCACCATGTCGTCCTTGCCGCCGCCCTTGTTGATCTCGAAGGGCGCGTAGGCCGAGCCCAGGAAACCGGCGGGGCCATTGTCGGACCACGGAACGTGGCCCATTTTTGGCGCCAACCCGACGAAGGCGGGCACCGAGGGATCTCCGGAACCCTGGAGGCGACCGAGGACGGAACCCATGGCGGGCCAGCCGCCGGGAGGCTGGTTCCGTGGGTGGCGCCCGGTGTGGCAGGTGATGGCGTCGTGGCGATCCTCGGCGCCGACCATGGACCGGATCAGGGTGTACTTGTCGGCGAGTCGGGCGATCCGGGGCAGGTGCTCGCAGATTTCGATTCCGGGGACGTTGGTGGGGATCGGCTTGAACTCACCCCGGATTTCGGCGGGAGCGTCCATCCGGAGGTCGAACATGTCCTGATGCGACGGTCCGCCCGGGAGGAAGATCATGATGATCGCCTTGTGGGCCTGGCCGGCGGACCGCACGCCGGATGCGGATTCGGCTCGAAGCAGTTCCGGCAACGCCAGTCCGCCCAGGCCCAGGCTCCCGATCTTCAGGAAATTCCGACGGGACACACCGTCGCAAAACCCGGAGCGAGGAGGGCGGGGACCCAGGAAGGTGAGCATGGTGGATGGACGGGGTTGAGCTTGGGCAGTTTATGCCCGAGGGCTGGGGGGCTTGGAAAGCGTGGAATTCCAACCGGGCGAACCCGGGCGCATCACG
>JBFWOK010000308.1:0-3054 GCA_050250555.1 Limisphaerales bacterium
GGTATTTGAACATGTCCTCGAGCTCCTGGACGTCCGATTCCTTGTAGACGGTGGTGTTCGTCGCGACCTGGTACCCGAGGACCTTCGCCATGCGGATGGCGGCGATGCATTCCTTGAACACACCCTCCCGTTCCACGATCAGGTCGTGCGTGTACTCCAGTCCGTCCACATGGACGTTCCAGTACATCCACTTCGACGGGGCGATGGTGACTTTCGAGCGTGCCGCGGCGTCGGATTTCCGGATCTGCTCGGCCTCCTTTTCCGAGATCAACTCCTCCCGGACGAGCCGTGTCAGCACCGGCTCCTTCGACGCGTCGTAATGCGCCGCGAGGTATTCCCGCATCTTTTTCCGCATGAACACGCCGTTCGTGCAGATGTAGATGATCCGTCCCTGCGCCCTCAGACCCGCCACGAGTTCCTCGATCTTCGGATAGATGAGCGGTTCGCCGCCGCAGATCGAGACCATCGGCGCCTCGCAATCCTCCGCGGCCGCGAGACACTGCTCCAGCGGCACCATGTCCTTCAGGCTGGTCGAATACTCCCGGATCCGTCCGCAGCCGGTGCAGGTCAGATTGCAGGTGTGAAGCGGCTCCAACTGGAGGACCATCGCGAACCTCGGGGTCCGCAGGAGCTTATGCTTGACGATGTGCCGCGTGATTTTCAGCGACAGCGCTAAGGGGAATCGCATGGTATCGGATCAGTCGAATCGGTCGGATCGGGAACAAATGTCGGGTCCGCGCCGTGGGATTCGAACCGCCCACAGGGCGGGTCGTTTCCGTCAGCTGGCAACGGGCTTGACCGAACCCTTCGCATCCGGCGAATGGGTCGGAACGGGAGCCGCATCATCGGGCCGCGGCTCCGTCACTTCGTGATGGATCAGGCCCGGCAGAAAGAATGAGGCCGGCGAAACGCTGTGACTTCCCTGGACACCGCCGCAACCGGTGCAGGCCAGTCCAACCAGTGGCAGCAGCACGGCGAGGATTCGACGATGAGAACGCTTCACGTCGGGCACTATAAGAAGGGGCCGCGCTATGGCAATCCCCCATTTCTCGCCCATCGCCGCACCGACTCGACATCGCGTGCGATCTGGGCGGCCAGCTTTTCAACGGAGGGAAACTCCTCCTCGCCCCGCAGCCTGCGCTGGAATTCCAGGCTCACTCGTTCGCCGTAAAGGTCGCCCTCGAAATCCAGCACGTGCGCTTCCACGCGGACCGGACCGGGAACTCCGTCGACGGTCGGCCTGACGCCGATGTTCACGGCGGCCGGCTTCCGCGTTCCCTGGACCGTCGCCACCGCGGCGTACACGCCGGTCGGTGGCAATTGCATGCCCGCCGATTCCAGGTTCGCGGTCGGGAATCCCAAGGTCCGGCCGATCTGGTCCCCTTCCATCACGATTCCGGAGTATTCGTACGGCCGCCCCAGGAGGCGGCTCGCGCCGGGAAAATCACCCGATCCCACCAACTCCCGGACGCGGCTGCTGCTGACGACGTCGCCGCCGAGCTGAAGCGGAGGGATTCCCCGGACCTCGAATCCGCCCTCCCTCCCCATCCGGGTCAGTGTTTCGACATTCCCGGAGCGACGGTGACCGAAGGCGAATCCGGAGCCGACGCAGATCCCCGCCAGCTTCCCGAAACCCTTCCGCAAGCGAAGGACGAACACCTCGGCCGACAACCGGCTCAATTCCTCGTCGAAGGTGAGAACGAGCGCCGCATCGACGCTGAGTTCCTCGATCGCGCCCAGGCGCCGCCAGAGCGGCTGGATCATTCCGGGCGAATTCGCGGGATCGACGACGGATGCCGGATGGCGGTCGAAGGTCACGACGACGGAGGCGCCCTTGGAGGCCCGGGCATCCTCCACGGTCTGGAGGATCACCATCTGGTGCCCGAGATGGACGCCATCGAACACCCCGAGCGCGAGATGCACGGGCCCGGAGGGGGATCCCAAGGGTTCCGCCTTCGATAGGATTCTCATGCCTGGGCGAGTTTCGAAAACGGGATCACCCGGTCTTCCAGTTCCCGCGGACTCATCGCCAGCAACTCATCCAGCGGCCGGGCGTCGTCCACGGAAAACCGTCCGGAATCCAGCCTGCGCAGGGTCGCCAGGTGGGCGCCGCATCCGATCGTCGCCCCGAGATCATGTGCGATCGTTCGGACGTACGTGCCCTTGGTGCAGGCGAGCCGGAATTCCCCGATCGGCTCCGCGTACGAGAGAAACCGGAAGCTGTACACGTGGATCAGTCGGGCCTCGCGTTCCACCTCGATCCCCTTGCGCGCCATCTTGTACAGGGGCACGCCCTTGACCTTCACGGCCGACACCATGGGGGGGGTCTGCATCGTGTCGCCGACGAATGCGTTCGCGGCCGCGTTGAGGTCGTCGAGCGTCATCGGAGGGACCGGGAGCGAAGCGACCAGTTCGCCGTCGCCGTCGTACGTGGAGGTCTCCTCGCCGAACTTGATCCGGCCACCGTAGACCTTGTCCGACGCCATCAGGAGTTCTGAGAGCTTCGTGCCGCGACCCAGCACGATGATCAGAAGGCCGGTCGCTCCGGGATCCAAGGTGCCGCAATGCCCCACCTTTTTGATTCCCAAATGCCGCCGGATCCGGTCGACCACGTCGTGCGACGTCATTCCCGCCGGTTTGTCGACCAGCAGGGCGCCATCGAGGGATTGAGTGGTGGTGAGCATCAATGGGATGAGGCGGAGGCCGCGTCGATCGCCCGGCGCAACGCCCGGAGAACCCGACGCTGGACGGCGAGCGGCGTTCCCGAAGTCTTCGCGCCCGCCGCCGCCTTGTGCCCACCGCCGCCGAACATCTGGGCCACCGCGTTCACGTCGACCCGGTCGCTTTTCGATCGGAGGCTGATCCGGACCACGCCGTCGCCGCCCTCTTCGAACACACAGGCCACAATCACCGGTTCGATCGACCGGATGTGGTCGATCAGGCCTTCGCTTTCCTCCCGTTCCGCGCCCGCGCGGACGTAGTCTCCCCGGCGGAGCCAGAAATAGGCGATCCGATCATCGTGGGTGAGCTTGCATTGGCGGTAGACGTGCCGGA
>JBFWOK010000309.1:0-3046 GCA_050250555.1 Limisphaerales bacterium
TCCGCGGAAGTTCGGCAAGCCACCGGAATCCGGTCGGAATGAAGAACAGCTGGATCCGTTCCGCCAACCAGGCGCGAAGCTGGTCGGGGTCGGGGTTGGGTTCGGACTTCGGATCGCGCGCGACCATCCAAGCCACCAACTGCTCGTCGACGAGCACCACCGCGGCCGATTCGACGTCCGGATGGGAGGCGAGATGGGTCTCGATCTCCCCGAGCTCGATCCGCGCCCCCCGGTATTTCACCTGGTGATCGATCCGCTCGATGAAATCCAACCGACCGTCGGCGAGCCAGCGGACCCGGTCCCCGGTCCGGTACATCCGCGTGCCGGGTTTTCCGGAGAACGGATCAGGGACAAACTTTTCAGCGGTCAGTTCCGGGCGGTTCCAGTAACCCGCGCCCACGCCGGTTCCACCGATGAACAGCTGCCCGGGCACCCCCACCGGGACCGGTTTCAACGCGTCATCGAGCACGTAGCCGCGCACATTCTCCCTCAGCCGCCCCACCACTGGACGGCATCCATCCGCCACGCATTCCTCGCCCGTCGCCCACACCGTGCATTCAGTCGGCCCGAAGATGTTCATCACCCGTCGACTCCGGCCCCTCCTCCATCGTTCCACGAGCGCCGCCGGCAAGACCTCACCCGCGGGCAGGATCCAGCGAAGTTCCGGATAAACTCCCATCGGCAGGTCCCGCAGCCGGGTCGGCGTCGGCATGAAGGCCGTGATCCTGGCGGTGTCCAGCAATTCGGCCAGCGCCGGTCCCGTCGCCATGCGCTCCGACGGCGCACCCACCATCGTCGCGCCCGTCTGCAAGGCCTGCCCCATGTCCCAGAGGGAACCGTCGAAGCTGGTCGGGCACGCGAGCAGAATCCGGTCGCCCGGCCCGATGTCGAAAGCCCGTTTCAGCGTGACCCAGAAGTGCCGCAATCCCCCGTGCGTCAGCACCGACCCCTTGGGCGTCCCCGTGGAACCGCTCGTGTAAAGAATGCACGCCGCCGCCGCCGGCGCGGCTTCGAACGTCAACGGAGTGTCCTCCAACGCGTCCACGCGACGGCGTTCCTCCGGATCGTCCACGCACACCACCGTCACGCCATCCATCGCGACCGCGGGCGCGAAGTCCCGCTGGGTCACCACCACCGCCGGCGTAAGGTCCCGCAGAAAGAGTTCCATCCGGCGCGGCGGATTCCCCGGGTCCACCGGCGCGTACACCAACCCCGCCTTCAGAGCCGCGAGCCAGAGCACCGGTTGTTCCGGCGACCGATCCAGGACCACGCAGATCCGGTCTCCGGGCGTCGCCAGTTCCAGCAATCGCCGGGCCATCCGATTCGCCCAGGCATGCAACTCCCGGTACCTGATCACGCGCCCCTCGAATTCCAGGGCCGGAGCGTCCGGGGTCCGCACCGCCTGATCCTCCAGCAACCTGTGATACGCCCTGTCCGGCAACGCCTCCTCCGGACCCTGCCAGGCTCCCAGGACAAGTTCATCCTCCCGCTCCGTCCTCATCGGAATCCGACCCAGCGGCTCGTCCGCCGGCGCTTCCGCCATCCCTTTCAGCAATCGCCGCACCTGCCCCACAACGATCCTGAGCTGATCCACCGAATGCAGCCGCCCAGGAGACGAAAGCACCAGCCGCAACCGCCGCCCGGCATAGGCCGCGAGGACCGGAAGATCGACCTTTTCCCGAAGTTCCACGGCGCCGTCGTCGGCGACACCCATCCGTTCGGTGGGATCGTGCGATTCGAACATCAGCACCGTTCGGAAAAGCCATTCCCGCGGCGACAAACCCGCCGCCCGCCTCATGTCCTCCCGGGTGACGTACTCCGCCTCGCGCAATTCCCGTTGTTGATCGCGGATCGCCGCCAGCCACGGTCCCAGGGGCGTCTCCGACCGCGCCTCGACCCGGAACGGAACCGTGTCCACGAACAGTCCGACTCTCGGAAGGGAAGCCGCCTCCCCGGAACCCCGGGCGAAACTGCCCGCGCGAACGCTCCCGAAGGTGACATCATCCACGCCCTGAGTTCGCGCCAGGACAAGCGCCCAGGCTCCCTGAACGAGATTGTTGAGGGTCACCCCGTGGCGCGTCGCCGCGTCCCCGAGCCGCGCGGTTTCCTCCACTTCCAGGCACTCGGTGGCTTCGACGTTCCCGCCCTCGTCGGTTCCGCCCTCGGGATCCAACAGCAACGTCGGCAAGCCCGGTGCCCCCGGGAACCCCGACAATCGCCGTTTCCAGTAAGCCAGCGCCCGCTCCAGCGGCCTCCGCGCGAGGGCCTCCAGGAAATCCCGATACGCGGCCACGGGCTCGAGCAGCGGCGGCGGCGTGCCGGTCTCCAATCCCAGGTGGACCCGCCTCCACTCCTCGAAGACGCGCGCGTGGGATCGCCCGTCCAGGAGCGCGTGATGAAACGTCCAAACCAACCGCCACGCACCCGGCGCCGATTCGAACGCCGTCACCCGCCACACGGGCGCCTTGTCCAATTCGAGCCCACGCGAGCGGTCCTCGGACAGGAACGTCTCGAACGCTTCCTCCGCGCCCGGGCCGCCGTCGCCGTCGACACCGGACCGGACCGTGTCAAAGGCCACGTCGATGCGTTGTTCGACGAATTGAAGGGGCTCCGCGACGCCGTCCCACTGGAAGCGCAAACGCAACGCGTCGTGGCGGTCCGCCAGAAGTTGCCAGGCGCGGCGGACCCGGTCCGGATCCAGGTTCCCCACGACCTTCCACACGAGCTGCTGGACGTAGTGCCCTCCCCGGGGCGCCGACAGCCAGCGCAGAAGCATCGATCGCTGGAATGGCGTCAGCGGCCAACCCTCGGAGCACCAGCCTTCCGGAGCCCGGTTGTTGGAATCGGAGTCAGGAACCCGATTCGCTGGATCAGCGTTCGTCATGCACCCACCCCGCCCACTCCACTCCCCGTCCATCCATCCGCACGCCACCACTCACCACTCACGACTCACCGCTCACCGCTCCCATCGCGAAGCGCTCAGCGACCGGTTCCCGCGAGGCGGCTTCGAATCAGTTCCACTTCCTGTTCCTTGCCCGGATTGCGG
>JBFWOK010000310.1:0-2977 GCA_050250555.1 Limisphaerales bacterium
ACTTCCATGGCGCTGAGGCCCTATGTCCGGCGGCTGATTGTCGCCGCCAACGCCCTCCAACTCGAGGAGGAGAATGCCGTCCTTGCCAGGGTCATCTTCGAGGTCTCGAACGAGTGGCGCATGACTCCGGAATCCATTCTCGGCCGCGGGCGGTGGCAGCCTCTAAGCCTCGCTCGGCAATCGGCCATTGTTCTCTACCGTCGCGTGTCCGGCCTCGGAACCCGTGCGGTCGGACAGGCCTTCGGTGGACGTGACGCCGGGACCGTACTCCACGCCGAGACCTCAATCCGGAACGCTCTCGAGACCGATCCCGGTTTCCGCGCCCGGTTCGATCGATGCCTGATCGCTCTCCAAGCCCCCAGGCCCTGATTCGCAACCATGATCTCCAACGTCTCGACCGTGACCTGGTACCTCGACCCGTCCGACCTTCCGGACGACGAGGAGACGGTCCTGATCTGTCTGGCCAGCGGTGTCGTTTGGACCGGGTTCCGCGATGCCGGGGAATGGCGCGAGGTCGACGGAGCCCCGATCACCGAGCGCGTCCGTTGCTGGGCCCGATTTCCGCTCCCTCCCGAAGAATGAACATCGACATCCTCAAGAACCCGCCATCGGACATCCCCTCATGAGCACAGATTGCACTGCCAAGTTCAACGAATGGGCCCTCGTCGAACTCTTCGGCCACAACCGAATTGTCGGGCTTGTATCTGAAGCCTCGCTCGCCGGAAGAGCATTCCTCCGCGTCGACGTGCCGCCGGCCGAAGGTGCGGCGGGATTCACGAGGTATTTTTCCCCCGGCGCGATTTACGCCATCAACCCCGTCACCGAGGATGTCGCACGAGCCATGCTCGTGCAGTACCGGCCAGAGCCTGTCGCGCGATACCAACTCCCCCAAATCGCCGTGAAGGTGGGGGGTGAGGATGGCGAAAGTGACGAATTCTGACCATGCCCTTCGCCGACCATTTCCCGCCGTTCACCGTGATCCGCCGCAAGGGCGAAGACCGGTGGGGCACCGTTTTGGAGTCGCCATTCGTCGAGCGTGGGCAACTCGTCGTGAAGGCCAGGTACCAAGGGAAAACCGAGACTATCACCGAATCCGACTGGGCCAGCGGCCTCTGGGAGCGTGGCGACATCTGGAGCCGATGGCTCAACCACCACGGCGTGCCCATCGTGCCCAACCGTGGCCCAGAAGCGAGGGACCCGTGAACCCAGACCCCATCGATCCTCCGGCGTCGGTAGGCGCGTCTGGTTCCGCTCGGATCTGCCCGCAGTGTTTCATCCGCGCGCACGCGGATCGGTGCGGGGTCTGTCGGGACGCCCCGAGGTTGGTGACCGAGGTCCCGTGTCCAGACTGCTATGGCGGGCACTTCAAGCCTTGCAATGTGTGCGGTTCTTCTGGAGTGGCGTGGCTAGCCCAGTCGCCGACGCCTAAGTGAGCCACGCCGCCCGTGGCAAACGCAACGAGAACACGGAGGACGACACGGGCGGCGTTGGTCTCCACTGGCTGGTCGGAAATCTGAAACTCTCATGACGACATTCATCGACGGCCCGGCGAAGGGACAGCATCTGCTCCTGAAATCATCGCCGCAAACGCTCACCGTGGTGGTCGATCCGACGGGTAAATGGGATGCGCTGGACCAACCCGGAGACGCAGTGCGGCCCGGGGAGCGGACGTTTCAATATCTGCGCGTTGGAGAGCCTGGATTCATCCACATCAATCGTGGTCGTGGGAGAGGAGGATTCTTCTCAATGGCTCAATACCGGTGGGCCGATGAGCAGTCGCCGAATGGTGAGATCGGGCTCGAACGGCTGTCGAAAGCAGCCGAAAAGGCGGGCTACTCCGAAGAGGACGTGATCCGCAACGGAGTTCCAGCGCTCGTGCTCTATCCAATGAACTGACCACGCACATGATCCGAAAAGCTCAAATCCTATTCTGCGACAACGAGCACGGGACTGGCGATGTGTGCTTTCCCGACCTGACGACCCTGAGCGGCTTCGAGTTTCAGCAGAAGCTCATCGAGGGGAACTCTGTCGGTGCGGTCCGCCGAGCGGCAAAGGCAGCCGGATGGGGCAAGGTCAACGGCGGCGACTATTGCCCGGACTGCATGGAAAGCATGGAGGCAGAGTGATCGCGCCGAACGCCACCCGCTCAGCCACGGAGGCCGCCCATGAATGAACCCACGGAACCCACGGAACCGGCCCCGTTGGCTGGAGCGGACGGTTCGGCGATCCCTCCAGTGCTCGATGCCTGCTGCGGTCCCCGTATGTTCTGGTTCGACAAGCGGGATGGGCGCGCGCTCTTCGTCGACCATCGGCGGGAGACCCTCCACGCCGACACGCGCGAAGGACGTCGCAAGATCGTGGTCGATCCGGACATCCTCGCGGACTTTCGCCGTCTGCCGTTCAAAGACGGCACTTTCACTCTCGTCGTCTTCGATCCGCCGCACACATTCGCCGGGCCGAAGGGCTGGACGTCAAAAAAGTACGGGCGGCTACCGGCGGACTGGAAGGCCCAGATCGGAGCTGGTTTCTCCGAGTGCTTTCGCGTTCTCGCGCCGCTCGGGACCCTCATCTTCAAGTGGAACGCGCACCGCGTGCCCGTCTCATCCGTACTTGCGCTGACACCCGAGAAGCCCCTCTTCGGGAATCGGTGCGGCACCACCGCGCGGACGCACTGGATTGTTTGGATGAAGTCGCCGAACGCCCCCGCGTCAGCCACGGAGGGCCGCCCGTGAGCAAGGACACGAAGAAGCCTCGGACGGCCCGACGTTGGCTGCACGCCCTGGTTCGGCGATTCCGTTGCCTGATTGGCGCCCACTACTGGCACGGGAAAGGCAAGAACGTCGAAGCGCATGATGGAGAGCTGATAACTCTGGTTTGGTGGGAATGCCCGGAGTGCGGTGAATCTAAACTGAAGTGCATTCTGGGTAACCCGCGCCAGTCGCCGAACGCCCAAGGATCAGGCACGCCGGAGGACAAG
>JBFWOK010000311.1:0-2899 GCA_050250555.1 Limisphaerales bacterium
CAGGTGAAAGATGAGGAACCCCTGGAGAAACCGGGCCAACGGGACCACCGCAGCCGGCGCTGCGTCCAGCCGTCCGATCCCGTCCCAATCGGTTCCCAGCAACGCCGTCCCCAAACCGCGGGATTCGTCGGGCAGCGACGCCCGTTCCAGATCGGGAACCATCCCCATCTCCGCCAGATGCTTCAGTTCCAGCGCCAACACACTCCACGGCGCGGCCTCCCCGCCATGAACGTGCCCAAGAAAGCCCAAGAAGAGACGGTAGGTTTCCGGGATCGGCGTATCAGCCTCCGTGCTCTGCTCGATCAAGGCCACCCCGTACGCCGCCCGCGTCAGACGCCGCCAGTCCGTCCGCAACGCGGGATGCGTCTCCTTCAGCCCCACTTCCGCCAGGGTGTGAAGGTCCGACCGGCGGCTCCTGCGAAAGGTCAGATCGGCGACATGAAAGAGATCCAGTTTCCCGCGAAACGGCGACCTGGGCCCGCGAGCGCCCTTGGCCACGGTCGAAATCCGCCCGGCCCCTTCGGTGAGCCACTGCACGATGAGCGAGGTCTCGGTCAGCGGCCGGGTCCGCAGAATCACCCCGGTGGTCGCTTCCGCCGGTGAAGTCCTCACCGGGACCGCTTCCCGGCCGGCCTCGCCCCGGCCACGCGACGTCCGTCCGAGCCAGCACGCTTCCGGACCGACCCAGGTTTCCTCCGCACAAGATCCGCGAAATGCCCGCCCGCCATGACTCGCCGGACGAGCCGGTTCTCGACCCGTTTCATCACCGCGCGAGCCGCCGGTTCCACGTCGTCGTACCCCAGCAGATGCAAGACCCCATGGATCACGTACCTCGCGAGTTCGGCGTCGGTCGTGGTTCCGTACACCGACGCCTGCGCGGCCGCGTCCTCGAGGCTGATGAAAAGCTCGCCATGCATCGGCTCACCCGTGTTCGATCGATGATCGAACGTCAGGATGTCGGTCGAGCCCTCGTGCCGGAGCCAACGCCAATTCATGGCCGCCATCGTGCCGGAACCGATCAGGTGGATCCCGAGGTTCGCTTCCGCCAGACCCAGTTCCCGATCGAGCAGGTCTTCGGTCGCTTTCCGCAACCGGCGACCGTCCACCCGGAAGGTTCGCTGGCGATTCCGGATGACGACGTCGAGCTTCATTCACTTCTTCGCTTCATCCGGCCTCCGAGGTCTTCCGCCGACCCCGGTGTTCCTCGTACGCCGTGATGATGCGTTGCACCAGCGGATGCCGGACCACGTCGCGGCGCGAGAATTCGCAGATCCCGATCCCTTCGATGCCGCGCAACGCGCGCACCGCCTCCGCCAATCCCGAAGGCCGGTTCTTCGGAAGATCGACCTGGGTCGGATCGCCGGTCACCACCGCACGCGAATTGAACCCCAGCCGCGTCAGGAACATGAACATCTGTTCCCCGGTCGCGTTCTGGGCTTCATCGAGGATCACGAAGGCGTTGTTCAACGTCCGCCCCCGCATGTACGCCAGCGGCGCGATCTCGATCACCCCCCGCTCGGTGCACTTTTGAATCTCATCGGCCGGCATCATGTCGTGCAGCGCGTCGTGGAGCGGCCTCAGGTAGGGCGCGATCTTCTCGTACAAATCGCCGGGCAGGAAGCCCAGCGCCTCCCCCGCCTCCACCGCCGGCCGCGTGAGAATGATCCGGGCCACCTGCTCCTCCCTCAGCGCCGCCACCGCCATCGCCATGGCGAGGTAGGTCTTTCCAGTGCCCGCCGGACCGATGCCCAGGGTCAGATCGTGCTGCCGGATCGCCTCCACATACCGTTTCTGCCCCGAGGTCTTCGGCGTCACCTGCGCCTTACGAGCCGACGTGGTGATCCGCGTGTCGAACAGCCCCGCCAGCGCCTCCGCCCCCTCGTGCTGCACCACGTTCAGGGCGTAAGCGAACTCCTTCCCGCGCACCGTCTGGCCCGCCTTCACCGAGGCATCCAGCAGTTCGAACATCTTCCGCGCCTTCCCCACCGCGTCACCCCCGCCTTCCAGCCGGATCCAACCCTCGCGCGAGGTCGCCTTCACTCCCAGGGCGCGTTCCACCGCCTGAAGGTTCTTGGTGTCGTTGTTGAAAAGCGCCTGCGCGTGGCGCGCGCTCTCGAAATGAAGGATTTCCTCGATGATCGGACTCACGGTTCGAACGGGATCGTTGCCTGGCGGGAGCCGCCTGGTCGAGCACGCCTCACGGGAACCCTTCCCTGCCCCCCCGGTCCAGCGCTTCCCGCAAACGGGCCGCCACCTCCTCCAGCGCCTGCGGCAGCACCGTGGTTCCCGCCAGAACAGGCATGAAATTCGTGTCCCCGTTCCAACGGGGAACGATGTGGAGATGCAGGTGCTCGACAATCCCCGCCCCGGCAATCTTCCCAAGATTGAAGCCCACATTGAACCCGTCCGGACGCATCGTTTCCCGAAGGGCCGCCATGCAGCGCCGAGCCCACTGCATCAACTCGAGCATCTCGTCGTCCGTCAGTTCCTCGAGGCCCGACACCTGGCGGTACGGCAGGACCATCAGATGTCCCCCGTTGTAAGGATGACGGTTCAACAGGGCGAAACACTGCCGGCCCCGGGCGATCACGAGATTCGCCACGTCGTCGGAGGACTCCGCGATCGCGCGGAACACCGAGGTTCCTGGAACGCCATCCGGGGCCGTCTTGGAAGCCAGGATATACTCGATGCGCCACGGCGCGTGGAGGTGCTCCATGGCCCGGACCCTAAAGGCCCTGCCCCTCCCAAGTCAAAGGGCCGGCAAGACCCGGCCAGGGACCCGGCGCAGGTCCATCGTGTGGGTGGGCCCGCACGGTCGTGATCGGGATTGTGATCGAGGTCGGGGTCGGTATCGGAATCGGTATCGGCATCGTTCAGGGACCGACGCTCCGATCCCTGT
>JBFWOK010000312.1:0-2799 GCA_050250555.1 Limisphaerales bacterium
CAGGCCGGCTATTGCTCGTCGAAGAACACTCCCGCGGCGAACGCTGCGTGAGCGAACTGGCCGAGATGGTGGGGTCTGAAATGCCCACCGTCTCACGGCACCACTCGATCCTGAAGAACGCTGGCATCGTCGATGACGACAAACGGGGCACGCAGGTCTTTTACCGCCTGATGACGCCCTGCGTGATGAAGTTCTTCCAGTGCGTCCGCGACGTGAAATCCAACGGCGGCGGACGATGATTCCTCTTTTTTCCAATCTATTTCGCCAATGCGCTAAGTAGCTTTTCCGCTCGCTCGCATGAATGCCGCCCCTCTCGCCCTCCCCGCCTCTTGGCGCAGGGAACTCCAGGTTCTCGGCTGGATGACGGGCGTCTTCCTCGTCGCCTATTACCTTCCCCTCTCCAATGCCACCGTGCAGGGAGCCATTCAGGAGGCCTTCAAGCTCCTCCAATGGTACGTCCGGAATCACACCCTCGCCTGCGTCGTCCCCGCCATGTTCATCGCCGGGGCGGTGACCACTTTCCTTTCGAAGGAGATGGTACTCCGACATCTCGGACCCACCTCGTCCAAACCCAAGGCCTACGGAGTGGCATCGGTTTCGGGGACCGTGCTGGCGGTCTGCTCCTGCAGCGTCCTGCCCGTGTTTGCAGGCATTCATCGGCTCGGTGCCGGTCTCGGACCGGCCATCGCGTTCCTGTACTCCGGGCCAGCCATCAACGTCTTGGCGATATTCCTGACGGCGAGAGTGTTGGGAATGCCCATCGGAATCGGCCGTGCGGTCGGTGCCATCGTGTTCTCGGTCATGATTGGGTGGATCATGGCGCTGGTCTTCCGGCATGAGGAAGCAGCGCGAGTGCGGGAGGCGGCGAACCTGCCGGAACCCGGGGCACCTCGTCGCCCCCTTTGGAAGACCTCGATTCTCCTTTCGGGAATGGTGGCCTTTCTGGTCATCAGCGACTGGTACAATCCGGGCAACGTCGTCGTCACGACGACCTCCGGGGATTCGTTTCACGCCATAAGCCTCCAGGAAACCCGCGATGAATACCTGTATCAGCTGGAAGCGCCATGGAGCGACCACCCTGCTGGCGCCAAGGTCTCCCTCGCGAAATCCGAGATCGCCTCGATCCGGGACGCGGACACCTGGGTGATCTGGGTGCATCACCGCAAGTGGTGGTTTGCCGGGGCGATGGGCCTCGCCGTGCTCCTCATGACCTGGCGCTGGCTGGACCGACAGGAAGTCGGCGACTGGATGAGCAACACCTGGGACTTCTCCAAACAGATCGTACCCTTGCTCTTTGGCGGCGTGTTCGTCGTCGGGTTTGTCGGCGCTCTGATCCCGGCGGCCGCGGTGGCCCGCCTGGTCGGCGACAACTCCCTTTCGGCCAACCTGGTCGCTAGCGTCATCGGCGCGGTCTGGTACTTCGCCACCCTCACCGAAATCCCCATCTGCGAGGCCTTGGGCAAGCTGGGGATGCATCAGGGTCCTATGCTGACGCTCCTCCTGGCCGGACCAGCGTTGTCGTTGCCGAGCATTCTTGTCCTCAAGTCGGTGATGGGCTGGAAGAAGACCCTCGCCTTCACCGCTCTGGTCGTCGTCATGGCCACCCTCACCGGGTGGGCCTTTGGCGCCCTGGTCTGAAACCCAACAACAGGAAAGGAACACACCTATGCAACTGCTCGTCCTCGGTCCCGGCTGCACCAAGTGCAAGAAACTCGCCGAAGCCACCGATCAGGCGGCCCGTGAACTCGGCATCGAGTACCACCTGGAGAAGGTCTCCGACCTCAACCAAATCCTCGCCCTCCGCGTCATGATGACGCCGGCCCTGGTGGTGGATGGAACCGTCAAAGTCACTGGCCGGGTTCCCTCCATCGAGGAGTTGAAGCAGATCCTCGGCGTCGCGCGCCAGCAACCCTCCGCTGCCTGACCCACCATGAACACCTGGGCTCGCCTTCTCATCGTGGGAGTGCTCGCCGTCGCCGTCGCCGGTGTGGTCGCGCTGAAGCGCTCGGAGCGTCCGACCGCCTCGCCCCCCGGCTCCGTGGCCGTCGCCGCGACGACGCCGACCGCAGTGCCCGTGCCCTCCGCGGACCCAGCCCCGCTGCCGCGCCTCGTGGATCTGGGGGCCGGCAAATGCATCCCGTGCAAGATGATGAAACCCATCCTGGACGATCTGAAGGCGGATTATGCTGACCGCTTCACCACCGTCTTCATCGATGTCTGGGAGAATCCGGACGAGGGCAAGAAGTACGGCGTCGAAATGATCCCCACCCAGATCTTCTACGATCCCAGCGGCAAGGAGCTCTTCCGGCACACGGGCTTCTTCGGGAAAGAGGACATTCTCGCCAAGTGGAGTGAACTCGGGGTCAACACCGGAGCTTCGGTGGCGGGGATCGTCCGCGAAGAACCCGTCCGGGCGGATGCCCGGCCACGGAACACCGTCTGTTCCCTATGTGACGGCGACATCGACCCCCATCACCTGACCAAGGTCCAGGGGGCCACCGAGGAGCGCATCCTGTGCTCGCCCCACTGCTACTTCGTCTACCTGACCAGCCTCGTGGGGGCTGACATCAAGGTCGAGGAGGCCAAGGTCCGGGTGACCGACGCGGAGTCGGGTTCGCTCGTTCCGGCCGTGGACGCCACCTATCTCTACGGCATGGACGCGAAAGGGCGCGCCACCATCCTGGCATTTGCTAAGCCTGAGGCGGCGAAGGAGCCCCAACTCAAGACCCCGGGCGCCGTGATTCCATGGGAGGTCCTGCGCACCAAGGAACTGGCGACCCGCTGCGGATTCTGCGACCG
>JBFWOK010000313.1:0-2735 GCA_050250555.1 Limisphaerales bacterium
CGGAGAGCAACCGCAGTTCGGCGAGGATCTCCTCCGGACCGGGGAGGGAGTCGGGGCGTTTGGGGACCTCCACGAGCACGTGGAAGTGATTGGACATGATGCAGAAGGTGAGGACGCGGACGCGGCAGAACCGTTCGTACTCACGGAGCAGGGCGATGAAATGCTCCTTCTCCGGGGCGCCGAAGATGAAGCGCCGATCCACGACGCGGGAGATGCAGTGGTAATATCCCGCCGCCCGATCCTCCGGAATGCGCAACCTCGCCATTCGCATGATGCCCGAGACCCTGCCCGAGCCGCCCCGCCCCGGGCAAGCGCTTTATTAACTAAAGACCTGTCCCTTAGTATTAGCCCCTGTCCCTTAGTA
The DNA here is from genome assembly GCA_050250555.1 of Limisphaerales bacterium. Classification (GTDB taxonomy): domain Bacteria; phylum Verrucomicrobiota; class Verrucomicrobiia; order Limisphaerales; family CAIMTB01; genus CAIMTB01. The sequence goes on from JBFWOK010000313.1 coordinate 365, forward strand.
TTGGCCCGGCCAGGGAGGGGACGCAGGCGCGGGTTTACGGGCGCGACCCCGCCCCGGTGGGGATCAGGCGGAAGAAGCGGGCGGGGGTGAGAGCCGGGGTGGGTTCCTCGAACTGGAAGATCCCGGATGGGAGGTTGGTTCGCAGGAGGGTTTCCCAGGATCCCAGGGCGTCGGCGACCTGCCAGTCGTAGATCGCGGGAGCGACCCTGAATTCGACGTGGAACCTCCCGTCCTGAAGCGCGATTAGGGGCGGGGCCTCCTCCTCGCCTTCCCAGTTGAGCCGGATGGGACCGCGGCCGCCCGCGATGCCATCCACCATGACGAGGTAGTCGACGCCGCGAAAAGCGCCGAACTGGATTGAAGCGGCGGGCTTCGATGGAGGTTCGGCGGCGTCGCAGGCGACCATCCGCAGGTTCGCGCGGTTCGTGAAGGCCGCGAGAAAGGTAGGCATCTCCGTTCCAGTCGTGGACAACCGGATCGTCGTCGGATTGCCGCCAGGGACGTTGAAGCGGATGCGGAACCAGCGCGTGGCGGAAGCTGTGACCGAGCAGGCGGCGGGATCGTCGGCGCTGCGGCTCGACGCGGAATTATCGGTCCACTGGCTTCCTGGAAGGCCGACGGCGACGGGCAAGCCTGGACCGGGAACCAGGCCGTGCAGGAACGGGGTTCCCGGCGAGGCCGCTTCGTCCTCGAGGAAGAGGTCGTCCAGTTTGTCCGCGCTGAGCGAAGCCGCGGCAAGCGGGCGGTCCGCCACTTCGAGCACTGCCGGGCCGCTGTCGAGGATCGCGCCGGCGGGAGTCCGCAGCCGAGCGCGGTAGGTTCCCGCGAGCGAAGGCGCGGCCTGGTCGAAGCGCAGAATCGGGTCGGTCCGGCCTGGGAGTTCCGAGTCGTTGAAGAACCACTGAACGGAGGTGCCCGCCGGTGTGAAGGTGACGCGGAATTCGATCGGATCGCCGACGATCGCGAGACGGTCCCCGGGCTGTTCGAGAAGGCTCGGGAGGACGGGCAGGTCTGGATCGAGATTCCAGCTGAACACGATGACCCCCGTGGCGCCGGCGAATCCGTCGATGACCATCTGGTATTCGGTTCCGGCAACGGCGTTGAACCGAAGTTCGCTTGTCAGGAACCCCCCGGAATCCTCGTCGCTGGCGATGGGTTGGAGCGAACCGAGCACGGTGCCGGTGTAGACCGCGAGCAGGGTGTCGAAGCTGGAACCGGTGGTGCTCAGGGTGGCGACTCCACTCGCCGGGGCGCGCCACGCGGCCCAGAGGGAGCGGCCACCGCGCTTGCCGGCGTGGCGCGGTTCGCCCGCGGCGGCTTCGGAAGACGCGCTGACGTTGTTGGTGGTTCCGATGCCGTTCGTCTGAGTGAGGGTCAGGCGTTGGGCGAAGGAATCCGAGAAGGCGAGCAGGGGCAGCGCCAGTTCGATGCGGGCGGGATCGCTTTCCCGGGCACCATGGGCGTTGACCGCGACGAGTGTGTAGGTCCCAGCGTCAGCGCGTCGCAGGCCGGGAATGCTCAAGGTGGGGCTGGTGGCGCCAGGAATGTCCTGGCCATTGAGGCGCCACTGGTAGGTCAGCGGAGGAGCGCCTTCGCCAAATCCGTCGAGCACGACGTTCTCCCCGAGATTCGCGACGCGCCCCTGGGGTTGCCGGGCGAAGACGGGTTCCATCGGAGCGGCCCGCGCGACGAGGGCTGGGGAGCTGTCGACCACTCCCAGCGTGTCGGTCACGCGGACGCGGTAGCTGCCGAAGTCGGAAACGGTCAGGCTGGGGAGGGTCAGGGTATCGCCGGTATCCCCGGGTCGGGGAGTTCCGTTGAAATACCACTGGTACCGGAGAGGGCCGGTCCCCGTGGCGGAGACGCGGAAGGTGACGGGGTCGCCGAGGTTGAAGGTGCCGCCAGCGGGTTGGACGGACACCTGCGGGCCGGTGCCGGCGATCGGGCGCGCGATGCGATCGCCGGCGAGACGAGTGCCTTCGTTGGGCAACGGGATGGAATCGCCCGGCGCCTGCCAGGTCACGGCCAGGTGTTCGGTCGCGGTGCCTTCCTTCATGCGGGCGTCGAACCAGTAGTGGCGTCCAGCCCTTAGCCAGACGGGCATGGAAATGTTGGCGGGTGGAACTCCGCGCGACGCGGTCACGGCGGGCTGCGCGCCGGCGATCCAATCCCCAGGAAACGCCGACAGGGGTTCCGAGGCGACGAGTCGAAGGCGGGCGGGGGAATGGTCTTCGCTGAGGTAGAAGATCCCGTTGTCATCCGAGGTCATGAAGAACCGGTGCCATCCCGTCGTCTCGGGAATGAGATACCCGGTCAGGCGGGCGCCGAGGGTGTTGCCGTCGAGGTCGTCCCGGGATGCGGCGACTCGCGA
>JBFWOK010000314.1:0-2712 GCA_050250555.1 Limisphaerales bacterium
GGAGGAGGCGAGGCTCGAAGACGTCGGTGATCAAGCACTGATGCGCGGGTTGGTTACCGCAATGCCGAGAATGCGTCCGAGGCGTTCCCTGTCATACTACGGGCGTCGGCGATGCCGGCCACAATCCCTCCGACGGGAATTCCTCTGCCGTTGCCCCGCCCCCGCCCATGCGTGACGTGGGGCGGCCAAAGCGTTAGCCGGGTTGCATAATTCTCCCGATCGCCCAGATGAATCCGGTCAGTTCACGGGCGATCACCGTGACCGCGACGGTGAGCTTCTTGCCACGGGCGGAGAGCGCTCGATATCGGGCACACAGCCGTGCCTGAGCCTTCAGAGCAATGTCCCGTACTTCAGACGAAACTTTCTCGTGAACGTAATGCTTCAGTTTGCTTGTCCGGGGTGGGTGGCGATAAGCCCAAGCGCTCTCCACCAGAACCCGCCGCACCCGGGCGTTGCCCGCCTCGGTGATTCCCAGCCGCCTGACGCTGTCTCCCGTCGAGCGTTCGCCAGGAACCAGACCCAGATAGCCCATCAGTTGGCGCGGATTTTCGAACCGGCGCAGGTCGCCGACCTCGACCATGATGGTCGCCGCCGTTACAAGTTGGATGCCGCGCAGGGCCTGCAATGCCTCGACCACCGGTGCCAGCGACCAATCGGGGATGAATTCGACGATCGCAGCCTCGACGCGCTTCAGCCGCTCGCGAGCATGCCGGGCCGCGAGGATCATCTCCTGAAGCACGATCTGCTGCGCCGTATATTCGAACCGTTGTGCCTGGAGCCATTGCTCATGGCGCGGACCCAAGGTCTTCTTCCCGGGATAATCGCGTCCGTAACGGAGCATCATGGACGAGATCATCTGACGTTTGCGCCGGAGGTCGTCCACTGCGGCTTCCCGCGAGCGGATCAGTTCGCGGACCGCTTCATGACCTTCGTCGGGCACCCATACCTCGGTCAGTTCTCCGGCGCGTAACAATCGCGCTAACTGGATCGCATCGCGCCGGTTGGTCTTGATCCGGTCTCCTGGCTTACAGGGGATCATCGACGGTGCCACCACGGAGCATTGGTGGCCGAGTTCGATCAGTTGCCTATATAATCCGTAGCCGGTCGGTCCCGCTTCATAACGAAAATGCAACCGCCCGTGCTTCTTCCCGAGCCGAGTCACCAGGCGGCGGACGGAATCCCGATCCGCCGCGACCTCGCCCATGAAACGCACCTCTCCCTGGCGCCCATTCTCGGCGACCGCGACCGCATGGCTCGCCTTCGCCACATCCAACCCTACGTAAATGATGGCATCGTCCGTCATGGCTCGTCCTCCCGTGCTGAGGATAGGCTCGCTTCCGCGAGCAACCCTCGTTCACTCGCACGGTGTGGGACGAGCCGCCTCACCGGATGGCGGACATACGGTCATACGGCCATCCAGGATGTCACGGGTGAGAACGTAACCCTGGCGTATGTCGACCAAGGCTATACAGGGGAGAACGCCGCGAACGCCGCGCGTGCCCAGGGCATCGCCTTGCAGGTGGTGAAACTACCTGAAGCCAGGAAAGATTTTCTCCTGCTGCCACGCCGCTGGGTGGTCGAGCGATCGTTCGGCTGGAGTGCGAGATTTAGCAGGCTACTGAAAAAACCCTTGACCCCGCTGGATTCCCTTTGATTCGGTCCGACCCCGAACCAACCAGTGGCACGAGGCCCCGATGCGCGGCGAAGATCGGCAGAACGACACCCTGTTCAGCTATGTCCGTCCGGACACCCGGATCCCAGCCAACCACCCGATCCGCCTGATCCGGGAAATCACCGACACTGCCCTGACATCCCTCTCGGATCGGCTCGATGCCGCCTATTCCACCGAGGGCCGTCCCTCAATCCCCCCCGAACGCCTGCTGCGAGCCCTGCTGATCCAGGCCTTCTACTCCGTCCGATCCGAACGGCAATTGATGGAACAACTCGACTACAACCTGCTGTTCCGCTGGTTCGTCGGCCTGTCTGTCGACGAACCCGTCTGGGACCCGTCCACCTTCAGCAAGAACCGTGACCGGTTGCTGGAGGGAGACTTCGCCGCAACTTTCCTCAATGCCGTGCTGAATACCGACAAGGTCAAGGACCTGCTGTCGAGTGAGCACTTCTCGGTCGACGGCACCCGGATCCAGGCCTGGGCCAGCATGAAAAGTTTCCGGCGTAAAGACGGCCACGACCAGGCCCCGTCAGCGGGTCGCAACGGCGAACGGGACTTCCACAACGACAAGCCAGGCAACCAGACCCACGCATCTACCACCGACCCGGATGCTCGGCTGTATCGCAAGGGGCGTGGCAAGGAAGCGAAGCTGTCGTTCCTCGGCCATCTGCTCATGGAGAATCGAAGTGGCCTGATTGTGGACGCACGCCTGACCCAGGCCACCGGCACGGCGGAAATCGAGGCGGCCCTGGCGATGTAGCGCGATCGCGCCGGTGGCGGACGGATCACCGTGGGCGCGGACAAGGCCTATGATACGTCAGGCTTTGTCTCGGCGGCACGCGCGATGAAGGTGACCCCGCACGTGGCGCAGAACATCAACGCGCAATGTGGATCGAACATCGACAACCGCACGACCCGCCATCCGGGCTACGGGATCAGCCAGGTGATCCGCAAGCGGATCGAGGAGGCGAATGGCTGGTTGAAGGCCGTGGCCGGCATGGACCGCGCCCCGTTCCGCGGCACGCCGCGCATGGGGTGGA
>JBFWOK010000315.1:0-2708 GCA_050250555.1 Limisphaerales bacterium
GCTGCCGACACCGTCTTCGCGACCGCGGGGTAAGGGGAATCCGAGCGTTTTTCCAATCTCTCGCCCAACTCGATGGTTGGGGCGATAACCCTTTCTGGAAAGGTCGTCACCATGGGTCGATTGCAAATCTGCGCGGACGAAAACTTTCCCGGGCAGGCGGTCCACGCGCTGCGGGAGAACGGTCACGATGTTCTTTGGATGGCCGAGCAGGGCCCGAGGACTGCCGACGTGGACGTCTTGGCGCTTGCGGATGCGGAGGGTCGGCTCCTGGTCACGTTCGACAAAGACTTCGGGGAAATGGCCGTACGCCGCCGGCTGCGAGCTACCAGCGGCATCGTTCTCTTTCGCATTAAGGTCATCGACCCGGAGGAAACCGCTCGCCGCCTCGTCCGCATCCTTGAGACCAGCGGGCTGAGCTCGTCCACCCGGCTGATCGGCCAGTCCGCCAGCCGCGGAAGCACGCTCCGAAGATACGCCCGCGGGCTTTCGGCCAAGCACACTACAGTTCCGGCGGCGATCCCGTCCGATGCGGTTGCCGTGACGGATACTCACGTTTTCACGGACTCGATGAACGCCATCGCCGCTGTCGAACCGCCCTTCGGCTCGTAGACGACCCCGACCACGAATGGCGCGGGTGCCGGTACGATCTTTCGCAAGCTGAGGCGTGGTCCCGCCAGGCACTCAAAACCCTGCTGCACCACCGCAACACCCCGCCCTGCCTCCACGGCGGCTATCAGGCTCGTCGCGCTGTCGTGCTCCTCCGAGATTTGCGGCGGTGATGCTTGGCCCTTGAACAAATCGGCGATCCAATCGTGATACTCCGGGTAGTCGGTCTGCGTGTATCCAATCAGCCGCTCGCCAGCAACTTGCTTGAGGCTCACCTTGCGGCCCTGTGCCAGCGGGTGGGTCGGGTGCATCGCCACACAAACGGCGTAGCGGCGAAGCTCCTCGAACTTGAGCGCTCCCAGTGCCTTGGACGAGGGCCTGATCATCAAGGCGACTTGGATGTCGCCGTCCCGCAAACCGATGAGCATGCCCTCGGTCGTTAAGTCATGCAGGTGGACGCGCACTTGCGGGTGGCTCTCCTGAAAGGCTCGAAGTGCGCGGGGCAGAATCTCGACGGTCAAGGAGGGCGCGTACCCGACATGAACCTCCCCGCGCCGGCCGCTGGCGACCGCTTTCACGGTCTGCACGGCCTCTTCTGCCCGACGCAGGACGGCGCTGGCCTCGCCGTGGAACACCTTGCCCGCGTCCGTCAACCGAATGGATTTCGCGCCGTGCTCGAAGAGGGCCACGCCCAGTTCGTCCTCCAGGGCCCGAATCTGCCGGCTCAAGGGCGGCTGCGACACATGGAGCCTCGCCGCCGCACGTGTGACGTTTTGCTCCTCGGCGACGGCAACAAAGTATCGCAGGTGGCGAAGTTCCATGACGTGACCCACCCTACCGAGGGAGCATCCTCAGCCAAGCAACTTGATATTCCCCAGTCGCCATCCGCGCCTCGTACGGCGGTCCTCGTTCCTATCAATCCACCTCCCCAGACCAGACCGGATAGGTATGCTCAGGCAACGATCTCGGTATTTTCCCAAGGACCAAGGGCAGGCGAACCTCAGCCATGAACGCAACTCTTGAAACAACCACCGGAACAGCAAAAGCCCTGCGGCGCATCCACCGAAGCTCGGAGACGCACTGGGTCGGCAACGGATTCCCGGTGCGCTCGGTATTCGACTACAACGGACTGGGTCGGGAACTGGGCCCATTCCTGCTTTTGGACTACGCCTTGCCCCACGAATTCGCACCCGGCAACGAACGGCGCGGAGTTGGTGCCCACCCGCACCGTGGGTTCGAGACCGTCACGGTCGCCTACCAAGGGGAGCTGGAGCATCGTGATTCCTCCGGCGGCGGCGGCAAGATCGGCCCTGGCGACGTGCAGTGGATGACCGCAGCCGGTGGCATCGTGCATGAGGAGTTCCATTCTCCGGAGTTCACCCGGCGAGGCGGCACCCTGGAAATGGTACAGCTCTGGGTCAACCTTCCGGCCAAGTACAAGGGCGAGAAGCCGGGATACCAGACGCTCCTCAAGGCGGACATTCCGGCAGTGTCCCTTCCGGACGACGCCGGACGGTTACGGGTGATCGCGGGGGAGTTCAGTGGGCGGCGGGGTCCCGCACGCACGTTCACGCCCATCCTTTTGGCCGATCTCCAACTTCGAGCCGGCAAACTCGTCCGCATACCGGTGCCCGCTGGCTTCACGACCGCGCTGCTCGTGCGGAATGGCGAAGTTCAGGTTGGCAAAGGTGAACAGACGAGCACTGGCGACCTTGTTGTATACGAGCGCGCCGGGGACTGGATCGAAGTCGGGGCGGAGACCGACGCGGGGCTTCTCCTCCTGGCTGGGGAGCCCATCAATGAGCCCATCGTTGGCCATGGACCGTTTGTCATGAACAGCCGAACCGAAATCCAACAGGCGTTCGAGGACTACCAGCTTGGCCGGATGGGCGAACTCAGGGACTGAAGCGTCCACGTGGAATCGGTGCGGGCCGGGACAGGATTCAACATCCAGACCGGCCCGCTACCATTGTGTAGACGGTGACGCGCCTTGGGGTCCGGTTGTCCTGATCCTCTTGGCTCGTCATGGAAGGCGGAGATGTGGTACGCTTGCGGCCACAGAAATGATCCCAACAGCCGTAACAGTCCAGCGGGCCAACGAG
>JBFWOK010000316.1:0-2660 GCA_050250555.1 Limisphaerales bacterium
CGACGCCCGGGCCACCCTCGAGGAACTCATCGTCCTCCTGTCCGGGTACACCACCCCGGCCCCGTACCGAGAGGTATGCGATCGACTCCACCGCGAATGGGAGGCCGAGGTCGACCGGATCTACGCCGTCCGCCATTCGCCCCTCCCCAGCCAGGGCGAACTGCTCGGCGCCATCAATGACCTCGGTGATCCCGACGCCGTCATGATCAACGCCGCCGGCAGCATGCCCGGCGATCTCCACAAGCTCTGGCGCTGCCGCCATTCCAAGCAGTTTCACATGGAATACGGATTCAGTTGCATGGGATACGAAATCGCCGGCGGCCTAGGCATCAAAATGGCCGACCCGTCCCGGGAGGTGTACGTGCTCGTCGGCGACGGCAGCTACCTCATGCTCGGCAACGAGATCATCACGTCGATTCAGGAGAACCGGAAACTGACCGTCATCCTGATGGACAACTCCGGCTTCAACAGCATCGGCGGCCTCAGTCGCTCGCTCGGACAGGAAGGCTTCGGCACCCGCTACATTTATCCCAAGGACGGACGGCTCCACGGCGACGACGCCGGAGCCGACGCCGAGACGCTGCCCGTCGATCTCGCCATGAACGCCCGCGGCCTTGGCGCCCATGTCATCGAGTGCGCCACCTATGACGAATTCGTCGCCGCCCTGCGGGCCGCTCGCGACATTCCACGGACCACCGTCATCCATATCCGGAACGATCGCTACGCGGGCGTGGGCGGCTACGAGAGCTGGTGGGACGTCCCGCCCGCCGAAATCTCATCCATGCCCGGCGTCCAGGAAGCCCGCAGGAAATGGGAGTCGAATCGGACCAAGGAACGGAATTTTCTCTAGCCCCTCTCGCGCATGAATCCCATCCGTGTCGGAAACGCCCCCTGTTCCTGGGGTTCCCTCGAATTCGAGGGCCTCGAAGCCGAACCCATCGGCTATGCCCAAATGCTCGATGAACTCGCCGAAACCGGGTACGCGGGCACCGAACTCGGCGACTGGGGATTCATGCCCACCGAACCCGCCGCCCTCGAAGAGGAACTCCGCGGTCGCGGGATCTCCCTTCTCGGCGCCTTCGTTCCCGTCGCGCTGGTCGATCCTTCCTCCCATTCGGCCGGGGAATCGAATGTCCTGCGCGTCGCCGAACTCCTCGCCGGCGTTCATTCCCGGATGCCCGAAAGCTCACCGCCGTTCCTGGTCCTCGCCGATGAAAACGGGAGCAACCCCTTCCGCACCGAACGCGCCGGCCGCATCACCCCCGCCCAGGGTTTGAACGATGCCCAGTGGCGTGTCTTCGCCGATGGGGCCAACCGGATCGCCGCCGCCGTCCAACGCGCCACCGGCCTGCGGACCGTCTTCCATCACCACTGCGCCGGCTATGTCGAAACCCCGGACGAGATCGCGAAGCTGCTCGAGCGGACCGACCCGGAACTCCTTGGTTTGGTCTTCGACACCGGGCATCTGACGTTCGCGGCGCCGAACACCGACCGCACCGCGGCCCTCGAGGCGCTGGACCGGTTCGCGGACCGGATCTGGTACCACCATTTCAAGGACTGCCATCCGGACATCGCCGCGCGCTCCCGAACCGAGGAGTGGGACTACTTCAAGTCGGTTCAGAACGGCGTGTTCTGCGAACTCGGCAAGGGATGCGTCGACTTCCCGGCGGTGGTCGCCTGGCTCCGGAATCGCGGCTACGAAGGCTGGGTTCTCGTGGAACAGGATGTTCTCCCCGGCATGGGACGCCCCCGCGAAAGCGCCCAGCGGAATCGCGACTTCCTCCGAACCCTCGGCCTCTGATCATGGAAACCATCCCCCTGGGTCTCGGCGTCATCGGCGCCGGACGCATCGGCCAACTCCACGCCGCCAACCTGAGCCACCGCGTGCCAGGCGCCCGATTGCTCATGGTCACCGACGCCGTCGCTTCGACCGCGGCGGCCTGCGCCACAGCCCTCGGCGTCCCCGAGCACGGAACCGACTACCGCCGCATCCTCGACAATCCCGGGATCCAGGCCGTGGTGATCTGTTCCCCGACCGACACCCACACCGAGATCATCCAGGCCGCCGCCGCGGCGGGAAAACACGTCTTCTGCGAAAAGCCCATCGACGTGGATCTCCCACGGATCGACGCCGCCCTCGCCGCCGTTCAGAAGGCCGGAATCCTGTTTCAGGTGGGTTTCAATCGGCGTTTCGACCCGAACTTCCAGCGAGTCCGGCAAGCCGTCGCCCAGGGCGAGATCGGCATTCCCCATCAGGTTCACATCACCAGCCGCGACCCCGGTCCACCCCCGGTCGAGTACATCCGCAAGTCCGGCGGAATCTTCCTCGACATGAGCATCCATGACTTCGACATGGCCCAGTTCCTGGTCGACAGTCCCATCGTCGAGGTTTACGCGACCGGAGGCGTCCGCGTGAACCCGGCCATCGGCGAGGCCGGCGACCTCGACACGGTCGTGATCCTCCTGAAGTACGCGAGCGGAGCCACGGCGATCATCGAGAACTGCCGGCAGGCGGTCTACGGATACGACCAGCGGGTCGAGGTGTTCGGCAGCGAGGGGACCATCCGCATCGACAACAATTATCCGAACAACGCGATCCTGAGCACGAAGGCTTCGATCCGGCGCGATCTTCCCTATCACTTCTTTCTCGAGCGCTACAC
>JBFWOK010000317.1:0-2639 GCA_050250555.1 Limisphaerales bacterium
ATCGTCGGGATCGGTCACGGCGTCGCTCCCGAGTCCCACCACGGTCACCCTCGAACTGCGCCGCCACGCCGCCCGGTAGTACATCGCATGGCGCCGGAGCGAAACCGCGACGACCTCCGAGAAACTGCCGCCATGCCTCACGCTGGTGAAGACGGTGGATGGGCGGCGTTCCTTGAGATTCCACAGCACCGCGCGGTAGTCGGCCTTTCCGGCCGTCAGCAGGGTGTTGTCGTCGAGGAATCGGAAGCTCGAAACGTGCGACGAGTGGGCCACGAGCGGGACGTGGGGATCTCCGTCGCTGAGATTGGCCAGGTAGCGCCATTCCCAGTTGCGCAGATCGGTTTCTCGGGGTCCGGGCGCGTGCCGGCGAAGGTAGGTCTGCGACATTCGCAGATCGCCTTCCTCGAGCGCGCGATCGGCAAGGTTCATGTCGGCGAAATAGCCGGTCTGTCGCGCCTTCGCCTCGGCGCGCCGGGCGCGAACCGCCGCGAGGCCGCTCACGATCACTCCGGCGGCCAGCGCGCTCATCACCGCGGCTGTCGCCACAAAACCCGCCTTGTGCCGCCTCACAGTCTTTTGGAACACGTAGAGGCGACTGGGAGGCCGGGCCAGCACCGGTTCGCCGCCAAGGTGCCGCCGAACATCCATGGCCAGGCCATTGGCGGTCTCGTAGCGACGCGCGCGGTCCTTCTCCAGGCATTTCATCACGATCCAGTCCAGGTCCCCGCGTAGCAACTGGACCAGTTTCAGGGGGTCCGTCCCGCGAACCCTCGCGGCCGTGGTCTGTTCGACGTCGAGCAGGGTTCCCAGACGGGTGGAAGGCCGGACCGGCTCCTGGTCCTGGATGGTGCGCCGCAGCTCTTCCAGGCCCGCGGTCAGGAGCCGCTTCGCATCGAAGGGCGTGCAACCGGTGAGCAGTTCGTACAGCAGCACGCCCAGCGAGTAGATGTCGCTGCGCGTGTCGATGTCCTGGGTGGTCAACGACGCCTGCTCGGGGCTCATGTAGGCGGGAGTGCCCAGGAAGTGCTCGAAGGCGGTGAACAGTGTCTGGTCGGTGAGCCGCCCCTGCGTGGCTTTGGCGATGCCGAAGTCGATGATCCTGGGGGAGCCCGGATCCCCCGGATTGTGAACGGTGACCAGGATGTTCGACGGTTTGAGGTCCCGATGGATGATGCCCTTCTGGTGGGCGTGCTGGACCGCTTCGCAGACCTGGACGAACAGATCGAGCCGCTCGCCCGTGGAGAGCCGGTTCCGGTCGCAGAACTCCGTGATGCGAGTACCGCGCACGAGTTCCATCACGAAGTAGGGACGGCCCGACGGGGTCGCCCCGGCGTCGAAGACCTTCGCGATGTTGGGGTGGTCCATTAGCGCGAGCGCCTGACGTTCGGCCTCGAAGCGGGCGATGACGTTCTTGGTGTCCATCCCCAGCTTGATCACCTTCAGCGCGACCTGGCGCCGGACCGCCTCCTGCTGCTCGGCCAGGTACACGACGCCGCAACCGCCTTCGCCAATCTTTTGTAGAATCCTGTAACGGCCGATCCGCCCGCCCGGGAGCTCTTCCAATGAAGCGGAAATCGAGGGGGGCCGGCCCACGCCCCTGTCGTCCCGGGTGGCCATGAAGTCCCCGAGCTGACGCTGGACTCCCAATAGTTCCTCGATCCTGCGGCGCAAGGCCGGCTGCCCGGCACACGCCTTGTCCAGGAACGCGGCCCGCTCCGCCGGGGGGCAACGGAGGGCCGACGAGAAAAGAGTTTCCTCGGAATCGGGACCGGGTTCGCTCACGTCAGGGAGGTGTCTTTTCTCTCAAATGCGTCAAACCGCCGCCAGAACGATCATTGATGATCATTGGGGGGACGTTGCGCGCGTGCGCCGGATCTTCTTTCCGGCGGTGGAGCCGATTCGCGGGCGCGACTGCTCCAACCCGGCGGGCGGCGTGTCCCCGCCCGTGTTCTCCGACACGTGGAGTTCAGGGTGCGTCCGGACAGGTCTCAGGCCCTTGCGTTTCTTCGACGGCGGGAATATCCGGTTTCTCGATGTTTCCGGAGGGCAATCCGCGAAGCCGAAACACGTCGGGGGGGTGGGTCGCTCCTAGCGGAGCTTAAGAAGTTTAACAGGCGGCGCGGCTATAAACCGGCCGGCCCGACGGGCCTTGGATTGGCCACTTTGTGACCAAGCCGCTCGGAACGCTCGGGTTCGACGTCACCTCGGGGCGAACCATGCGCAACCACAGACCGATTCGGATCCCAAAATCAAGGTCCGTAGGACCGGCCTGTTGATAGCCCACGCCCTGCCATGTGCCCCAAGCCCTATCAGGGCGGCCATCTTGGTCGGGAGGGTGGTGATTGGGTTCCAACACGCGTTTCACCGGGGGCCCGGTGAAAACACAAGTGCCATAGAGGCACTCCCTGCGACTCAGTCCTCCTCACCCCGGGCTTGTTCAACCAAGGGCGTAGTTGCTGGCTCCGATTCGCTCCGCAGCAATACACCCTTTATTGTTAGCCAGCTATTCCGTCGTAAGCGGTAAGGGAGCCGCATCTGTTCGTGGGCGGGGCGGGAGAGGCAAGATGGCGGGGTGAAGAACGAACGAGATGAATCGGAATGGGCGGTGACATTGGCTGAGCGGGCGGGTTGGGTCAGGC
>JBFWOK010000318.1:0-2511 GCA_050250555.1 Limisphaerales bacterium
CTCGGCGATCACCCGGTAGGCGCGCGCCAAGTTCTCGCCCGGATCGATCCGGTTCCGCGCCACCACCCGCAGCAGCGCTCGCGTCTCCATCATCAGCAGGCTTGGACCAAGCCCATGACCGCTCACGTCCGCGACCACAAGCCCCACCATCCCGTCCGTCATCGGCAGGAAGTCGTAGTAGTCGCCCCCCGTCGCATCGGCCGGAACCGACATGCCCGCGAGGTCGTACCCGGGAACGGTCGGCGACTGCTTGGGAAACAGCCGCTGCTGGATCTCCCGGGCCGCCCGCATCTGCTCCTCCCTCGCGCGGAGTTCGGTCTCGTTCCTCCGCTTCTCCGTGATGTCGCGCGCGAACAGGACGAACCAGTTGCGATCCATGATTTCAAACCGGCTCGACGCGACTTCGAGGAGGATCTCACGCCCGTCCGAGCGAAGGCCGGGTCCCTCCACCAGCGAACGCGGCGCGTCCCCGGACGTGCCCGAAGCCTGGGCCAGCGCCCGGCTCAGTCCGCCCCCGGGACCCGGTTCGAGCGAGGCGATGGGGCGGCCCGCAAAGCTGTCCCCCGCGAGGCCGAAGACGGTCTCCGCCGCGGGGTTCGCGAACCCGATTTCGCCGGCCTCGTCGCAGAGCAGCACGGCGTCCGGCGAAGTCTCCCAAAGGCTGCGGTACCGGAGTTCGCTCTCCCGGAGCTTCCCTTCCGCCTCGCGCCGTTTCCGTCGCATCTCCGCCTCGCGCAGTTCGCGGTCGACTGCCGGCAGAAGCCGGGCGGGGCTGCCTTTCATCACGTAGTCATGCGCGCCCGCCTTCATGGCCGCCACCGCCACGTCCTCCCCGATCCCCCCGGAGACAATGATGAACGGAATATCCAGCCCCGCCGCCTGAAGAATCCTCAACGCCTGCGGCGCGTTGAACGCCGGCATGTTGTAGTCCGCGAGGACGATGTCCCAGGGTTGGGCCGTCAACGCCTCCTCCATCGCGTCGCCCGTTTCAACGCGCCGCGATTGAACCTCGTACCCGCCCGCGCGAAGGGCCTGCACCATCACCCGAGCGTCGAATTCGGAATCCTCCAGGATCAAGGCCCGAAGCTGTACGCGTGAACTCATGTCGCATCTCGTTTTGACATCCCCAACCGACGGCTTCCGAAATGCTGGGACCTGCCGCCCCCGCCGTCAAATGCACGTCGGTGAACGATTCCTCCGTTCGCTCTTGAAACCCGCCTCCCACGGATCACCACGCGGCCACCACGCGGCCACCACGCGGCCACCACGGGCCGTCACTTCGGCCTTCGCCGGCTCCCGCCGACCTGCCAGTGTCGCCCGTCGCGTGACACGACGAAAGTTCATGCTCATCGCGGGCGAGCCCAGCGGCGACCTCCTCGCCGCCGAACTCGTCGCCGAGCTCCGTGCCCAACTCCTCGCGGAAGGTCGCGAAGCCCCGGAATTCGTGGGAGCCGGAGGACCGCAGATGGCTGCCGCCGGGGTCCGCCTTTCCATCGACCTCACCCGGTTCGCGATCATCGGCCTTTCGGACGTCCTCCGAAACCTCTGGCGCCTCCGCGGAATCCTCCGCCAGATGCTCGACCTCGCGTGCTCGGAACGTCCCGACGCCGTGATCTGCGTCGACTACGGCGGATTCAACCGACGCTTCGCCGCCGCGATGCGGGCCCGGCAGAAGCCCGACTGGCGCCCGCGCCTCGTCCAATACGTCTCGCCCCAGGTCTGGGCCTCACGCCCCTCCCGCGCCAGAACCCTCGCCCGCGACCTCGACCTTCTGATCAGCATCCTTCCGATCGAGAAGCCGTGGTACGCCGCCCGCCACCCACGGCTGCGTGTCGATTTCGTCGGGCACCCAATCCTCGACCGCCACCCGGCCGCCCTCGGCGGCTCCCCGGAAGATCTCAGCCCACACGGCGAGGACACCTCCCAGCCGCCCCGGGTTCTCCTGCTTCCCGGAAGCCGTCCCTCGGAAATCGCCCATCACTGGCCCGTCATGGTCGAGGCCGCCCGCCTCGTTCATCCCAACCATCCGGCCCGGTGGTTCGCCGTCTTCACCAACGAATCCCTGCGCGACCTCGCCACCAGGATTGACGGCGGCCAGGGGTTCCCCCTGGAAACCCGCGTCGGCGGACTCGACCAGGAACTCGCCCGCGCGACCCTGGCCATCGCCGCGACCGGCACCGTCACGTTGGAATGCGCCGTGTGGCGGGTCCCGACCCTCGCCATCTACAAGGCATCCTGGAGCACCTACCAGATCGCGCGACGCATCATCCGGGTCCGCCACCTCGCCATGCCCAACCTCCTCGCCGACGCGCCCGTCATGCCGGAACTCCTCCAAAACGAGGCTTCCCCGGTGAAGCTCGCCACCGCCGCCGGCCACTTGCTCGCCAACCCCGCCGAACGCGCCCGGATACGGGCCGAACTCGGCGGTGTCGTCCGACTGCTCGGCCAACCCGGCGCCGCCAAGCGCGCCGCCGCCAGCATCCTCTCCCTCCTTCCCGCCGCAGGGTGCAT